>JAJYWN010000071.1 GCA_021791495.1 Bacillota bacterium
AAAGGGAGTGGGACGATGACACATTCCGCGTTTTTTTGGGTCTTTGCCGTGGTCTGGGGTCTGTTCTTCATCTACACAGCCGCCCTCCACAAACGCCAAGGCAAGTTGGAGGGGGAATTGGACGAGGTGCGGCGGCTCTCTGCCGCCGACCGGGGTTAAAGACCGGCTGGGAGGGGAATGAAGATGCAGCCACACTCACTGGAATCTAAGCCCGACCGTGTCCTGGATGCTCCGGCGACGGCGCGGAACCGCACGGCGTTTTCGACCGGGGGCCGCATCCTGGCCTGGGCGACAGGGATTGGACTGGTAGCAGCCCTCTACGCCGTATTCATGTACGCTCCGGATGAGCGGGTGATGGGCCCGGTCCAGAAGATCTTCTACTTCCACGTGGCCTCGGCCTGGAACGCGTTTCTGGCCTTCTTCGTCGTCTTCGTGGCCAGCATCGGATATCTGCGGACCCGGAAGCCCTCGTGGGACGTTCTGGCCTACGCCTCGGCCGAGATCGGGGTAGTCTTCACCACCATCGTCATGATCACCGGCCCCATGTGGGCGAAAGTGGCCTGGTCGGTCTGGTGGAACTGGGAACCGCGCCTGACGACTACGCTCATCCTCTGGTTCGTGTATGGTGCCTATCTCCTGATGCGGTCGGCCGCCGAAGGGGGCTCGGAGCGGGAGGCCGTTCTGGGGGCGGTTTTCGGTATCGTCGGGTTCGCCGACGTTCCTCTGGTTTACATGTCGGCCCGTTGGTGGAGGGTGGCCCATCCCATCGTCATCGAGGGTGGGAAGATGAACATGGAACCGTCCATGGCTTTGACCTTGATGATCTCGGTCTTCGCGTTCACGCTGCTCTACTTCTACCTCCTGGGCCTGCGGCGCAGGCTGGAGGAAAGCCGGCATCAGGCGCGGCTCCTCCGCGATGAACTCCGGGACTTGTAAGGAGGCAATCACTTTATGGGCCTGAGTTTCCTTTTCTGGGCATACGCCCTGACGACGGGTTTGGTCTTCGCTTACGTCCTGACCATCGCCGCCCGCCAATCCAAGCTGGACCGGGACATCCAGCTCTTGAAGCACCAATTGGAAGGCAAATGACCCGGTCCGGCGAAGGTCGTCGACCACTTGACGGCAGCCGGCGCGACGATGTACGATTGGTCGTGTCGATGATACCCCATGGGGTATAAAGAAGGTGAGTCCATCCCGTGACAGTGCCTAACGACCAGCACACCCTGGCCCGCCGCCACCTGACGCGAGCGCGCACGGTCGCCGTGGTCGGTCTTTCGCGGACTCCCGAACGAGCCAGCTACCAGGTGGCCTCCTACCTAAAGGAACAAGGTTACCGGATCATACCAGTGAACCCCGCCGGCGGCGAGATCCTAGGTGAGAAGGTGGCCCGCAGCCTCGGTGAGATTCCCCCCGGCGTGACCGTGGATATCGTTGACGTCTTCCGGCCCTCTGAAGCCACGCCCGGAGTGGTGACGGAGGCGATCCCCCTGAAACCGGGCTTGATCTGGTTGCAGGAGGGCATTTCCTCGGTCGAGGCCCAGCGTCTGGCCACGGCGGCCGGCATACCCATCATCATGGATTTGTGCATTCTGAAGGAGCACCGCCGCTTGGCGGGAGAAGGCGCCTTCGGTGGCTCCGGCGGGCGGAGGTGAAACGGAGCATTGCCTTATTACGAGTTTACCTGCCGTGAATGCGGGAAACGTTTTGAAACACTGGTTTCCTGGAAAGACAAGAACAAAGTGACTTGCCCGTCTTGCGGCTCAGCCGATATCAAGGAACACTTTGCGGCCTTTGCCATGGGCTCTTCCAGAGGGTCCGGGCTCTCTGGTGGTGGCGCATCCACGTCGGGCGGTTCCTGTTCGAGCTTTGGCTGAGGGACTTCCGGGCGTTAAGGTTTCAGTTACCTTACGCCGCGCGCCGGGCCGGTCGGCCCGGAGGAGAGGCAGCAGAAAATGCCACAGCAGTGCGAAAGGCCACGGACGCGTGCCGTGGCTTTTTCATGTATACTAATACTGTTACCCTTCTTTTTGGTCCTCTGCGCTGGCACGATTCTTGCTCTTGACAGTTTCCGGCGGTTTCAGCTGTAAGAACGAGTAGCGGAAGGAGCAGACGAATGGAAACCCCCCCGCTCGAAAACCTGACCAGTGAGTGGCTCCGGCAGGCCTTCGAAAAGGACGGCTACATCAGTGACGACGATATCATCATCACGGTCTATCTGGCTCTGCGGTTGGGAAAGCCCTTGCTCGTAGAAGGCGCGCCGGGCGTGGGGAAGACAGAGATCGCGAAAGTCCTGGCCCGCATCTTCGACACCGAACTTATCCGCCTCCAGTGCTATGAGGGCTTGGACGAGAACAAGGCCCTCTACGAATGGAACTACCAGAAGCAGCTCCTCACCATTGAGCAGGCTAAGGTGATCCAGGGAGGTAGCGCCGAAGACCTTTTCTCCGAGCCTTTCCTCCTTGAGCGACCCCTTCTGAAGGCCATCCGTGCCCGGCGCCGGCCCGTGCTGCTCATCGACGAAGTCGACAAGACCGACGAGGAGTTCGAGGCCTTTCTCTTCGAGGTGCTTTCGGACTTCACGGTTTCCGTACCCGAACTGGGCACCGTGCAGGCCCGTCAAGTACCCGTCGTGGTCCTCACCAGCAATAACGAGCGCGAGCTTTCCGACGGTCTGAAACGGCGCTGCGCCTACCTTCACATCGACTTCCCCTCGGTGGAGAAAGAGATCAAAATCATCAATGCCAAGGTCCCTGAGGCCGGCCCCCGCCTGTCCGAGGAGATCGCCGTCACCGTCAACTACATCCGGTACTACCTTGAAGTGAAGAAGAAGCCGTCCATCGCCGAGACGCTGGACTGGGCCCGTGCCCTGGTCACCTTGAACGCCGACCGGCTGTCCGATGAACTCCTTCGGGCGACCATCAGTTTCCTCTTGAAGACCAAGGAGGACCTGGACGTTTTCGCTGAGCGGACGCGCAGCGAAAGTGTGATGGGGTACGTTTGGTCGCAGCTGGGGAACCTCAACGCCGCAGGCGGTGGCTCGCCCGACGCCCGCGGCACCGGTGCCACCGCGGGGGCGCAGGTGAGCGCGGCCGGCGAACCCGCTCCGCGGCCAAACATAGTGTCCCGGGCGGTTTCGGGTCCGGCGCCCGTCCGCTATCAGCCAGGCTCGGCCGCGGCCGGCGTCCCGGCGCCCATCCCCGACACCAACGGCTTGAAGTCCAACAAGGGAGGTGGCGGTGTTGCCGACCGAACCTCGCGATCCACGCCTGGCTCCACTAAGAAACCTCCTACCAGGTGGCGGTGATTCGGCACCCGGGGCTCCCCCGTCCGAACCGGGTGTAGCGCCTGGGAAGCGGGAGGCCGGGCCACCTCCGGAAGTGCGTCTCGCGCCGCCTCGGGAAACGGAACCCGCCGCGCCCCCCGCCGACGAAAGCCGCCTGAAGTACCTCGGCCACGTACCCGAGCGCCTGCGCCGCGAACCGGGCGGCGGCCCACCGCCCGAATACATCAAGGCCATCGACCAGCATATCGACGACATCCTGCACACCCCGCAGGACGCCAAAGTCCGGAATTACTTCGAGAATAACATCGTCAAGTTCATCCAGGTGCTGCGCCACCTGGGCATTCGAGTGAGCTCGGCCGAAACGGTCGACGCCATCAACGCCCTGACCATGGTGGACATCGTGGTCCGCCCCCAGGTCAAAGCGGCCCTCCGCGCCACCCTGGTCAAGGACCCGGACGAGCAGTTCATCTTCGACCGGGCCTTCGACCTCTTCTTCGTGCCGGTGGAGGAAAAGGCCGCGCGCATCGAGATGCGCGAGTTCCGCCAGGCCGAAGAGGCCGCGCAGATGGAATACGCCGAGCGTGAACTCCGTTTCCAGGAGCAGCCCCTGGACCTCACCGACGAACAGAAGGCCGCCTACTCGAAGATGGGTGAGGAGCAGAAACAGAAGCTCAAGGAGTTCCTGGACCAGAGCTCCGGTGGCCACAAGGTCGACCGTAGTTTCCAACCGCTCATCGAGAACATCGTGCGCGGCCACCTGGAGCGCTGGAAGAAGCAATACGAAGACGAGCACGGCGCCATCATGAAGGAGAAGGAACTCACCGGGGACCAGGAACTGGACCAGATCATCGAGGAAGTCCTGTCGGGGACAGGGGAGGAGAAGGACCCCATCCTCTACGAGGACATGAAGAACATCCCCGAAAAGGACATTCCGAAGGTCACCCTGATCATCAAGAAGCTCACGCGCCGCTTGGCCACCCGTATCAGCCGCCGGTACCGCATGACCCGCAAGCGTCAACAGGTTGACCTCCGCCGGACCATCCGTTCAAACATCAGGTACGGAGGCACCATGTTCAACCTGCAATACAAGAGCAAGAAGATCGAAAAACCGGATATCCTGCTCATCTGCGACGTGTCCGGCTCGATGGCCAAATACGCCAGCTTCGTCCTGCAGTTTATCTACGGCCTTTCTTCAGTGGTCCGGGGCATTGAAAGCTTCATCTTCTCGGAAGACCTGGAGCGGGTGACCCCTTACTTTAACGAGAAGCGTCCCTTCGAGGAGACCATGGCGGCCATCATGAACCACAGCTCCATTTGGGGGAAAGGGACCGACCTATCGCGGGCGCTGCGCACTTTTCACCTGAACCACCGCCAGTCTCTGACCTCCGATACCATAATCATAGTGGTAAGCGACACCAAGACTTTGTCCGCCCCCGAAGCCGCCGCCATCGTCGGCAACATGCGACGGCGGGTGAAAGACATCATCTGGCTGAACACCGTTCCAGAGAAAGAATGGCAAGACGTCAGTTCCGTCGACTACTTCCGCGAGCACTGCGAGATGTTCGAATGTTACACTTTGGCGCACCTGGAGAAGATCCTGCGGACTCAGATGGCCTGAAAGCCCTGCCAAACCGCGGTTAAGGCCTGCCCAGTTGTTGCGCCTCCCGTAATTATTTCTCTGGCAGGGGCCCTGCCTTTCTTGTATAATCTCGTTAGACTGTTTTTTCACGACCTGACTTGTGCATTGCATCACGAGGTACTATTGGATTACCCTAACCCGGAGCCCGACCCTTGGGCCCGGGTTTGGACTGCACAAGCTAATGAAGAATAGGCGCGGAGGTGGCGGAATGCATTCGGTTGTCTTGATCAAGCAGGTCCCGGACACCACCGAAGTCCGGATGGACCCGAAAACTGGGACGCTCATCCGGACCGGAGTGCCGTCGATCGTCAATCCGTATGACGTGCACGCCCTGGAAGAGGCGCTGGCCCTACGGGATAAATACGGTGGACGGGTGACCGTGGTCACCATGGGGCCTCCGCAGGCCAAGGAAGCTCTGCGGAAATGCATCTCCTTCGGCGCGGATGAAGCCATCCTCCTGACCGACCGCGCCTTCGCCGGTTCGGATACCCTGTCCACCAGCTATATCCTGACCCAGGCGGTGAAGAAGATCTCGGAACAGCACCCCGTGGACCTGGTGCTGGCCGGAAAGCAGGCCATCGACGGTGACACCGCCCAGGTGGGCCCGGGCGTGGCCACGCGGTTGGGTTTCGAGCAGCTCACTTACGTGGTGAAGGTGGAAGGCGTCGACCTTGAAAAGAAGGAAATCACCGTCCACCGCCTCCTCGAGGAAGGCCGGGAAGTGATCAAGACAAAGCTTCCGGCGCTCCTCACCGTGGTCAAGGAAGCCAACAGCATCCGCTATGGCAGCCTGCCCCATGTCATGCGCGCCGTGCGCTACGACCCGCCCGGATGGAACCAAGCTTTCATCGGCGGTGATCTAACCAAGATGGGCCTGAAGGGCTCGCCCACGAACGTGAAGCGCATCTTCCCGCCGCCCACGCGCGCTCCCGGCGAGATCATCCCCGGGGGTAAGGAAGACCCGGCCGCCGCGGCTGCTTTGCTGGTCGATAAGCTGACTGCCCGCGGAGCTGTCGGGGGGAAGGGGGCAGCCCAATGAGCAAGCAGGATTTGACCAACTTACCTTCCGCCGGCGATGCGCCTCCCGCCGCGTGGCAGGCTTATTCCAAGGGACTGACGGAGGCCGGCCCCGCCGGCTCGGAGCCGGCGCGCACCGAACCCAAGGACGTCTGGGTGTTCGTCGAACAGCACGGGGGCAAGGTCGCCAACGTTTCGTGGGAACTGATGGGGAAGGCCAGAGAGCTGGCGGACCAACTGGAATGCAAGATCGGGGCCATCGTCCTCGGTCACAAGGTTGATAGCGTGGTGGCCATGGCTTCGGCCAATGGCGCCGACCTGGTTTACCTGATCGACGACCCGGTGGTGGCCGCCTACCGCAGCAAACCCTACGCCCACGCCATCGTTAACCTGGCCAACAAGTTCAAGCCGGAAGTCATTTTGGTCGGGGCCACCAGCCTGGGCCGCGACCTGGCCAGCATCGTGGCGACTGAGCTGGACACCGGACTCACCGCGGACTGCACGGGGCTGGACATCGACCCGGAAACGAAGAACCTGCGCCAGACCCGACCCGCTTTCGGCGGTAACATCATGGCCACCATCGTCTGCCCGAACCGGCGGCCGCAGATGTCCACCGTGCGTCCCGGCGTGATGGCCAAGCCGAAGAAGCTGGAAGCCCACGACACGCGGGTCATCCGCGAGCCCTTGGGGCTGACCGAGGAACGGGTAGCCGCGAAGGTCATCGAGCTGCTGAAAGAACAGGACGAGTCGGTGAACCTGGCCGATGCCGAGATCATCGTCAGCGGCGGGCGCGGCACGGGCGGGGCGGACGGTTTCAAACCCCTGTACGAGCTGGCCGAAGTCCTGGGCGGCATGGTCGGCTGCTCGCGTGCCTGTGTCGATGCGGGGTGGATGCCGGTGTCGCGGCAGGTCGGGCAGACCGGTACCACGGTGCGCCCGAAGATCTACTTCGCCTGCGGCATCTCGGGTGCCATCCAGCACCTGGCCGGTATGCAGAGCTCGGACGTTATCGTGGCCATCAACCGCGATCCGAACGCCCCCATCTTCAAGGTGGCCGACTACGGTATCGTCGGCGACCTGTTCCAAGTGGTTCCGGCCTTGACGAAGATCTTCCGGGAGCGGCTCGGGAGGAACGGCGCCGGCGCCGGTATCAGCGCCGCCGAGATAAAGAAGGACTTCCTCGGTGAAGTCCCGCCAGGGGTGCCCGCGAAGTCCGCGGACGCCAAGACTTCAGGCGAGGAGGCGAGGCCCCAATGAGCGGCAACGAGCGATTTGATTGCATCGTGGTGGGTGCCGGCCCGGCCGGTACCGCCGCCGCGCTCACGCTGGCCCGGGCCGGGGTGAAGGTCGTCCTGTTCGAACGCGGCGAGTTTCCCGGCGCCAAGAACGTCATGGGCGGGGTGCTTTACAGTAAGACCTTGAACAAGCTGGTCCCGGGCTTCTGGAAAGAAGCTCCCCTGGAGCGACCGGTCATCGAGCAGAACCTGTGGATGCTCTCGTCGGATTCGGTGGCCAAGGTTGGCTACCGCAGCCCGCGCTTCGTTCCGGGACACGCGGCCGAGGGCGGGGTGCCCGACGAAGGCCCGGCCAACGCCTTCACCGTGCTGCGCGCCAAGTTCGACCGCTGGTTCGCCCAGAAGGCGGTGGACGCGGGGGCGCTGCTCATCACGGAGACCGCCGTGGAAGACCTGCTCTGGGAGAACGGGAAGGTCGTCGGAGTCCAGACGGGGCGCGACGACGGCAAGGTCTACGCCGACGCGGTCATCGTCACCGCCGGCTTGCACGCCTTGAACTCACTGATTCCGAAAATGGCCGACGGGCGCCTGGGCATCAAGCCCGAACACGTGGCCCTGGCGGTGAAGCAGATCATCGCTCTGCCGAAGGAGAAGATCGAAGACCGGTTCAACCTCCCGGCCGGCATGGGCGCCACCATCGAGCTGGTGGGCGCGTCCACGTCGGGACTGACCGGCATCTCCTTCATCTACACTAACGCCGACTCCATTTCGATCGGCGCGGGCGCCATGCTGTCGGACTACGTGAAGAGCGGCAAGCACCCCTACGACGTCATCGAGGACTTCAAGGCCCACCCGGCCATCAAACCTCTCATCGCGGGCGGGGAAGTCAAGGAGTACCTGGGCCACCTCATTCCAGAGGGCGGCTATAACGCGGTGCCCAAGCTTTACGGCGACGGGTTCATGGTGGCCGGCGATTCGGCCATGCTGGTGAACTCGGTCCACCGAGAAGGCTCGAACCTGGCCATGGAGAGCGGGCGCCTGGCGGCCGAGACTTTCATCAAGGCCAAGGAGCGGAAAGATTACTCGGCGCGGTCGTTCGCGGCCTACCGAGACGCTCTGGACAAGAGCTTCGTGCTGAAAGACCTGCGCAAGTACCGCGGTATCCAGCACTACCTTGATAGCCACCCGCAGATCTTCCTGTCCTATCCCGAGATGGTCAGCGAGGCGGCGTTCCGGTTCCTGAACGTTGACGAAGCGCCCAAGGCCGAACACGAGAAGATGATGGTCCAGGCCGTTACCAATCGCCGGTCCATGATGGGCCTGCTCTCGGACCTCTGGGCAGGATGGAGGGCGACAAGATGAGCGTAGACGCGAGTAGAAGCGCGGGCGGCGGCCCGGCTCCGGCGGCGGCCCCCGACGTCAAGACCCAGGCGCAGGGCGCCACCATCGCCACGGGGACCGAGGCCAAGCGGCTCAGCATCGATGACCTTCTTTACTTGATCCGCTACAACCCCGACGACCGGGGCCACCTGCGGGTCATTAACGATGATATCTGCCGGGAGAAGTGCGTGAAGTACGGATACGCCTGCACCCGGTTCTGCCCGGCCCAGGTCTATAAGTGGGAAGAAAACCACGTCTCGGTGTCTTGGGAAGGCTGCATCGAGTGTGGCGCCTGCCGCATTGGCTGCCCCTTCGCCAACATCGACTGGAAGTACCCGCGAGGCGGGTTCGGGGTGTCGTTTAAGAACGGGTAGAAGCGCACGAAGCAGAAGCACGTGAGAACTAGAGCCCTTGACGGGATTCGTTCCGGAAAGGGCTTTGTTCATTCCGCGAGAGCCGTGATACCGGTGCCCATGGCAGTTCCTCTGTGCCCGGAGTGACGAAAACATCGTCCTCGGGCTTTCGAAAAGACTACGGATTAGTCAAGCCACCCGCCCGGGACCTATGGAGGAGGCCCCGAAGTCGGTTCCGGACCGGGGCAAGGGTGCTTTTGGCTCAAGAATCCCGACCGACGGGCATTATGGTCAACCAGGAGGCCCTTATTCCGTAAACACGTAGCACCATCCAGAGTGACCGGAGGTCTTCGAAAACCGGAATGACGATTTCGTCGTCATTTGAGTGGCTCAATGACGAAAATATCGGCACACGCTTTGGGCCAGAGGCGTGGATCTACACCCACGTCACAGCAGGAGAGCGGTTTTCGGACGAAGTGCTCGCGGCCGGTCGCGAGTAGCCTACCTAATAGATTGATTCCTAAGTCTTGACATTTCCTTCCAGGTGTGGTATGCTTGGTGTAACCTGTAAACGGGAGAGATGCCGATGACCGCCCGTCGCGCCAAGCCCAGCCTCACCGATGACGACCGCAAGTACTTGGAACAGGTCCGGGACTCCCGAACCGAGGAGATCCGACGCGTGGAGCGGGCCAAGGTCCTCCTCGCGTATGACGAGGGACTGCCCATCGACCGCATCGCCGAAGCGGCGGGGGTTTCGAACCCCACAGTCCACCGGTGTATCAGAAAAGCCCTGGCTATTGGCCCGCGGGCCGCGCTGGACGACATTCAGCGGACTGGACGGCCGACCCAAATCACCCCCGAAGCCCGCGCCTGGGTCGTGGGACTGGCGTGCCAGAAGCCCACAGACTTTGGCTACTCT
>JAJYWN010000030.1 GCA_021791495.1 Bacillota bacterium
ACTGGCGCAGTCCAGGGTGGGGAAAACCTTGCTGAGCAGGATCATCTTCCCGCCCACGCTGGCTTCCTTCTCCACCAGCAGGACCTTATAGCCCATGTCGCCCAGCTTCAGGGCGGACTCCATGCCCCCGATGCCGCTGCCGACCACCAGCATGTCGTAGTCCATCAGTTATCCCTTCCTGGTGGCGGGTCCCAGTTCAGCCAGAGAAGCGGAGAACTCCCGCATGTAGTTGGTGAAAGGCTCGGCGCAGACTGAACAGATGGCGGCCATCTTCAGACGGCGCGGGTCGTGGCCGTGGTTCTTCAGCAGTTCCTGCGCCTCGGCCACGATGTGGGACGTGCGTTCGGAACAGTCGGACAGCAAGGCGCACTCGTCTCCGTCGGCGGCGATGAACACCCCGTCGAACCCTCGTTCGATGGCGTGCAGGACCCAGCCGGGTTTGATGCCGCTGGAGCAGGGCAGGCTGATCACGACCACGCTGGGGGAATAGTGCATGTGCGAGCTCCCGGCCAGATCGATGCCGGGGTCGGAGATGTTGTTGGTGGAGAAGGCTAGGATTCTGGGGGCGAAGCCACTGGCCCCGCCATGACCCCCGCCGAGAGGTCCACCGACCGGCGCGGCCGCGGTTGCTACTGCACCCGCACCCATGTTACTTCAGCCTCTTGATGAACAGCTTCCAGTAGCCGGCCTCTTCCACCACGCCCAAGAACTCGTGGCCCATCTTCTTGGCCCAGGCCGGCAAGTCTTTCTGTGTGCCGGTATCGGTGGCCAGGACTTCCATAATTTCGCCGGACTTGACGTCAACGATTCCCTTTTTCGCGGCCAGGATTGGTCCCGGGCAGGACGTGCCGCGGGCATCCACTACCTTCTGGGCTTTGACGGCCCTGAGCTCTTCTGGTGTCATTCCTCTTTCCTCCTCCGGTAGTTCTGTTTCAGACCCGCGTTTCGCGGGTTCTAGTGCCTTTAGCCACTGCCAGCAGCAGTTCCAGCGCCTCCAACACCCGGTGGTCGGCGATGGAGTAGAAGACGTTGCCTTCCTCCCGGCGGGCGGCCAGGATCCCCTTTTGCCGCATGATGCCAAGCTGGATGGAGATGTTGGCCTGCTTGCCACCAGTCTCCATGACGATATCCGTGACGCGCTTCGCTCCGCCCCTCAGGGCGCAGAGAATCCTGAGACGGGTCGGGCTCGTGAGCCCCTTCACAAAATCGGACAGGAGTCCGCATTCAGAAGGCTGCAAGGCTGGTCACCTCTCAGTGATGGCGGGGTTTGAGGCCTTTGAGATATTGAAACATATCAATGTCTTATCTGTACTGTAATGCACAATATGACATTCGTCAATACCGCTAGATGACAAATATCACTAATTGGTAAGGACATTACTCAGGAGGCAATGATACCCAAAAGAGCTTAGTCGGTGGCCCAAAAAAAGAAGGGGGGCCAGAACCGCGCCGGTCGGGCAACCGGTTGGGCTCTGGCCCCCATTGTCATGGGGGAGCGGCGGTTGGGACGTCGCGGGTGACGTTCCCAACCCCATCACCATGGATGGCGGAGTTTGCTGTGGGAGACGGCGGGCTTTCTAAGCGGCGCCGACCTTGGTCATAACGTTCTTGATCTTCGTGCGCAGGGCGTCCTTCGGCAGGGCGCCGACGGCCCGTTCCACGATGCGTCCCTTGTGGAAGAAAAGCATCGTGGGGATGCTCATGATACCGAACTCCGCCGGGACCTGCTGGCACTCTTCGGTGTCCAGCTTGGCGAAGCGGAGTTGGCCGTCGAACTCGGCCGCCAGGTCCTTGAAGGTGGGAGCCAGAATGCGGCATGGGGCGCACCAAGAGGCCCAGAAGTCCACCACCACAGGCAGATCCGACTTCAGGACTTCGTCGGCGAAATTGCCGCAGTCGACGTGGACCATGTTCGTGCCCAGTTCGTTGGGGTCACCCGGGCGCACGCCGTAACGCTGCTCCAGGAGGTCGTCTGCCGTCAGGTTGCTGCCTTCGATTTCCGTCTTGGCAGCTTCCAGGGCGGCCTCGGTGGGATAGACCTTGACCGCACCCGCGGGGCAAACCCGTTGGCAGATGCCGCAGGAAGTGCATCTAGAGTTATCGGCGATGATCTTGCCCGCTTTGCGGTCATAGATGATGGCGTCTTTCGGGCAAACCCGGATGGCCGAACAGCCGGGCGAGTTATCGCAAACACGTTGATCGATCAAGACAGGCATGGAGCAAACCTCCTTCGCGAATGATACCCCCTGGGGTATATTATCTTGGTTCAGTATATACCGCGGGGAGTATTTTGTGCAAGGCAACTTTTGCCAAGAGGGCAACGACGATTTGACCACGCGCGGGAGGGCATCCAAGGACTGGAGGACCTGACGGAGAATCTGGACGGTTAGTGAGGACGGACCACGCAATCTAAGTCGGAGGAGTGGAAACATGGCGGCGAACGATTGGCAAGAGCTGGCCCGGGGGGTATACGCCTTGGCGACCGGTGTCAGTACGGGACTGATCGTTTCGGATGGGCAGGCCGTGGTCGTGGATAGCTTGTGGTCTCCCAGTGATGCCAGAGAGATCCTGGCGTACCTGGAGATGAGCCACCCCGAGGCTCAGGTCAAGTGGGTCGTGAACACTCACTCGCACTGGGACCACACTTTCGGTAACCAGGCTTTCGCCGCGCCGGTGGTCGCCCAGCGGCGTGTCTACGAGGCAATGGTGACCAACCTGAGCGGCCCGTGGAGTCCGGCGGGGCTTGACCGAATGCGCCAGGAGATGGCCAATGCCCACAACCTTGAGGGGGTTCAGGTCGTTCTGCCCAGTGTGCTTTTCTACGATCAGCTTGACCTCGTCGTCGGCCGGCGTACGGTTCACCTGGCTCACTTCGGAGGGCATACTCCTGGCTCCAGTATCGTCTTCCTACAGGAAGAGGGTATTATCTTCGCGGGCGACGATTTGGTGGTCGGGCGCTATCCCTTCATGCACCAGGCTTCAGTGGAAGAGTGGCTGGGCGCCCTGCGGGAGCTGCAGGCGATGAAGCCGAAGATTGTCGTCCCAGGTCACGGTCCTATCGTCACCGGTAGCGACATTTCCCGAGAAATAGCCAAGTTTCGACAGTACTTTGAGCAGACGATGGAAGGCGTCGAGCGACTGATGGCTGAGGGTCGGACTAAGGAAGAAGCCATGGGAAGCCCCTCCTTCCCGAAGTACTGGGAGCAGGGATACGAGCGCCTCCACCAGGCCAATATCGGCCGGGTGTGGGACGAACTGGCGGCCAAGAAACGGTAGGAACTTGGAAGGGGAGGGGCGGCGCTTTGGACATCGACTTCACCCGCTACTTCAAGTACGGAGAGATTGTGGACATCCTCCGTGGTCTGGAGTCCGAGTATCCGGAACTCATGAAGGTCCTGTCGGCAGGTAAGAGCCTGGAGGGGCGGGACATTTGGTACGCGGAGATTACCAACACGCGTACCGGGCCGGCGGCGGACAAACCGGCCTACCAGATCAACGGCAACCACCACGCGGGGGAGGTCACCGGGTCTAGTGTAGCTTTGTATACCATCTGGTATCTGGTTTCGCGCTTCGGGCGCGACCGCGAGGTCACCGACCTCCTGGACACGCGGGCTTTCTATATACTACCGCGCATCGCCGTGGACGGGTCGGAACTCTATCTCACCACGCCCTACATGATCCGCAGCAGCGTCCGCCTGTACCCCGATCCCGAAGTGGAAAAGAAGGAAGGCCTTTACCCGGACGACGTGGACGGCGACGGGCGCATCCTGCAGATGCGCGTGCCGGATCCCAACGGGGAGTGGAAGGTATCGGCGCTCGACCGGCGACTCATGGTCCGCCGCGCGCCGGATGAGAATGGAGGGGGCGGCAAAGACGGCGGGAGTGGGGCCGGCGGTGTCACCTATTACCGCCTTTATGGCGAGGGACGGATCCGCGATTACGTGGAGGGCGGCGGGGCGCTGCGACCGGTTCCCAGCCGTTTCGGCCTGGACTTTAACCGTAATTACCCGGCTAACTGGGCTCACGAGACTAGGCAGCGCGGAGCGGGGCCCTTCCCCTTCTCCGAACCGGAAATCCGGGCCGTCGGGGAGCTTTTCATGCGGCACCGCAACATCACGGGAGCCATGTCCTACCACACCACGGGCGGGGTCTTGCTACGGCCCTTCTGCACTCAGAGCGATGACAAGATGCCGGGGCGGGACCTCGCTGTGTACAAGGTTCTCGGTGAGCGCGGCGAGGAAATCATCGGTTACCCTTGCTGGCAGGTGTATGAGAAGTTCACCTACGACCGCGTCAGGGCGGAGGTCGGCAGCTTCCCTGAGTGGGTCTATGAGCACCTCGGCATACCGGCTTTCGAGATCGAGCTTTGGGACATGAACGGCCGTGCCGGCCTACCCAAACGGGACACGCGACAAGCGCGGGAAGTCCCGGAGAAGGTGCGGGAGCAGGAGGCGGCCAAGCTTCTGGCCTGGAACGACCGGGAGTTGGCTGGACAAGGGTTCATCGACTGGCACCCCTTCCACCACCCGCAACTGGGCGAGGTGGAGATCGGCGGATGGGAACCCAAGTTCGTCCGCCAGAACCCGCCGGGCCGGTTCCTGCCCGAGGAGTGCCACAAGTGCTGCGTGTTCACCCTGAAGCACGCGGCGGCGTCGCCGCTGCTGCGCCTAAAGGACGTGCGGGCTACGCTGGTGGGGGCGGGCGCCATCACGACCGCGGGCGCCGGTGTGGGCGCCGGTGTGGGCGCCGGAGCGGGCGCAAATGCGGGCACCGGCGCCACCCAACTTTACAAGATCACGGCTATCCTGGAGAACCGCGGCTACCTGCCCACCAACCTGACGGACATGGCCGTGAACATCAAGGCGGCGCGGCCGGTGGTGGCTGAATTGGCGCCGGCCTCCGGGGTCAAGCTGGTATTTGGGGAGGCCCGGACCGAGACGGGTCACCTGGAGGGACGTTCGACGGCGGCCGGGTTCGGAGGCTATGGCCTGGCCGGGAAGCTTTCCGAGAAGAGGTTGGAGTGGCTGGTCCAGGCGCCGCAAGGATACCGGGGCAGGTTGGCCGGCCTTACGGTTACATCCGAAAAGGCCGGACGCGTGCGGGCGGACGTGGCAGCCGCCACTGGGGAGTAGTCGACGGGAGGGTAAGGATGCCTAAGGTCATGTTGGATGCCGAGGCCCTGCTCAAAGCGGGGCTGGAGGAGATTACGAAGATGGTGCGGCAGGGGGCGGCGGAAGTCCCGCCCCAGCACTTCGCGGTGAGCCGGGGGCGACCGGGCTACGATTTGACACCGGCGCGGAACCCCGAAGCCTTGGCGAAAAAGCTTCTAGAACTAGCGGAGAAGGGGGCGGCCGGTGACCGCAAAGCCGGTGAGGCCGCGTCGGCGCTGGTCCTGGGGAACCGTCAGGCCTTCAAGTACGTGCTTTTCCGTTTCCAAAAGAGGTAAGTGGGAATGCCGATATCAGGGGAGGGTCTGATAAGGAAATGAACCCGGAACAGAAGCTGAAGGAACTGGGGCTGGAACTCCCCCCGATGAGCGAGTCGCTGGGGACCTATGAGAAAGCCGTCCGGTCGGGCAACCTGCTGTTCCTTTCGGGCCAGGGCCCGCGGCGGCACGGGGAGATCGTCTACCGCGGCAAGGTGGGGCGCGAGTACACCCTGGAGGAAGGGTATGAGGCGGCCAAGTTCACCATGTTGGCGCTCCTGGCAACCTTGAAGCAGTACGCGGGTGACCTCGCGAATGTCCAGAGAGTGGTGCGCGTGGCTGGTTATGTAAACTCTACCGAAGACTTTACCCAGCACCCCAAGGTCATCAACGGCGCCTCCGACCTCTTGGTGGCGGTGTTCGGCGACCGCGGCCGCCACGCCCGGACGGCCTTGGGAGTGGCGCAGTTGCCCAACGGGATTCCCGTCGAGATCGAAATGATCGTAGAGCTGAGAGCCTAAATGGCCGGGGGTGGGGGGTATCGTGCCTCCGCCCCCCTCCCCCCGGCTCCACGTCAGATGGCAGAGGGCCTTCCCATGCCATTCTACGCTAACCCGGAAACCACTATCCTTTCCACTTCGAGCTTGGGTCTTCTGGGCCTGGGCGCTCAGCCCCCAGTTCCGAGCCTCCAGCTGCAGCTGCAGCTGCGGCTGATAACTTCCAGCTACGGTCGAGACCAGTTCTCCCACCGGTCAAGAGGGTCCGGGTGTCTGAGGATCCTCGAACGAAAATCGCCAAAATCTGGCGGTCTCTCATTAGCAAATCGCTAAGTTTTGTCGGTTGGCACTCTAGGACGGCGGGTTGGGGCGGTTTTCCGCAAAATTCTAGTGGGTGTCTCGTGGCCACCGATAGAATTTGGCGGAAATCGGCCTCCAATAGTCTGACAATGACAAAACCTAGCGTTTTCCCCGGGTGGGGGTGCTACGTTTTGGCGGTCCCGAAAGGCCCGTGCGCGAATTTCGAAAATGCTCACACCCTGGTTCCTGGGGGGGAGGGCGCGCTGGGCGGCGGGAGACTGCCGGCTGAAAAGGCGCATACCAGTGCCGGTAGCGTTATCGCAGTGGAGTTGCCGCCCGTCCGTGTGGGAGGTCGGCTACCGGGGAGGCGGAGTCACCTGCGCTTTCGGCGGGGCGCGGCGCACGGCGCCGTCGGCGTCCACCGCCGTCCAGAACTCGGCCGAGAGGCCGTTCATGGTCTCCAGCGCGTCCCGCGCACTCCTCCCTGAGAGCAGGCGCGGCTGCACGCCGTAGATACG
Organism: Bacillota bacterium; assembly: GCA_021791495.1. GTDB lineage: Bacteria > Bacillota > Sulfobacillia > JAJYWN01 > JAJYWN01 > JAJYWN01. Next base: position 6,741 of record JAJYWN010000030.1, read on the forward strand.
GGCCGGGGTAACCAGGGCCCGTTCGACCACGCCCCTCGGACCCACTTCCAGTTCCAAGACGGACGTTTCACTCGACATGGCGCCGCCCACATCGAAGATGAAATTGCCCAGGCTCCAGGCGACGAAACGGTCCAAGGCGAACTGGAATCCCTGCAGCACATGGGGGTGGTGACCGATGATGACGGTGGCGCCGGCCTCCACCAGCTTCTGGGCCAGGCGTCTCTGGGCCGACTCCGGCTGGCGCGAACCCTCCACCCCCCAGTGCACCAGGACGATCACGGCGTCGGCACTGCCCTTCGCTTCCCGGACTGCGGCCAGCATGGCGGTTTCGTCCCTGGTGGTGGCCACCCCAGGGTAGTTCTCACCCGCCGTCCAGGGCCAGCCCACCGACGCCGGAACGACGTCCGTGAAACCCAGGAAGGCCAGGCGTAGGCCGTTTACCTGGAAGAACGCCGGAGCCGCCGCCTCGGCCGCGCTACGCCCCGCCCCCACCCACCTAATGCCGTTCTTCTTAAGCTCCTCCAGCGTATCCAGCAACGCCTCAGGGCCGTAGTCCAAGGTGTGGTTATTTGCCAGGTTGACCAGATCGATTCCGGCTCGGGCCGCTCCGGCGAGAGACCCCGCCTCCCCTTCGAAAGTGAACTCCTTGCCTGGCTGGGGTGTTCCGCGGTTGGATACCGGGCTTTCGAGGTTTACGACGGTCAGATCAGTGACCCGCAGCTTAGGGGCCACCTGTGCCCAGGGGTAGTCGGCTCCAGACTGGTGGACGGCCCAACGTACCAGGCCGCCGAGGAGAACATCGCCGGTGAAGGAGAGAATGACTTTCCCAGGCTGTTCCGCAAGCCCCGCCGTCAGTCCAGCGGGCGGTGGTTCAGCGGGCGGTGGTCCAGCGGGCGGTGGTCCAGCGGTCGGCGAGCCGCTGACGGCCGGGCCGGTGACCGCCTTCCAGGAGAGTCGCGGGTGGTATTCCTGAAAGCCCGAAGCCACCAGCTCTTGACCAACCAGGTAGAAGGTGGCGGCCAGGAGGACGAGGATAGCCGTGAGAATTGGATAGACCGCCTCGGCGAGGTGATTGGCGCTGGCGGATCTCCCCGTGGCCTGGCTTTCCTTGGGCCGACTCCCCCCCGGTCGGTCCAGCCCGCCCCAGTTCATGCCCATCCGTCCTTTCCGCCGCGGGGCCCCGCCGCCCAGGAATCGTCGCGTCAGGCCCGTGACTGCAGTACCACCCAGGCGTAGCCTATGCAACCCTGGGGCCGAAAGGGCATTTAGTCCGCGTGTCGAAGTGTTGCGCCGGAGATGAGACAATTGGCCGATCTGACTCTGGATACGCAACGCTACTACCGCTACGACGAGATCGTCGCCTTCCTCCGGGAAGCAACGGCCGCCTACCCCGAGCTGGTCCGTGCCTACTCCATCGGACGCAGCTACGAAGGGCGCGACATTTGGATGACCGAGGTGACCAACACCCGGACCGGACCCGCCGCGGACAAACCGGCGCTGTACATCGACGCCAACCACCATGCCGGTGAGGTGACGGGGAGCGCGGTAGCCTTGTACACCCTGTGGCTGCTGGTGACCCGTTATGGTAAACATGACGGGGCATCGGTCGTCAGCGGAGGAGGGGTAGGAGGGGGGACAGAAGGCGACGGAGGCAAGGGAGACGCCGACAAGATTGACATAACGCGCCTCCTCGACACCACCGCCGTCTACATCCTGCCGCGCATCGCCGTGGACGGCTCCGAGCTCTACCTAACCACCCCCCAGACCTTGAGGAGCGGGCCGCGCCCCTGGCCGGACCCCGAGAACGCCGCGAAGCCGGGCCTCTATCCAGAGGACATCGATGGAGACGGGATGATCCTGCAGATGAGGGTGCCCGACCCCGCCGGGGAGTGGAAGGTCTCGGCGAAGGACCCGCGCCTGATGGTGCGCCGGGGCCCCGGCGAACAGGGAGGCACTTACTACCGGCTCTATCCCGAAGGCCTCATCCGGAAATGGGATGGCGGCCCCTTCGAAATGGCCCCCACTCGCTTCGGCCTGGACTTCAACCGCAACTACCCCGCCTTCTGGGAACTCCCGACGCGTCAGCCGGGTTCGGGCGACTTCCCGCTTTCGGAGGCTGAATCCCGGGCGGTCGTCGGTTTCCTTTCGGCGCACCCGAACGTCGGCGCCGTCATGTCCTACCACACCTCGGGCGGCATGATCCTCCGGCCCCTGTCCGGTGCCGCCGACGAACGCATGCCCCGGCGCGACTTTGCGGTCTACCGGCACCTGGGCGAGAAAGGGCAGGCGGCCACCGGGTATCCCTGTTGGTCCTTGTACGAAAGCTTCATCACCGACAAGACACGTTCCACCTGCGGGGACTTCATCCAATGGGTCTACGAATACCGCGGCATGGTCAGTTTCGCGACGGAATTGTGGGACATGGGCGGGCGCGCCGGCCTGAAGAAGCGCGACGCCCACCAGCAGCTCAAGGTCACGGAGAAGGAGCGCGAGGAAGATGGCGCCAAGCTCCTGGCCTGGAACGACCAGACTCTGAGCGGCGAGGGGTTCGTTCCCTGGCGCCGGTTTGATCACCCGCAGTTGGGCCCGGTGGAGCTGGGCGGTTTCCTGCCGAAGACCGTCCGGCAGAACCCCCCGCCGGCGCTGCTGGAAGATGAGTGTCGCCGCAACGCCTTGTTCACCTTGATCCTGGCCGCGGCACTACCGCAGGCCGCCATCAAGGATTGGACGGTGGACCGGGTGTCGGGCTCCCTCTACCGGCTCCGGGTCACGGTGGCCAACGTGGGATACCTGGGGACGGCCGCCTCGGACATGGCCGTCTCCGCCAAGTCGGTGGGACCTTGCAAGGTATCACTGACGCTGGATAACGGCGTCTTCCTGGTCCATGGGCAGAAGACCATGGAAATAGGGCACTTGGATGGCCGGAGCGCCTCTCTCTTCGGGTCACCGGGGACGGCGGCGTCCAGCCGGCGGCTAGAGTGGCTGTTAGAGGTGAAGAGCGTGACGCCGCCCGGTGGGAAGGCCGCGGGCGGGCGCCAGAACAGTGGCGGCACCCCTGGGGTCGTGGTGACCTTCGATGGCGCGCGGGGCGGAAAAGCCTCGGCCCGGATCCCAATGTCGGAGTGATGTTGCGGGAGACCAAGCGAACGTTAGGACAGACAGGAGAGAGATACGCGAAAGGAGACTGGTCCGCATGAGAATCTACCTTTCCGCCGACATTGAAGGAGTGGCCGGCATCGCCAGCCGGGAGCAGATGTCGCCCGAGGGCAAGCACTGGGACGAGGGCCGCACGCTGATGACGGAGGAGACCAACGCCGCCATCAAGGGTGCCTTCGACGCCGGCGCCAATTACGTGATGGTGAACGACTCCCACGGCCACATGCACAACATCAAGCCCGACAAGCTGGACCCCCGGGCCGAGCTGTCGCAGGGGTATCCTAAGCCCCTTTACATGATGGAAGGCATCATGGACGGCTATGACTTGGCCTTCTTCGTCGGTTACCACGCTATGGTCGGCACCGCCGAAGGGGTGTTCAACCACTCCTACATCGGCCGCGGCGTCTACAACGTCCGCGTCAATGGCGTGCCCATGTCAGAGAGCGGCCTTAACGGCAAGTTGGCCGGGCATTTCGGTGTTCCCGTGGGGCTGGTGACCGGGGACCAGAACATTATTGAACAGACCAAGCGGTTCGCCCCAGGCATCGAAGGTGTCGTGGTGAAGCACGGTCAGGGCCGCGCCAGCGCCCGTTCCCTGGCCCCCGCCAAAGCCCGCGAACTCATCTACGAGGGCGCCGTCCGGGCCGTCCACGCCCATAAAGAAGGAAAGCCGGACCGGCTCATGAAGGAAAAGACCCCGGTCAAGTGGGAAGTCGACACGGTGGCCACCTTGATGGCCGATCTGGCCTGCCTGGTGCCCGGTGTGACGCGCACGGCGGGCCGCACGGTGGCCTGGAAGAGTAAAGACTACTACGAGGGTTTCAAGACCTTCATGGCCGTGACCACCCTGTTCTACACGGTGTTATAGAGGCGCATAACCTGTTTCCGGAGGAGGTGGCCGGGATTTGGACGTTCTGACGGCCATCAGGACGAGGCGTAGTATCCGACAGTTCAAGGACGAGCCTGTGCCGGAGGAGAAGTTGCAGGCGGTCCTGGAGGCGGCCCGCTCGGCCCCATCGGCCGGCAACCGTCAGAACTGGAAGTTCGTCGTGGTCAAGGACAAGGCCATCCGTGAGAAGTTGGTGGACGCCGCCAACGGCCAGACCTTCGTGGGTCGGGCGCCGGTGGTCATCGCCTGTTGCGCGCCGGACCCAAGCCAGAAGTGGCACATGGTGGATGTGGCCATCGCCATCGACCACATGACCCTGGCGGCCCATTCCTTGGGACTGGGGACTTGCTGGGTCGGAGCGTTCAACGAGGCTAAGGTCAAGGACACGCTGGGAATTCCGGACGGGGTGAAGATCGTCCAGATACTCCCGTTGGGGGTGCCGGCGGCGTCCGGTACGCCCAAGCCGCGCAAGAGTCTGGAGCAGATCGTGGTCTACGACTCCTGGAGGTAGCGCCCGGAGGACCACGAATGATGAAGTCAGTTGCCGCATCAGTCGGACCAGGAGATGGAGTTATTGGCTACCGGACAAGCACGCCTGCGCGACGATCTGAAGGAAGCCCTGGCCGCCGAGACTTTGGCGCCCAGCCAGCTGCGGCGCACGGCGCTCGCACTGGCCTGGCCTTCGGTTCTAGATAACGTCCTGCAGAGCCTGGTCAATATGGTCGCGCTCATCATGGTCGGCCACTTGTCGCCCGCCGCCATCGCGGCCGTCGGCGCTTCTAATCAAGTCATGAACCTGGCCCTCACCGTCTTCATGGCTCTGGCTATCGGTACCACGGCCCTAGTGGCCCGGCATGTCGGCGCCGAAGACCAGAAAGGCGCCGACTTGGTGACCCGCCAGAGCTTGTGGGTTTCCATCGCCCTCGGACTGGGCGTCGGCGCCGTGGGAGTGGCGCTGGCCCGGCCCATCCTAACCGCTCTTGGCGCCGACGCCGACGTGATGCGGTACGGGCTACCCTTCCTGCGCATTTCCCTTGGCACCATCGTCCTGGCCTCTATCGGCATCATGGTCTCCGCCGCCCTGCGCGGGGCGGGGGACATGCGCACGCCGCTGGCCATCAACGTCATCGCCAATGTGGCGAACTTCGGCTTCCTCTGGGTCCTCATCAACGGGCACCTCGGATTCCCGGCCATGGGCGTGGCCGGCGCGGCCTTGGGCACGGCCCTGACCCGCCTGCTCAGCACGGTCATGTACTTGAGCAGGCTGATCCCCGGACGGTCGCGGGTACAGGTCTCCTTGTCGAAGGGGATCGGCCTGGACTTCGGGGTCATGGGGCGCCTGTTCCGTGTGGGAATGCCCTCCGCTATCGAGCAGGCCTTCATGCAGTTCGGGATGCTCGTCTTCATCAAACTGGTCATCGGACTGGGCACCAAGGTGTACGCTGCCCACATGATCGGCACGAACGTGACGGCGCTGGCGTTTCAGCCGGGGATAGGGCTGGGGACGGCCTGCGCCACCATGATCGGCCAGGGCCTCGGGGCCAAGCGTCCGGACCGGGCGGAGCTATTCGCCCGGGAGACGGTGAAGATGGCTTTCTTCCTGATGACCGGAGTGGCGGCCACCTACTTCGCCTTCAGCGGCCTCATCGTGCGGGTCTACACTCAGGACCTGGCGGTCATCGCCACGGGCGCCCTCATCCTGAAGATGTCGGCCCTGGTCCAGCCGGGAAACAGCGTGGGCAACGTGCTGTCGGGCGGGTTGCGCGGGGCGGGAGACACCAAGTGGCCGATGTACGTCACCATCCTGTGCCTGTACGCGATCCGCCTGCCCGTCACGTACCTGGTCGTGCAGTACCTGCATTTCGGGATCGTGGGCATCTGGGCGGCCATCTTCCTGGATATGAACTTTCGGGCTTTCCTCATCGGGCGCCGTTTCCTGGGCGGGCGGTGGAAAGAGGTTGCGGTGTAGAGGAAGTGCCACGGAAAGACCCGACCGGAGAACCGGTCGGGTCTTTCCGTTGGGGGGCAAACCTGCGAGAGCAGGAGGTCTGTGCTTAATCAGTCTACGCGCCGCCGGAAGGGGCCTGAGCCTGCGGAGCGGGGTTCTACCAGCCGCGCATCATGCCGCCACGGCCACCCATCATGCCACGGCCGAAACCGCGTCCAGGTACGACCGGAACGTTATTGCCCGCGTTACCCTGGACATTGGCGTTGATGCCCGGGCAGGTCCCCGAGAGGTTGGCCTGGGCCTGCGTCAGCTTTCCGGCTTTGACCAGTTCGCTGAGGAAGGCATTCCAGGTCGCCTGGGCCGCCGTCTGGGCCTTGGTCAGGTCCACGCCGTAACTCTGCGCGACGGCAGCCAAAGTCTTGCCGGAATTGAGCGCGGCCACGACATCCGCCGCCGTAGCTTTGCCGCCCGACAGGTCGGCGATGGCGTCCGCTATCACGATGAAGTGCGGTGGAGTCTTGGTGAGGAGATCCTTCACCACATCGGCGGTGAGGCCGGTGGCCGTCGCCAAAGCGTCCGGGTCATACATAGGGGAGTTGGTCGGAGTACCGGACACCAGGCCGCCGGGGCCGCCAAACCCGCCCATCATGCCACGTCCGAAACCGAATCCTGGTATGAGCGGGACATTGCTGCCCGCGCTAGCCGCAAGGTCGGCCTGGGCCTGTGTCAGCCTGCCTGCTTTGACCAATTCGCTGAGGAAGGCATTCCAGGTCGCCTGGGCCGCCGTCTGGGCCGTGGTCAGGTCCACGCTGTAGCTCTGCGCCACAGCAGCCACGGTCTTGCCGGAATTGAGCGCGGCCACGACATCCGCCGCCGTGGCCTTGCCGCCCGACAGGTCGGCGATGGCGTCCGCCATCACAATGAAGTGCGGTGGAGCCTTGGTGAGGAGATCCTTCACCACATCGGCGGTGAGGCCGGTGGCCGTCGCCAGCGCATCGGGGTCATGCATGGGGGAGGTGGCCGCGGCGCCGGCCCTCAGGCCGCCAAAGCCACCCATCATGCCACCGAAACCGCCAAAGCCGAAACCGCCCATCATGCCGAAGCCACGGCCCACACCGACCACGCCGGAGCCCACGTTTTGGCCGTTGGGCCCGGTCGCTAGGGTGTCACCTGTTGGTGTTGCCGAGCGGCCCCAGAAACCGTTGAAGCCCTGAGCGGCGAAAGCTGGAACAGCCATCACGGCCACGAGTAGAACCACCAAGATCATAACCGTAACCTTCCAACGCTTCCTCTCTCTATCTGCCATTAAAGAATGTCGCCTCCTTCGTTTTTGGTCTCTATGTCTACACGAGAAGATCGCCTGTCGCAGCCTTCATGATATCCAGTGGATGTGGCCTTTCTGTGAACGGAGCAGGAACACTCTTTCCAACTATCTGGTAGACGCTGGAATGGTGAAATGGAAGGTGGCGCCCTTGCCTTCTCCGTTGCTCTCCGCCCAGACGCGCCCGCCGTGGGCTTCTATGATGCGTTTGGAGATGGGCAGCCCCAGCCCTGTACCGGCTGTGGTACGCTGATGCGAATGGTCAACCTTGTAGAAGCGGTCCCAGATAAGCGGTAATTCCGCGGGGGCGATCCCTTCGCCGTCATCAGTCACGCTCACCTGCACATCCGAGGCCACGTGTGAAACCTTGACGGTCACGTGTCCGCCGGCCGGCGTATGACGAATCGCGTTGGTGAGGAGATTGGTCAGCACCTGCATGAGACGTTCTCCGTCGGCGAGAGCCGGTGGCACGCCGGGGGCCACCTCCACCCGCGCCTCCACGTTCTTATCGGTGAAGAGGGGTCCAAGCCGCTCCAAGGCGCCGCTCCCCAACTCGGCCAGGTCCACCGGCTCCAGGGCCAACTTCTCCTTGCCGGCTTCGAGCCGCGACAGGTCAAGGAGGTCGTCGATGAGACGCGACAGCCGCACGGTTTCGTCGCGGATGATACCCAGATACCGGGAAGAGGTCTCGGGGTCGTCCACGGTGCCGTCGATGAGTGGCTCCACGAACCCCCGGACGGCGGTAAGGGGCGTCTTCAATTCATGCGAAACGTTGGCTACGAACTCGCGCCGCATCTCCTCCACCTTGCCGGCCTCGGCGGCCAGGTAGTTCAGGGAATGGGCCAGCTCACCCACCTCTTGCGGAGCGGCCCCCGACACGGCCACTCGCTCTTCGAACTGCCCGTGGGCCATGTCGCGGGCGACACGGCTCATCTGGCGCAACGGACCGCTGATGGAACGAGACAAGGTGAACCCGGCCAAGAGAGCCAGGAGGAGGGCTCCCACGCCGGCGATGGCCAGGGCCACCTCAACGCGCTGCAGTACGGGTCCCACGGTGGCCACGGAGGCATTTAGGAAGACCCCGCCAAGTACCGGTGTGCCGGGCGCCTGGTTGCTCAATTGCGCCGGAAGACCGACGGTTACCACATGCTGTCCGAAAATACTCGAATAGCCGGTCAGGCTCACGGTCTGACCGGAAAGCACCTGAGCGACTTCGGTGTTCGACAGCTGCGAGCCAAGGATATTCACGATCATGCCCATGCCGCCGCCCCAACCTGGCCCCATCATTCCGCTCGAACCACGCCCCATCATCCATCCGGGCCCGGGCAGGCCGCGCCCGAAGCTGAATCCACCCATCATGGAACTGGTACCGGAGACGGCCACCACTTGGCGGTTCTTGTTCACCACGAAGATGCGGGCGCCCGTGGACAAATCGAAAAGGTTTAGCATGCTTTCGTACGTCTGGGAGTCCATGGTCCCCGCCAGGTACTGCGCGGTGGCCGCCGCCAGCTGGGTGCCCTGGCTGGCCAGTTCGTCGGCGCGGGCGTCCAGGAGGGAACTGCGTAAGAGACCCGCCATGATCAGACCAAGGCCGGCCAGGGCGACTACGATGATCAAAATGTACGAGATCATCAGGCGCCCGAAAAGGCTTCTCATCCGCACGGGGCGACTCTGGTGGGTCATCCGCTCTCCCTCCTTTCTGGCCTAACACCTGCCTGCCGGCCTGCTCCTACGCTCCCTCTCCAGAGCAGCTGCAAGGCTTGACCTAGGGCCGCTGCGGCTCGGCGACCTTATACTCATACTCGAACTTATAGCCCACGCCCCAGACGGTGGCGATGCGCCAGGGATGGCTGTCTTCGCCGCCGCCGGCGCCCAGCTTCTGGCGCAGACGCTTGACGTGGGTGTCCACCGTTCGCGCATCTCCGAAGAAATCATAGCCCCAGACCGTCTGCAAAAGCTGCTCCCGAGTGAATACCCGCCCGGGCGACTTTGCCAAGGTGAAGAGCACCTCGACTTCTTTCGGTGTCAGCGCCAAGGGTTCACCGTCCACGACCACGCTATAGCGAGCCATGTCCACGGTCAGCCCTGGATAGTTCAGGGCTTCGTTCCCCTGCCCCTGGAAGCCGGGCGCCGACCGCCGCAGCACAGCCTTGACGCGGGCGGTCAGTTCGCGGGGGTTAAAGGGCTTGGTGACATAATCGTCCGCACCCATCTCTAGCCCCACGATTCGATCCACATCCTCGGAGCGGGCGGTCAACATAATGATAGGAACCGGAGAGCTTCCGCGCAACTCGCGGCACACTTCCAGACCGTCCTTTTTCGGCAGCATGAGGTCCAGGACGATCAGGTCTGGCCGTTGCTCGGCCACCGACTTGACGGCGGCCTCGCCATCGGCGGCGAACGCGACGGTAAAGCCTTCCTTCTTCAGGTAGAGGCCAGCTATCTCGCGGACGTGCGGGTCGTCGTCGACCACCAGGATGCGTTTTCCTTCCGGCATGGGCTGCAACCACCTTTTCTCGCATTGTAACGCCGCGATGGCCCGTGTTCGGGCAAAAACAGTCTACCAAGGATATGTGAACTAACTGTGGCGCGCCCGCGTCGGTGCAAATCGCGTCCGCGCCGCGGTGAAGGACAGGTTTCCGGCGGCGAAGAATACCGCTACATGCGACTATTTTGCCTTTTCCATGTCCGCATCCTTCGAGAAAGGGGCCTTTCGGCATGGGCGCCGATTTCACCCGGTTTTACAGATATGACGACCTGACCGCCCTCTTGCGACGCTGGGAAGCCGCTCATCCCGGCCTGATACGCGTGGTTTCCGCCGGCCGCGGCTACGAGGGGCGCGATATCTGGGCGGCGGAGGTCACCGACTACTCGACGGGGTCCGCGGTGGAGAAGCCCGCGGCCTATGTGGAGGGGAATATCCACGCCGGCGAGGTCACGGGGTCCCAGGTGTGTCTATACCTGCTAGATTACCTTTTGGGGCATTTCGGCCAGGATCCTCGCGTCACCGAACTGCTCCGGACCCACACCTACTACGTTCTGCCAAGGGTGAACCCGGACGGGGCTGAGCGGCACCTGACCACCCCGGGCTCGCTGCGTAGCAGCGTGCGACCTTATCCTGACGATGACGCCGGAGAAGCGCAAGGCGCCGCGGAGGCAAAGGCGGCGGGCGGCGGACCACAGGACGGGTTGGTCCCGGAGGATGTGGACGGTGACGGGCGCATCCTCCAGATGCGGGTCGAAGACCCCGGTGGTGAGTGGCGCGTCTCGCGCCTTGACCGGCGCCTGATGCTGCGGCGGCGGCCCTCGGACCGTCTGGAGCGGGACGGCCCGTTTTACCGTGTTCTGACCGAAGGTATCGTTGGATCCGGCGCCGCCTCCGCGGCTGGCTCTGGAACCGCCGCCGGCGCCACCACCGGTGCCACCACTGCTAACGCCGACACTGGCTCCGCGGCATCTCCCAGTCAACGCCGGATCGACCACACCTATCTGAAGTTCCCGCCGCCGCGGGCCGGGCTCGACACGAATCGCAACTGGCCGGCCAACTGGCGCCCGGAACACATGCAGCAGGGGGCTGGGCCGTTCCCCTTGTCTGAACCCGAAACCAGGGCGGTGGCCGAGTACATGATGGCGCGCCGGAACATCGCCACGGTCATGACCTTCCACACCTCGGGCGGGCAGGTTATCCGACCCATGTCGGGCCGCAAAGACGAGGACTTGCCCAAGGCCGACGTGGCCCTGTTCGACGCCGTCGGCCGGCGCGGGGCGGAATTGACCGGATACGACTACATGGGCGTTATGGAGTTCTCCGGAGGGAACTTCCTCTTCGGGGATTATCAGGATTGGGCGTACGAACATCTGGGCATGCTGGCCTACTGCATTGAACTGTGGAACATGGGCGGGCGGGCCGGTGTCGCCAGGCGCGGTCGGGACGCGGCGGCGACCGTTACCGAGGAAGAGCGCGGACTGGCCCTTCTGAAGTGGAACGACCGTGAGCTGCAAGGCAAAGGCTTCACGGAGTGGCATCCCTTCGACCACCTCCAACTGGGGCACGTCGAGATCGGCGGTTGGGACCGCAAGTACGTCTTGCAGAACCCGCCTGCCCAGTTCCTCTTGGGCGAGTGCCACAGTAACGCCATGTTCATGCTGGACCTCGCTGAAGCCACGCCGCTCCTGCGTTTCCGTTCGGTCGGCGCCCGGCCTGTGACCGGCTCACCAGGCCTTTTCGTGGTCACGGCCGAGGTGGAGAACGCCGGGTTCCTGCCCACTAATGTTACGGAGATGGCGCTCCAGACAGGTGTCGCCCGCACAGTGACCGCCATCTTGACGCCCGGCCCCGGGGTGACGCTGGTGCATCCAGGGGCCAAGCAGGACCTCGGGCATCTGGCCGGTCTGGGCGACCGGGTCAATTCGGTTAGCTTCTGGATGCAGACCAGCCCGGAAAACCGGTCGGTGGTCAAGGTCGAGTGGCTGGTGGACGCCACGATGGCGCCGGCCGGCGCCAGTGCCGACACCAGTCCCACGGCAGAGAGCGGTGCCGGTGCCGACACCGGTGCCGGTGGTAACACCGGGGGTGGCAGCGGCGCACCCAAGGTCGAAATCGAGGCCGCCAGCCCAAAAGGTGGCCGGTGCCGGACTACGGTGGTCTTGGGCAACGAAGGTTGAGAGAGAGTCAGGCCTTCTGGGGGTGGTCCAGGTGGTGGTCGAGGAACTCAGAGAGATTCTGAACAACCTAACTGACCTCAGGACAGAAGGAGCTTTCGTCGAATTGAAGCGGGCAGCTTCTGGCCTGCCACGGCGCTTGTGGGAAACGATATCGTCTTTCTCAAACTCGCCCGGGGGAGGCCTCATCATTCTGGGGGTGGACGAGGCTGACGGGTTCGACGTCGTGGGCGTGGACGATCCGAAAAAAGCGCAGGATGATCTGGCCAGCCTGTGCGACCAAATGGAACCGCCAGTCAGACCGCTGATTCAGGCTCATCAGGTCGAAGGAAAGGTCGTCATCACAGCCGAGATCCCAGAGGTGTCTTTGGAGTATAAACCCTGCTATTACAAGGGGGCTGGGCTTCCGAATGGCGCTTTCGTTCGAGTGGCTGATGGGGACAGGCACCTCACTTCCTACGAAGTTCAGATGATGTTGGCATCAAGAGGGCAGCCAAGAGAAGACGAAGCGGCTGTGGCTGGCAGTGGTGAACAGGATTTGGACCCTGAACTGGTTCAGCTTTACCTCAAACGTTTGAGGGCGGACGAAGGAGGACCGTTCCGCGCGATTTCCGACCTCGATGCGCTCAAAACTACCCGTGTATTGGTTGAGCACGACGGTAGATGGGTGCCTTCCCTGGCTGGACTTCTAGCGCTGGGACGATATCCCCAGAGCCTATTTCCCTCCCTGGGTATGACCTTTGTCGTATACCCGACACCTAGGATTGGTGAGCGTGGTCCAGGCGGTGAACGATTCCTGGATAACAGGCGGTTTGAGGGTCCGATTTCCCACATGATCCTTAAGGCAACTGATGCGCTGAAGAGGAACATGAAGAGACGCTCGATAGTCCGAGGTCTCTTTCGGGAGGACATTTGGGAGTATCCTGAGGAAACTCTTCGGGAAGCTCTTGTCAACGCATTTGCCCATCGGGACTATAGTCCTCATTCGAGGGCTACCCCCGTCCAGGTTCAGATGTTCCCGGACCGGTTAGTGATTATGAATCCAGGAGGTCTTTACGGACCGGTCACGGTGGACCGTCTCGGCGAATCGGGTGTATCGGCCACTCGGAATCAGACTCTGATGCGCGTACTTGAGGATCTGCCCATCCCCGGCGAAAACCGGACCCTTTGTGAGAACCGGGGTTCCGGCATTGGCACGATGCTTTCAAGCCTCCGAGCCGTCGGAATGAAACCGCCGGAGTTTGACAATGAAGTAGCCGTTTTTCGAGTGACCTTCCCCAACCACACCTTGCTTGACGAGGCCAGTCTCCGATGGCTGGAGTCCATCGGAGGTGCAAGCCTGTCCGATAACCAGCGGTGGGCGCTGGCCTATCTGCGGCAGAAGGGCGAAATAAGCAACCCTGAGTATAGGAGACTGACGGGGCAGGACAGCCGCGAGGTATCCCGAGACCTCCGGCATCTGGTTCACCAAGGCTTGCTGAAACAAGTCGGGACTGGGAGGTGGACTGTATACCGTTTGCCAGCCCAGGAGCCCCTTCAGAGAGCTGTTGTCCCAAAATCCGATCTGATCAGAGAAAACCAGATTCTGGCGCTGCTCTCTCGCCGAGAAGATTCTTTATCGAACCGTGAGATCGCGTCGGAGCTTGGCATCACGAAAGATGGAGCCATGGACTGGATCAACGCCCTGATTCGGAAAGGTCTAGTGGAAGCCATTGGGCCCACCCATTCACGTGACAGAAGGTACCGTCTCGCCAGGTCTGGTATCGAAAAATAGTAGTCTGTGGACTCTACGGAACTCCGCGGAACTCCGCACAACTCCACGGAACTCCGCACAACTCCGCACAACTCCGCAGTAGTATGTGGTGACTACGGAGATTACTCACAGTGATTCGGAGAAATTCAGAATCCGCTTTACTGTATGTGAACTAAGGGACGAACCCGTGAAAACGCTCTTCCTAGTAAATCCCAAAGCCGGGGGCGGCTCCGCCGCCCGCCGATGGCCGCCCCTGACGCGCAAGTTCGTCGAAGCAGGCTGGCGGGTCAACGTCGCCATGGGGCGAGACGCCACCGAAGCCACGGCCATGATAAAGGATGCCGTCGCCGACGGCATGGACGTCGTGGTTGTTTTCGGGGGCGACGGCACGGTCCGGTTGGCGGCCAAACTCTTGGCGGGTACCGAATGCGCTCTCGGCATTCTCCCCGGCGGGACCGGCAATGGCATTGCCTACTCCCTGGGCCTGCCGCTGGACCCTGGGGCGGCCGGCCGCCGTCTCTTGAAAGGGAAACGTCAGCAAGTCGATGTGGGCGTGGTCCGGGGCCTTGCGTCCGGCGTGGTGGACCGCTTCATTAACGTCGGCGGCGCCGGGTTTGACGCCCGGCTCTCGGACGGCGTCGCCCACGCTCCTCCGCACCTGAAAGGTATTCCGGCCTACGTTTTCGCTGCTGTCCGGACCATCCCCACCATGAGCCTCCAGACCGTCCGGGTGGAAGCCGACGGACATCTGCTATCGGCAAAGGCGCTGGTAGTGGCGGCGGCCAACGGGAGCTGCTACGGAAAGGGCCTGTACATCGCGCCGGACGCCAGCGTCAGCGACGGCCTCCTTGACGTGTGCGTGGTGGATGAGGTTTCCTTGATCGAGCTGGCCTCTATCGTCCCGCTGGTCTTTTTCGGGCACCACGTGGGCCACCCGAAGGTGAAATACGGAAAGGCCAAGGTGGTACGGGTCACGGCGCCGGCGCCCGTGTTGGCGCAGGCCGACGGGGACCTGGTGGGGCAAACGCCGGTGGAGTTCTCCTTGGAGCCTTCGTCATTATGGATCATCCGCTAAGCCCGCGCGGCGCGTTCAGTCCACCCGGCGGACCTCCCTCGGCCGACTCGCCCGACCGGCCCGTCCGGCGTGCCCCGAAACCGGGCTCATTCCGCTTGGTTGTTGTGGATGTCGACGGCACCCTCCTGGACCCCTCCCGTGAAGTCACGGCGGACGTGCGGGAAGTGGTGGCCACGGCAATACGTAAAGGGGTTATGTTTACTATCGCCACCGGACGACTGGTCCGCTCCGCCCTCCACGTCGCGGAGCAGGCCGGAATCACCGTGCCCGTCATCGCCAACGGCGGGGCCATCATCGCCGACCCCCTTTCGCGGCGCTATCTCCGGGCCTACAAGCTCCCTGGCGGCACGGCCGAGGTGTTAGAGGCCACACGCGGGGAAGATGTTTTGAGGTACTTATTTCTCGGGGATGAGATATTTATCGAACGGGAAGACCCCGCCTCGGCCGCTTACAGCAGGAGCCTGGGAGTTCCTATGGAAATTGTCCCAGACCTTGGGACGCATTTCCGCGCCCTGACCGCCGCAGAGGGCCGGTACGCTGGTGAAGAAGCCACCATGGTAGTGCTCCGCGCGCCGGTGGAAAAGGTGCCCGCTCTACGTGAGAAATACCGTGGAATATTCAAAGGGCGCCTCATGGTGACCAGCACCATGCCGCATTTCGTGGATTTCATGCCGCCCGAGGCGACGAAGGCCGAAGCCCTGCGAGAGCTGTGTGAAATACTGGGAGTCGGCCTGGACGAGACCATCGCCATCGGCGACGGCATCAATGACCTTGATATGATGAAGGAAGCGGGCCTGGGAGTGCTGGTGGCGAACGCTAGCCCCACACTCTGGGCGGACGCGGATTATGTAACATCGGCTCCCTATCACCTGGGCGTGGCGGAGGTGCTCCACAAATTCATAAGCTAATCAGTCGCGGTAACCTCGGCCTCTTAGGGTTCGGAAAGAGAAGAGGCTGGAACCAGGCCTTCACCTACATCGCTCTGACCGCCCTTTTCTTCCAGCTATCCCAAGGGATGCAACGGGTCGTCTACAACAACTTTGTCGCCGACGAACTGCATTTCAACGCGCAACAGCTCGGCTTCGTCGAGTCCATCCGCGAAGTGCCGGGGCTGGCTACCATTGTCCTGGCGCTGGTAACGGCGTATTTCTTCCGTTCCACCCTTGCCGGCATCTGCATCGCCGTCACCGGCGTCGGCCTCCTCTTTTACGCCCATTCCCAAAGCCTGGCGGAGATGCTGGTGGGCACCATCGTCATGTCGTCCGGCTTCCATCTTTTCTACCCCATTCAGTCGGCCCAAGTGCTGGAGAGCGTGGGGCAGGGGGAGAAGGCCCACCGCCTCGGGGAACTGAACAGTATCACCGCCGCGGCTTCGCTGGGGGCCATGGGTATCGTCTTCGTCATGGCCAACATCGTCAGTTACCGCGGCTTTTTTGTGATTTCGGCGGCGGTGGCGGGCATCGGCTCCTTGATCATGTTCGCCGTCCCCCGGGTAAAGGCGCCCATGCAGACCCGGCGGTTCGTCTTCCGTACCAGGTACATCAATTACTACGCTTTGCAGCTCCTATCCGGCGCCCGCCGCCACATGTACGTCACCTTCGCCGCTTTCGCCTTGGTGAAGCTGTACGGCCAGTCGGTGCGGGCCATGTCCGTCCTGATGATCATCGCCAACGTCCTGGCTATCTTCACCCGGCCGGCCATGGGGCACATCATCGACCGTATGGGTGAGCGGCGAGTGCTCATACTGAACTACGCGCTGGTCATCGTCCTGTCACTGGGTTACGCCTTCGTCCATTGGATCTGGCTGATCTACTTTGTCTACATCGCCGACGGCGTGCTCCAAGGGTTCGACGTGGCTTCCACCACCTACATGGACAAGATCGCTCCGAAGGAAGAGATCCCCGGCACGCTGGCCATGGGCAGTACCATCAATCACATCACCGGCGTGGCGGTGCCCACCGTGGGTGGGTTCCTGTGGGAGACCTTCGGCCCGTGGGCCACCTTCTTGGGCGCGGCGTTCCTGGGCACCTTGTCGACCTACTCGGCCTGGCGCATCAACGTGGAAAAGGAGTCGGCCTGGCTGCGGCAGGAGGGCCGGGCAGCCGGTGAGGAGGCCAAGGCACAGGCGGCAGCCTCGGGTTAGCCGCCGAACCAAGGTCTCAGGTACCGGATCATCGCATGTCTCAAGTTCGCTGTAAGAACGGGGTTCGAGCACTGCGTCGCGAAATGGAACTGAAGACCAAAGGGAGATTTCCCCCTGGCTCCAGTCCCCGCTTTGGAACGGACGATGGATGAGGGGTGCTTGTCGCGTTAGAAAGGGGACAGGTCGGCGCTGAACGAACTCCGAGTACAGAAGGTGGGGCGGTTGCACCGTGGCCCGATGAAGCTCCATCGAACCCGAACGCTGTTAGCCACCTACTCAACAATCTATCCGCTATCGGCAGGATTCCTCAAGCCCGTCGGGCCAGTTGGTCAGTCGGCGGCGGCCGCTTCCGGCGGCAGGTACACTGAGTCAACTTCTGACGGCTTTCGGACAAGAGAAGGGACCGGAAGACACATCGCGGCCGGTTCCAAAGGGATGCTCCGTATCGGAATAGTCCTCCAATATAATACGGGCAAGGGGGCATACGAGATGAAGATCGGGGTTCTCTGGGATACACTCTTGGCTTGGTGGCCATTGATTATTGTGTGGTGGCTTTACCGCTTGCACTTGAGGATCACCACTCTTGAAAGGAACGCGGAAAAGGCAAAGGAGCCCGATTAGTGCTCTCGGGGCTCCAAGCCTTGGCAACATGTCATGGAACGCGCCCTATCTCACCGTCTAACAGATTCCGCAATCTGGAGCAGAACAGCCTTGCTGGGTTCTGACCCATCGAGACTGGTAACTCCGACGATGTAATTCATACCATCTTTCTGCCAAGCGACGGTTTTCGTGTGGACGGTACCGTCCTTATTGCTTTGTTCCAGGTACTCGCCTTGAACTCCCTGGACCGCAACCGTCGTGAGAGGCCCGCCGCCGATACGCAGACTTGATTTGGCTTGGTCGAAACCGATTAGGAGCTTCTCTCCGATGGTCCAATCGACGTGCACCCTAGTGAGGTCGAATCTACTGCTGACTGGCGGCTTCACAACATAGATCCCCTGCATTACCGCTCCTTGGGGTAATACAGACGGAAGCTGGATCTCCCAGCCTGCCGCCGTTTCCGCTTGTCCCTTATCCAACCGTTCCAGCTGTTTGGACACGGCGCTGACGGTTCCGGGGCCTTGACCAGCGGTGCCCCGCGTGGGGGCCCCCACAACGAAAACGGCGACCAGAGCAACGAACACTATGGGGAGTACCCACTTGTAACCCTTTATCGGGGACTTCATGGACTCATACCTCCTCAGTCTGAACGAGGCTCAGGGTACGAAGATCGCCGAGGTTGTATAGGGTGAGACCAGCCAGTTCGAATAGTGCCATGTCTCGGTGTACGGGTAGTAGTTCGTGTCCGATAAGACGTCCTGGTTGTTCTCGAATTGGACGTAGGCATAGTCTGTTAGATGAAGGCCGAAAAGAGTGTCATAGCGATAGGACACGCCATACACGTTGTCAACGATGTAATGGTAACCCCATCTTGGATCGCCTCTTGTCACGGTGGCACTCGACCTGGCCTGGACGAAATGAAGTCTGTTGGCGTTGATTTTCTGCACGTCGCTGGAAATGGTCATTCCATAGTAAGCGTCATCGTCCTGAACAGTATCCGTGCAGCTATACCAGTTGGTCCCATCGAGGACATAATGGGTATACGTGCCAGCAGCCACGATTGTAGGGAAAACTATCATAATCGCCGCCAGCACGCACAGGAACAGGAGATAACGGATCCTCTTCATTACGACCCCCTCCAGTTCTGGTTCTACTCGGCTTCTGAGATCCCGCGTTTGCAAGGTATTACATCTATAACACCTCCTTCCATCATGCACAATTTAACGCTAACATAAAATGTGCATTGGAGTCAAATATCCCCATCATGTATGGTCGAGCTTATTGCCAGCTATGTTGTGCAGAGAGACGAATGGTGGCGATAAATGTAGTACGAAGCTAAGGTTACTCTCTTTACGCAGAGCCGGGAGAGTAAAAAGGAATACGCCTTGAGCCATGATTAGATGTGTTTAGCCGAGAAAGACCATGTTGGGTACGGATGATCCATGATACAGATCAGACTACCAGCGCTCCCTTACAGAAGGAAGTGGCCCCCCCCTTAATCCCTGGGTTCTCTGTGGGCGGGTCCGTGCCGGGTGGCATTCCAACGCTGGAGGTTCTTCCGCCCCCAAGTGCTGTCGCGCCGGTGTACGGAATCCGACACGCATCATGAGAGCGGGGCATCAACCCATTGCAGGTCACTTCTTCGCCCGCCAAGTAGCCTCCGGGGCCGCTAGTAACGGACCCCGAAAAGCACGACTTGGGCGCCAAGGGTGCTTCCCGACGCCCCGTTCGGATTCTTTGATTCGCACGGCGCAGGTCATGGTAACGTCGCCTGCC
Source organism: Bacillota bacterium (assembly GCA_021791495.1). GTDB lineage: Bacteria > Bacillota > Sulfobacillia > JAJYWN01 > JAJYWN01 > JAJYWN01. The sequence continues at coordinate 26,064 of JAJYWN010000030.1, forward strand.
TGGCCCCTCTTGGGATACCCGTTCCGTTCCCCTGCAGTTGTGTAGGCGGGGAACCTACATAACCACCGGGCCGCCTACAGCAGTCACGGAGGGGTTGGACACCGCAGGATTCCCCCTGCCCACAGTTGAGGGTGGACCTTTCGGCCAGGTGACCGGGTAGATGTCGACGTATACCTTGGGGCAGTATCTGGAGACATTACCCTGGGCGCTCCCCGATGGAAAGTCATACCATTGCAGATTTGGCGCCCGCCTCCTGACCTTTTTTGCCCTTTGGTCGTTGACAAGGTTGGATGGCCTTGGTTACTATAGTGACTGGACTTAGCACTCGCACCAGTGGAGTGCTAAGACTGGAAGAACGGAACTAGCAGGCCAGACCGGGAAAGCCCCCGGGCCGGCCCAATCATAGAGCAGAAGGAGGGATGGAGATGATTCAGCCTCTCGGCGACCGCGTCGTCGTGAAGGTCCTGGCCCAGGAGGAGAAGACCAGGGGTGGCATCGTATTGCCGGATACAGCGAAGGAGAAGCCCCAGGAAGGTAAGGTCATCGCTGTCGGCCCCGGCCGCGTACTGGATAACGGTCAGCGGGTGACTCTGGAGGTCAAGGCCGACGACATCGTTATCTTTGCTAAGTATGGCGGGACCGAGGTCAAGATTGAGGGAGAGGAGTACCTCATCCTCCGCGAGAGCGATATCCTGGCCGTAAAAGGCGGTAAGTAGCCGGCGAGCGGCAAGGCCGCGGGCAAGCAACAGCAGCGAGGTTTGAGGTTTCCACCTTTCTTGGAGGGAGTGTGAAAGATGCCTGCTAAGATGATTGCCTTCGACACAGAGGCGCGGAAGGCCCTGGAGCGCGGCGTGAACATCGTGGCCAACGCCGTCAAGGTCACCCTGGGACCGAAGGGCCGCAACGTCGTTTTGGATAAGAAGTTCGGTTCGCCGGTCATCACGAAGGACGGCGTCACCGTAGCCAAGGAAATCGAGCTGGAAGACCCCTATGAGAACATGGGCGCCCAGCTCTGCCGCGAGGTCGCCTCGAAGACCAACGATGTCACCGGGGACGGCACCACCACCGCCACCGTGCTGGCCCAGGCCATCGTGCTCGAAGGCCTCAAGAATGTAGCCGCCGGCGCCAACCCGATTTTCCTGAAGAAGGGGATCGATAAGGCCGTCGAAGTGGCTGTCGAGGAACTTAAGAAGAACGCCGTCCCCGTCGAGGGGAAGGACGACATTGGCCACGTGGCGGCCATCTCAGGTAACGACCCCGCCATCGGCGAGTTGATCGCCGAGGCCATGGATAAGGTAGGGAAGGACGGCGTCATCACCGTCGAGGAGTCGAAGAGCACCCAGACCGCCGTCGAGACCGTGGAAGGCATGGAGTTCGACCGCGGCTACATTTCAGCCTACTTCGTCACCAACGCCGAAGCCATGGAAGCTGTCATCGAGAACCCGTACATCCTCATCCACGAGAAGAAGATCTCCGCCGTAGCCGACCTCCTGCCTCTTTTGGAGAAGGTCGCCCGCACCGGCCGCCAGTTGGTCATCATTGCCGAGGACCTGGAAGGTGAAGCTCTGGCTACCTTGGTCGTGAACAAGATGCGCGGCACCCTCACGACCCTGGCCGTGAAGGCCCCCGGCTTCGGTGACCGGCGGAAGGCCATGCTCGAAGACATCGCCATCCTGACCGGCGGCACCTTCATCAGCGAAGACCTGGGCATCAAGCTCGAGAAGGTCGACCTGCACATGCTTGGCCAGGCCGCCAAGGTCCGGGCCGATAAGGAGAAGACCACCATCGTCGAGGGCAAGGGCAAGAAGTCCGACATCGACGCGCGCGTGGCCGTCATCCGGCGCCAGATCGAGGACACCGACTCCGACTATGACCGCGAGAAGCTTCAGGAACGCCTGGCCAAACTGGCGGGCGGCGTGGCCATCATTAAGGTCGGCGCTTCCACCGAGACCGAGTTGAAGGAGAAGAAGCACCGCGTCGAGGACGCGCTGGCCACGGCCCGCGCCGCCGTGGAAGAGGGCATCGTCGCCGGTGGCGGCACCGCGCTCTTGAACGTCATTCCCGCCTTGGAGAAGCTCAAGGAAGACGGGGACGTCAAGCTCGGCGTCAACATCGTCAAGCGGTCCCTGGAGGAGCCCCTCCGCCAGATCGCCAATAACGCCGGCCTGGAAGGGTCGGTCGTGGTGCAGACGGTGAAGGATAAGAAGAAGGGCACCGGTCTCGACGCCGTCAGTGAGCAGTACGTGGACATGGTGAAGGCCGGCATCACGGACCCCGTGAAGGTCGTCCGGTTCGCCTTGCAGAACGCCGCGTCCATCGCCTCGATGCTCCTGACGACGGAAGCTTTGGTCGCCGACATCCCGAAGAAGGAGAAGGCACCGCCGTATCCGCCGGGCGGAGCGCCGGACATGGATTACTAAGACCGGAAAGCCGCCGACACACGCTGCGGCGGCAACCCACAAGGCCCCCGGATAACCCCGGGGGTCTTGCTTTTCTGCTCCGGGGCCCCTGCGCAGGGTTAGCGTGAGACAGAGTCGAAAAGAGTCGACCGCCGTCTTGCGTCGACTGCGGTCGTGCGAACGCCGCCCCATGCGAAGGAGTGGAAATCGTGATCGAGACTGCCCCCGCCGAGGAAGTGCGTCCCCCTGGCCGTATTGGATGGCGGCCGGACTGGGGCCCATCCTCTTGAACGTGCTGTTCCAAGGCGTGATGGTAGGCTTCAGTGAGGAAATGGTTTTCCGCCCGGCCGTGCACCTGCCGTTGGGTCTCCAGATGATTCGGAAAGACGGCATGGCGCCGCCCAGCGGCGGGCGCCGGTCGGTCCTATCCCCAGCCATGCTGGTGACGGCCCTACTATTTGGCTTGTACCACATGACGAACGTGGCCTTCGGAGCCCCGGTGATAGCGGCGGCAGCCCAGTCGGCCTTCGCCGCTTTCATCGGGCTGCTGCTGGGCTTCTATTACGAGCGCAGCCGGGACTACATCGGTGCCGCTGTGTTGCATAACGCCCTGGACGTCAGCGGCTACCTGGCGGCTCTCCTGGTGGCCAGGTAACTCGGCGGCCCATCCCCCTGAATCAGGCCATCCCCTGGGCGGGCTGCGTGGGCTGCAATAGGACGAAGCCGTTGCCGTAGAGATCCTGAAAAACCGCTTCTAGACCGTGGGGTTGCTGTTTTGGAAGAGCGTTGAACACCACGCCCTTGGCCTTTAGTCTTTCGTATTCGGCCTGGCAGTCGTCGGTGTAGAAAACCCACGGCGTGCTTTGGCCCAGCCTGGCCAGGAGGCGTCGGCCTTCCTCCGGACCGAGCCAGACCACCGGATTATGCAGGACGATCTCCACTTCGGTCTGGTCCTGAGGCGCTACTGTCAACCAGCGGAAACCTGGGCCGAAACGTACATCGGCCGTCTTCTTGAACCCCAGGATATCCACATAGAAGTGAAGAGCTTCGTCTTCGTCCCGTACCAGGATGGTTACTCGGGCCAGTTTCTCGATCAACAGTCTCGTCCTCCGATCCCCGAACCTTCACAGGTTCTTTCCGAAATCCCGGCCGGCACGGTACCCGCCTTTGCCGCCGGCGCTGCCCCCGGACTGCCTGGAGTTGATCGGCCGGTGGGCTGCGGGTGCACCGGGGCTGCTGTAAGGGAAATGGCCGGAGGAACTGCCGTAGTCGCCGCCGCCGCCCGAGGCGGAAGAGTGCACGCCCTCAGCCTGGGCCCGCTCTGACCTGCCGGTGCCGGGCACGCCTGTAGGGCCGAACTCGGTCGCTATCTCGTTCAGGTCATCGCCGGACCGACGGCCGGCTTCCGATGGGACAGCCGCGGCTCCTCCGCCCTCGCCAAGGTTTCCTGCCTCGCCTGTTTCCCGCCCGTGCTGCCAGTCGTCGGCCCATTCGCCAACATAGCGGCGGGGTTCGCGCTCGAAAGATTGCTGGCAAGTGGATCCGCAGAAGTAGAAGTCCTTCCCGCCGTGTGAGGAATGGAATCCGGTGTGCTCAGTCACCGGCATGCCACATACCGGGTCACGTCTTTCGCCGGCGTCCCTGGTCCCGAAGTTACCCTTGCTGTGCTCCATGTCACCGTAGCCTCTGTCTTTCGCCAATGGTCCCGCCTCCTAACGAAGTTTCGGGAGTAGTTTCCCTCGGCGACGGAAAAGGACCGCGCGGCGAGTGGCCGGGGTCGGTCATTTCAGTTATGCCTGTGCAAAAATTGCATCAGGCGCATGACGAAAGGACAAATAATCCTCATTGGAGTTGTTATGTAACGTTACCTCTCCTCTCACCCCTCGGGAGTCTGTTCACAAGAAGCGGTGGGGTAAGACGGACGAAGCTTCTCATCCAGCTACACGCATTTCCTTCACCACTTCTCCGCGGTGTCGCTGACTTGGCGCTTTCACTTCTTCACGTAGGCGTCTTGCACGGCGGTGATCTTCAGCTCGAACAGCTCGCCCGTCTTGTCATGCACCACGAAGCGGTAGACGGGCTGCAGGCGTGTCTGGCCGAGAGGCCTGTCGCGGGTGGGGAAGTTGTAGTAAGCCACTTCGACGCGGTCGACGGTGACGGCGGTCGGTGATTCTGAAGCGTAGAAGGGCATCTTCTGTAGCTCGGCGTAAGCCTCGGCCACGCTGCGCAGCGGATACAGGTCCGCCGGCAGGAAGTGAGCCCTGGTCGAATTCACGCTGGCCACACGCCCCGACCCCTGCTCTACCAGGACCCAGGTCTCGAAGCCGGCGACAGGCCACCGGACGCCGCTGTCCTTGCCGTTAGAGGATAGGGCATCGGCGAAACGGATCTGCCAAAAGCCCGGGGCGTCGCGGGTCTCCTCGGCATAAACGAAGGCGTCGCTATATGGGATACCGCCTCTGTCCATGAACTGCTTGGCGAGAGTGATGGCCTGGTCCTTCGAAACGGTCTTGGGCGGTAGGACCTTGGGCGGCTTGGGTCCCAGCAGACCGTAGTAGTCCTGGTACATGACCCGGGCCTCCGTCTTACTGACCATCAGCAGCTTGCCGACGCCCCCCTCGTTTCCCTGGCCTTCGTAAAACCGCCAGTCCGAGGTGTCCGCCGTAAATCCGGACAGGCTCAGCCGCTGGGCGATGGCCTTGGCCTCCGCCTCGGTGTATTGAGTCAGCGTCGGACGGTAGACCATGCCGAGCTTGGGATTGGCCGGGAACTGAGCGGACATGACCCAGGAACTGACCGTGACCTTGCCGTACTTGCCGCCGGCGCCCACGGGGGCGGCGACGGTGGCGGGGATCTTCTCCAGGCTGGCTAGACGCTGCTGTTCGAGGCGCTGGGCGCGTTGCTGGGCCAGGTAGTCCTGGGTCTTCAGACCTCCGAGCACCAGAACGGCGGCCGCCGCCAAACCCCAGACCAACCTGGGCCACGGGGAGCGGCGCCGGCGGGCGGGACGGTGGTGTGCGCCATTGGTTTGGGTTATGGGACGGCCCGCTTCGCGTTCCTTCCGGGCCGCCCTTGAGGGCAGACTCTGTTTTCTAGTCATGGCTGGTTCCTCCTGTAATGAGCCGCCGGCCACGGGAGCACCGGGCATGGCGGGGGCGGCGGCGGGATGGATATTCATGAGTCGCCGGCGCAACCGGCCCGCGAAGGCGGGGTCTTCCTGGACCGGCAGCCGGCCCAGCTTCTTCTCGATTGCCGCCGTTTCGGCGTCCTTTTCCGCGTCCTTTTCCGGTGTGTCAGTCATTGGAGTCGGACTCCTTTCGGGTCAACATCTCGCGGAGCCGGGCAATGGCGCGGAAGGCTTGGACGCGAACGGCCCCCTCGGTTTTCCCCAGGACGTCGGCGGTCTCGGCGACCGACAGACCGACGAAATAGCGCAAGGCGATGACGTCCTGTTGCTCGTCGGGAAGGCGGGCCACCGCCGCGCGCAGAGCGATGGCCTCTTCCTTCGCCAGCATGTCCTCTTCGGGCCCGGCGGAGGAGCGGTCGACTATCTCGCCGGCCTGGTCCAGCTGCACCATGCCCCGTGGGCGGTGCCGGTGGTAGTCATTCACCACGTTCCGGGCGATGCCGAAGAGCCAGGCCGCGAAGGCCACCTTGGCGGGCAGTTCACCCACCATGAACCTTGGCAGGCCTTTCAGAGCCCGCAGGAAGACCTCGGACACCAAGTCCTCCGAAGCCAAGCGCTCGCCGACGTGACCGGAGACAAAACGCCAGACGGCCTGGAAATGATGGTCGTAAAGTCGTGCAAAAGCTTCGGGACGCCTTTGGGCTTCCGCCAGCAGGCGGGAGAAATCGGCGTCGCGAAGTATGTCGGTGCTTGGCACCTTGACCGCCTCCGAGACCAGTGTGGCGTCCATACGGTCGGTCCTTCCGCGAGGATTGCCTTTCGCCGACTACATCGCGGAAAAAGCCGGTCTGTTACAAGAGCGTTACAGGAGATATTAGCCAGTCGACCAATAGATTGCCTGGATTCGAGTTTTCCTCCTTCCTGGTGTGTTTGGCGCCGTTGGCCGAAATAAGGGTCTACGCAGGAGCGTACGGAGGTGTCGGTGATGGTCGAAGAAAATGGGCCGAAGAGACCGAAGGCGGGCAGTCTTCTGGGCGGGCGCGCCATGCGCCATGTCCGCGTGCTGTCGGTGGATATCGGGCCGCGGGGTTCCTGTACCGCGGCTGACCACCGCGGATCGCGCTACATCGCCGGCCAAGCGGAGCGGTTTGGCGCCAAGGTCGAGATGGAAAGATTCCGCTCCTACACCTCTTTTTCGTGGCCCTACGCCCTGATCTATCTCCTCGGCTCGCTGGCCGGCTTCGCGGTGCTGTGGTCACCCGCCATCGGGCTGGTGGCCGGCCTGCTGATGCTGGTCATCTTCTCCCTGCAGAACACATCGCTGCTCGACATCGGGGCCATCTTCCCCCAGTGGCCGACGGAAAACGTGGTGGCGGTGTTGCCGCCCAAGGGTAACGCGGCCGACGCCGGCCCCCCGAGCGACGGCGCCGCGCCACCCGCCACAGCCGCTACCGCCCGCCCGATCCGTCGCGTCGTGCTGGTGGCCCACCACGACACCTCACGCTCGTCCATCGCCTTCTCACCCAGCCAGGTAAAGAACTTCCGCCTGACCTTCCTCTTGATGGCGGCGGCCTTCGCGCTGACGCCCGTGGCAGCGCTGTTGGCGCTCATCGCCGGCAGGGTGGTGGCCGGAAGCGCCGCGTCGGGGCCATGGGCCTGGCTGTCGGCCGTCCGCTGGCTCGGTCTGTTCCCAGAAATCTACCTTTTCGCCAGCGTCGGTCTGATCGCCCACCGCGAACTGACGGGAGTCTACACACATGGCGCCGCCGATAACGCTTCGGGTGTGGGAGTGGTCCTCGCCGTAGCCGAGGAACTGGCCACTTCCGGCGCGCTGGCGAACACCGAAGTCTGGTGCACCTTCACCGGCGGCGAAGAGGTGGGCCAGACCGGCATGGTGGATTTCGTGCGACGTCACGGCGCCGGACTCCGGGACGCCTTCTTTATCAACCTTGATAATGTGGGCGCCGGTGCCGTCCGCTTCGCCACGGGCGAGGGTATGCTGGGCGTCAAACCTTGCGACCCCGCCCTGGTATCTGTGGCACGGAGTGTGGCGGGCGAGCATCCGGACTGGGACCTGCAAGGCGTTCCGGTCACCATCATGACCACCGACGCCAACGTGCTCCTCTTCCGAGGCTACAAAGTCATCAGCCTGCGCGCCGAGGACGAACAGCGTTTGCTGCCGAACTGGCACTGGCCGACCGACATCTATGAGAACGTGGACCCGGCCACCGTAGAACGCTGCGCCGAAGTGCTCCGCGAGATGGTCTTGGCCCTGGATCGGGCCGGCATCACGTAAGGTCCGGCCGGCGCCTCGGCCAAGCAGGAGGAGGTTCACCGTCTCCCGAAAACCTGCCTGACGGCATACACTACACTCTGCTCTGCCGAAACCGCCGTCGAAAGGTGTGCGTAAGCTCCATGTCGGTAGACTTACCGCCGGTCAGACTGACTTCCCTGACCGGCAAGGCGGGCTGAGGGTGCAAAATCGGTCCTGGTGACCTGGTGCAGGTCCTGCGCCACCTTCCTCCCACAATTCCAAACCCTGACCTTCTGGTCGGCCTGGATACCGGCGACGATGCCGGCGTCTACCGGCTTACGGAGGAGCTGGCCCTGGTACAGACGGTCGACTACTTCACACCCGTGGTGGACGACCCCTACGCCTTCGGCCAGATCGCCGCGGCCAACGCCCTCAGCGACCTGTACGCCATGGGGGCCCGGCCCCTCACGGCCTTAAACATCGTCGGCTTCCCCATCAAGAAGCTGCCCCATGCCGTGCTCGGTCAGATTCTGTGCGGCGGGGCGGATAAACTGGCCGAAGCCGGCTGCGCCCTCCTCGGCGGGCATTCCATCGACGACGCGGAACCCAAATACGGGTTGGCGGTGACGGGCGTCGTTCATCCCGCCAAGGCCGTCACCAACGGGGGCGCCATGGCGGGCGACGCGCTGGTACTGACCAAACCCATCGGTATCGGCATCGTCACCACGGCACACAAGCGCGGGTTAGCCTCGCCGGCCACGGTGGAGCGGGTGACGGCGCTCATGGCGACCTTGAACAAGGCTGCCTCGGGGGCCATGGTGGACGCCGGCGCTTCGGCGTGCACCGACATCACTGGCTTCGGGCTCCTGGGGCACGCGTCGGAAATGGCGCGGGCCAGCGGGGTGGGGCTGGAGATCCGCGCCGCGGCGGTGCCCATTCTGGAGGAGACCTGGGAGTTCTTGCGGGCCGGCGCCATTCCCGGCGGGTCCAAGGCGAACCTGGAGTTCATCACCGCCGCCGATCCGGTGGGCGGGGGAGGCGCCGCCGCCGAGGGCGGCCCTTTGGTGGAATTCGCCGCCGGCGTTACCGGCGAGATGCGCGCCGTGCTGGCCGATGCCTGCACTTCGGGCGGGCTCCTGATCAGCATCACCGAATCTAGGCTAGAGAAGTTGTTGGGGCTCCTGGCCGCCAAGGGGGTAGAAACCCGCGCCGTCATCGGCCGCGCGGTGGCCGAGCACCCCGGCAGAATAATGGTTACCGAATAGCCATCATTTCGAACTGAACTTAGGAGACTTTGTCCATGCCCACGGCCGAAAAGCCGCTAGAAATCGTCCCGACGTCGTACTCCAACCCGCTGGTCAACCATTTCCTCTACGACTTCTCGCGTGTCGGGCGGTTCTTCGGCTATGACCCGCACGGGCTCCCGTCCTTCGAGGGGCGGGCCGCTTTCCTCCGGGGGCGCTACGGCCCCGGGCACCTGGGGGCCGTGGCGGACGTCCTCGAAAGCTACAACCGTGCACTGGGCGCGGGGCGCGACACGCTGGCTAACATCGAGAAGCTGCGGCGCGGGGCCTTGGTGGTCATCGGCGGGCAGCAGGCCGGCGTGTTGACCGGCCCGCTCTACGCCGTCCACAAAGCCATCACGGCCGTCCAACTGGCCCGCTATCTCTCCTCGGAACTGGGCGTGGAGGTGGTCCCGGCCTTCTGGGTGGCCTCTGACGACCACGACTTCGCCGAAATCGACCACGTGGACGTTCTGAAGCTGGCCGGAGCCGGGGGCGCGGCAGCGGCCGGTGCCACCATCGAACGCCTGCACCTGACTCCGCCGGAAGGGGCCGGTGATTTCCCGTCCGGCGTGCTGCCTTGTATCCCCGAAGCGGTGAACGGGCTGTTGGACGCCTTGGCGGCGGCCACCCCACCCAGCGAGTTTAAGGGCTCTGTCCTCCAGAAAGCCCGCGACCTGGCCGCCCAGTCGACGAGCCTGGCCGAATGGTTCGGACGCCTGATGACCCTCATCTTCGAGGGTACCGGCCTGATCTTGGTCGATCCCATGGCGCCCGGTTTCAAGACCCTGCCGGCTCACACGGACCCTGACGGGGAGGCGTTCTTCCGTGCCGGTGAGGCGGATTCCGGAATGCGGTCCGGGGCCGAGAAACGCCGCCACCGCACCCCGCCGGCGCCGGCCATGGCCCATTTCGTCTCCAGGACTGCCGCGATAGCGCAGGCCTTGGAAACCCGGAGCCGGGAACTGTCGGAGGCGGGTTACCCCCTTCAAGTCGAGAAGGGCCCTACCCACTCGCACCTTTTCATGTACCTTTCCTGGCGCCGGCGCCCCGTGTACTGGGACCCCGCCGCCGGCCGGTTCGTCGTGCGCCGCGCCGGTCTGTCCATGAGCTCAGAAGAGTTCTTCACCGCAGTCTGCGGAAACCCCGAGGCGGTCAGCCCCGACGTGGTGCTGCGGCCGGTGCTGCAGGACATGGTCCTGCCGGTCATCGCCATGTTGGGCGGGCCGGGGGAAATCTCCTACATGGCGCAGCTGGGGAGGGTATACCGCCTCTTCGATATGGAACTGCCGGTGGTGTTCCCCCGATTGAACCTGACCTTGCTGGAACCGGCTGAGGAGCGGCTGTTGGAGAAGTACGGCCTTGGGGTCACCACCATCGCCGCCGCCGGCGGCCTGGCGACCGCCCGTGACACCTACCTGGCCCAGGCCGACAAGGTAGGCCTCCCCGACCTCTTTGCCTCCGCCCGTGACCGGGTGGCCGGGGTCTATGCCGACCTCCGCGACGCCTTGGCCGCCGTGGACAAGGGGTTGGTGACGTTGGCCGGCGAGAACGAGAAGCGGGTGGTGGACCAGATTGCCTGGCTGGAGGGTCGGGCCACGCAGGCCCACCGCAAGGCCAACGACTTGGCCCTGGGCCACTTCGACCGCCTGGAGAAGGCTTATCGGCCCGAAGGTAACTGGCAGGAACGGGTCTACAACATCTTCCCCTTCCTGTTCAAATACGGGCCGGAGCTGTGCCGCCGGCTGTGCGATCGGCCACTGCTCGGTGAAGCCCCCTTCGATTTCGGCCACCGCTTTATCACCCTCTAGAAACGGTCGCGGCACACCGGCGACTCATGATCGTCGGCGACTTCGTGGAGGATTACGAGGTCATATTCGCCTTCAAGACGCTGGAAATGGCCGGCCACACGGACCATGCGGTCTCGCCCGGCAAGCGGGCGAGGAGAAGGTCCGGACGGTCATCCACTACTCTGAGGGCGACCAGAGTTACAGCGAGATCCTGGCCGACCTGGGCAGCGCGATTCTGAGCGCCGAGACCTCCATTGGGAGGTCCCTGGCCGCAGTCAAGCGGGCCGCTCTCGGGGCCATGACTTTGGATGAGTTGGGGCACGAGGCCTAGAGCCCAGAGTCCAGAGTCGCGGCTGCGCCACCTTACCGGGCAGAACTGGTTCCAGCGCTACAAAAGCGCCACTTGCTCTAACCTACTCTCGCGCGGCGCCGATATCCGGCTATCCAGGATCCCGTAGATGACGCGGGCAAATGCTTCGGCCACGGGGACTGGGACGGCGTTTCCAAGCTGACGCATGGCCTCAGTCCTGCTGCACGTGAAACGAATGTCATCCGGGAAGCCTTGGAGCCTAGCGGACTCCCTCACGGTAAGATAACGGATTTCCCCGTTATCCTTTATCAGGACATGCTCTCCACCTGGGCAGCCGTGATCGCCCGCCTTCACCGTCTTCGATGGTTCGTCCAACGGGTTGCCTGTATGGCCCTGGTATACCCGCGCTCCGGGAATGCCAACGTGGTTCACAAAACCTACTGCCTCTGAGCCATTAATTGGCTCGGGGAGGTCTCGGATCGCATCCCGAATCGTTCTCCAGCGTTCCAATGTCGGTTGCCTTAGGTTGTTACCACCAGGCCTGGGCGGCGGAGAGGGCAGGGCGTGCTCATCCCAGTAAGACCCGCTGACCAGTTTGGCGTACAGAAGTGCTTCTCGAGAATGCGTGGGCGGTACGGCGGACCAAGGGAAGCTAACACCAAGGTCGCGTCTGACACCGACGATTATCACTCTACGCCTGATCTGCGGAACACCATAGTCAGCCGCGTTTATGACCTTATACGTGATGTCATAGGATTGGGACAGCTCCCTCTCGGACTGCCCCGTGACTCTTAACAATCGTGCCTTATGTTCTTCCCAGGACTCGCCGCCTTCCGCCACTACAAAAGGAAACCTGAGCTGTAGGAGAATGTACTCGAAATATGGTCTAAACGTCGTTCGAACGAGCCCATAGACATTCTCCAGCAACAGGAACTTAGGTTGCAGGCACCGTTGAGCCCTAAACACCTCGGGAAACATGTTCCTTCCGTCGGCATGTCCTTGGTGTTTTCCACCCACCGAAAAAGGCTGGCAAGGAGGGCCACCGGCCAACAGGTCAATCCCCTTTGGCAAGGAGTCGAAGTCGAATTCTCTTACATCCGCTTCATGAAGCGGCCAATTCGGGTGGTTCAGCCTTACGGTCTCACAAGCCTGCCTATCCCACTCGACCAAAGCCAGGTGCCCAAATCCCGCACGCTCCAAACCCAATGCCAGTCCCCCAAGGCCTGTGAACAACTCAACCGCGGTCCTCATACGAGCCCGCCCTTCCACCAGTTTCTATCATGCGAACATATGTTTGCCATCAGGCTTGGTGACTCCTGCTTCCGGGAGCAGAAAGGCGTCGCCTTTCGGAGACATGAAAACCTACCTCTTCGGCCACAGCCCGAGGTTCGGATAACACCCTACTCTCCCAGTACCTTAGGACCAGCCAGCCTTCCTCGGTTAGGCGCTCAGTCACGCGACCATCCCTTGCGATGTTTCGGCTAATCTTCTCGACCCACCATTCAGTCCGAGTTGGGAACAACTCCGCTAGGCTGGAGAGGCCGCGCAGTCGCCAGGCGTTCCCGTGCCAGAAGTCGCCATCCACGAACACCGCGATTTTGGCCGCCGGAAACGCGAGATCAGGGTGACCGAAAACCTTCCCCCAGTTCTTGCGGTAACGGTACCCCTGGGACCACAGCTCCGCTCGCAATAGGAGCTCGGCTTTGCTGTCTTTGCTCTTGACCGCCGACATCATTCGGCTGGTTGTTTCAGGATCTCGTGGCATGTCTTCTCTCTCGGGCAAGGACTTTTCGGGATACTGCTTGAAAAACCTCCTAAGCTAGAGCCAGGCGGAGGAAACGAAATGAAGTCATACAATCCTCTGGACATCGTCAACATCGCCGAAAGCTTGGTGCATGAACTCCTAAGGCGTGAGTGCGGGCCCCTTCCCCCGATAGAGAAGTTCGAAGGAGCCGGCATCTATGCCCTGTACTATTCGGGCGACTACCGCCTTTACGGTACGCTTGTGAAAGCAAACCGTGATGGCTGCGATTATCCAATCTACGTTGGAAAAGCGGCGCCAGAGGGTGCCCGAAAGGGCTTAGTGTCGCTCGATACCCCTCCAGGTCCCGTTCTCTGGTCCAGACTCAGGGAACATGCCGAGTCCATAGATCACGTTGGACTGCCCAGGGAGCATTTTCGTTGTCGTTTCCTAATCACTGATGAGATTTGGCTGAGCCTCGGGGAGAAACTGCTCATTCAAAGATACAGGCCCCTGTGGAACACGGTGATAGACGGTTTCGGGAACCATGATCCAGGGGGTGGGAGACGAGCTACAAGTGGGCGCCCCGAATGGGACACCTTGCACCCTGGCCGGACTTGGGCGGCGGACATGAAGCCGTCCCAACGCTCCCTTAATGAGATCAGGCAGTCAGTTCGGCAGCATCTCTCCCATCTCACCCTTCCGAAGCCGTAAGGGCGCCCTGCTCACCCTGAAGCTGCGCCCGGCACAGCCGCGCGTAAAGCCCGCCCGCTATCATCAATTCACGGTGGGTGCCTACCTCAGCGATGCGGCCCTCCTCCAAGACGATGATCTTGTCGGCGTTCTGCACCGTCGATAACCGGTGGGCGATGACCACCGTCGTCCGGTCCTTGATAAGGCGTTCCAGCGCCTCCTGGATCAGCACCTCAGTCTCGGTGTCCACCGACGACGTGGCCTCGTCCAAGATGAGAATGGGAGAGTTCTTTAGGACCGCCCGCGCGATGGAAAGACGCTGCTTCTGGCCGCCTGAAAGCTTCAGGCCGCGCTCGCCGATGGGCGTGTCGTACCCTTGTGGCAGCGCCTCGATGAACTCGTGGGCGTTGGCCGTCTTCGCCGCCGCCACGACCTCCGCGTCGGTGGCGTCGAGGCGGCCGTAAAGGATGTTCTCCTTGACCGTGCCGTTAAAGAGGAAGACGTCCTGCAGCACCATGCCGATCTGGGCACGGAGCGACGACAGGGTCAAGGTGCACAGGTCGTGCCCGTCGATGAGGACGGCACCCTGCTGCGGGTCGTAGAAGCGCGGGATAAGCGAGGCGATGGTCGTCTTGCCCACGCCCGTCGGCCCCACCAGGGCCACCATCTCTCCGGGCCGCACCTCGAAGGAGATGTCCTTCAACACCGCCTGCTCGTCCACGTACCGGAAGGACACGTCGCGTAACTCGATGTGCCCGCGACTCCGCCCCGCCAGCTCCACGGCCCCCGGCGCCTCCTGGACCTCGGATTCAGCGTCCAGCACTTCGAAGACGCGCTCGGCCCCCGCCACGGCCTGCTGCAGGCTCTCATTCAGGCGGTTCAGCGCGCTGACCGGCTGGTAGAACATGTTCAGGTAGAGGACGAAGGCCACCAGGTCGGCGATGGGGATGCGGTTATCAAGGATGAACCGACCGCCCATCCACACCACCATCACCGTGCCCAGGCCGGCCAGGAACTCGGCCATGGGGTTGTAGATAGACGAAAGCTTGATAGCCTGGACCATGTTCCGGGTGAAGACCATGGCGTGGTCGAAGACCCGCCGCCGCTCCCGCGGTTCCTGCGTGAAGGCCTGGATCTCCTTCATCCCCGAAAGGTTATCCTGGACGATGCCGTTCAGCTCGGCCAGGCTCTGCTGGGTCTTCCGGAAGGCCGGGCGCACCCGCCGCGTGTACTGGGCTACCACCCAGATGAGGAAAGGCATCGGCACCAAGGTCACGACCGCGAGCTGCCAGTTCATGGCGAACAGGATGATGGACACCCCGATGAGCAGCGAGAAGTTCACCGTCATCTCGGGGAGCACGTGGGCGATGAGGGCTTCGAAGGTGGCCGTATCGTTGATGGTCCTCGACATCAGTTGGCCCGTCTGTTTGTCCTGGTAGTACTTGAGGGACAGCTCCTGTAGGTGGTTGTAGACCCGCGTCCGGAACTCCGCCACCACGCCCCAGCCGGCGATGTGGGTCATCCAGTTGCTCAGGAACTGCAGAAAGCCTCGGAGGGCGTAGGTCACGACCACCGCCAGTGCCAGCAGATTGATGTCGTGGATGCGTTGCGTCCGGTCGGCGGTCCCCGTGGTGACCACGGCGATGAGTTCGCGGATGATCCACGGGCCCACCAGGTTCAGCCCGATGACCCCGGCCGTGCTCAGGGCGGCGATGATGATATAACGGCGGTAAGTTCTGGCGTACTTGACGAGACGGAATGCTTCGCGCAAGCCTTCTGCTCCTGTTCCTGTTGTGGTTTGCGAGCCGTAACCCGCGCCGGACTGCCACGCATTGCACGGTGCCGGCGGTTACTTCGTATCCGGTAGCTTTCTGTCCGATTATATCACAGCGGCCTGGGGGCACCAATTCCTGGCAGGAAAAGCGGAGTTGGCTCCGAAGGCTGCTAGACGACGTGATGGACGTTGTCCCGGAGTCGGTCACGGTTGCGGGCACAACCTCATCGGAACGGCGTCCTGCGGCGCCGCCATCGCCTTGAAGCAGGCCTGGCCGGACATGCCGGGCACTGTGGCGGTCATGGGCACGCCGGCGGAGGAGGGGGGCGGCGGCAAGATAATCATGCTTGAAAAGGGCGCCTTCAAGGGTGTGGACGCCAGCATGATGTTCCACCCCAGCTTCCGCTATGATATAGGCAGCCCCAGCCTGGCCGCGGCCATGATGACCTTCCGCTTCCACGGGCGGGCCGCCCACGGCGCAGTCGACCCCCATCGGGGGATCAACGCCGCCGACGCCGCCATGCTCACCTTTGCCGGAATCAACGCCTTCCGGCAACACATCACCAGCGACGCCAGGATCCACGGGGTCATCAAACACACCGGCGATAAGGCCAACATTACCCCCGACTACTCGGAGATCGACATGGTGGTGCGCGCCGCCACCCGCGAGTACATGGAAGAGCTGGTGGAGCGGGTACTGGACTGCGCGCGCGGCGCCTCTCTCATGACCCGGGCCACCTTCGAGGTGGAGCGTGGCATGACTTACTACGACTCCAGGCAGTGCGACTCTTACGACTACCTGGCCCGGGAGAACTTCGCGAAGCTGGGCATCAAGGCCGAACAGCCGGGTGGCGACGTCCCCAAGGCTTCCGGGGACGGTGGCAACGTGAGCCATGCTATCCCGCACCTTGGGATCACCGCGGCCATCAGCGACCACGTCATCAATGGCCACAGCGTCGAGTGGCGCGACGCCTCGATTTCCCCTCGCGGTCACCAGGCCATGATGGAAAGCGCCAAGGTCCTGGCGATGACCATGTGTGACCTGCTCTACCGCCCCGACGTGCTGGAGCGCATCAGGGCCGAGCACAAGGTGGTCACCGCACGCAAATAGAAAGCGGGCCGGGCGGCGCGGCCGTTTGCCGACGCTCGCCGTCCGGCCCACCTGAACTGCGGGCAGACCCTAGATAAACTTCAGCTTCTCGCGGGCCTGGCCCATGTTCTCCACCATCTTCATCAGAACCAGCAGAGCGTAGAGCCCGTCGTTCTGGTCGGCCGTCTCGGCGGACGAGTGGGAGAACCGGCGCGGCAGGCCGATGTTCCCGACCGGGATGCCTTCACGGGCCAACTGCATGGCGGAGGCGTCGGTGTTCCCTTTCAGAAGCATCAGGGCCGGCTGATAGGGCACGCCGGCGGCCTCGGCCGCCTCGTAGAGCATGGCTTTGACGCCCGGATTCACCGTCGTCCCGGTGCCGGTGGCCAAGGTGAAAACGGGCCCCCGCCCGACGTAAACGGGGTGGTCGATGGCCGTCCGCACGTCCGGCGTGTCGCCGGCCGGCATGGTGTCCACGGCGATAGCGTAATCCGGGTTGACCTTGAAAGCGGCGACCGTGGCGCCGCGTAGGCCCACTTCCTCCTGCACCGTGCAGGCCGCCACCAAAGTGCCGTCGAACTGCCGGCCCTGCACTTCCCGCATGAGCTGCAGCAGGATGGCCACTCCCCAGCGGTCGTCCAGCGCCTTCGTGAAGAAGCGATCCGTCCCGGAGTACTCGGTGAGCTGGTAGTCGAAAGTGATGGGGTCACCGACCTTGATGTCCATGGCTGCCACGTCGGCGGCGTTCTTGGCACCGAGCTCGATGAACATGTCGTAGAGTTTGGTCGGCTTGGCGCCGCCCTCATCGAGGCGCTGCAGGTGGCCGGACTTGACGCCGATGACGCCTTTATGGCGTCCGTTGACCAGCACACGCTGGCCCAGAAGCATATTCTCGGGGGCGCCGCCCAGGCGGTCGAAGCGGATGAAGCCCTTTTCCTCGATGGCCCGGACGATGAAACCCACCTCATCGCTGTGAGCGGCCACCATGAAGGTGGGGCCGGGCCGCCCGCCGCTCTTGTACGCGTAGAGGTTCCCGAAAGAGTCGATCTCCACGCGGTCGGCCAGGGGAGCGAACGCGTCCTTCAGATAGGCCACCACCCGGTGCTCAAATCCCGAGACGCCGGGGATGGCGACCAGCTCCTTTAAGGTTCTCAGAATCTCGGCTTTCAGGCGGCTCTTGGTTGACTCATCCATGTAGCTGCAAACCCCCTTGGCTTCTAGTTCCGGGCACGTCTAGGCTTTTCGGCGTGAGTGGGGGCGCATCCTGCGGAGGGCTCGGAATTCTTCGTCTGGCGAAACAACTGGGAGCTGCGCCCGGAGACGGTCCATGGGTGGGGCGTCAGGATTCGAAGGAATCCGGCAAACAATCCGTCCGCCGCTCCGGGAGGCCGAAGCGGTAGTGGATCACGACGCGGGCGCACGGACCCCGCCCGTTGCCGTCGTTCTCGATAGGCTCCACGGCGATGTGATCGACCAGCATCAGGATGAGACGCCGCTTGCTCTCAAAGGGTGCGGAATCGAGCCCCTTGGACAGGACTTGGGTGAGGGAACCGTGCTCCGAGACTTGTAACCCTATCCGGGACCGAAGCCCGGACTGGCTCCGCCCCCGGTCAAGGACGGCGCGCCGTGCCAATAAGGCTTGGCGCTGTCCATCCAGTTGGTTCAATTCCCGGTGGATCTCTTGGTCGGACACTACGCCATCGACGTAGAGGCGGAGCAGCCGTTGCTTGGCTTGGTCCACCATCATCTGAGCGCCCTTGATGGCGTTCAGCTCCACTTCGTCCTCACCCGCACCGGCGGCCGGGCCTTGCAAATGACGGAGCAGGAGGCTGATGACATCCTCCCTCACCAGAAAGGCATGGACATCATTCCAAACCTGCGTCTCAATGTAATCCTTCTGCAACGCCGGCGCCGGGCAACGCCGGGGCAGAGACCGGTCCACGTTATGCCCTCCCAGGCATCGGTAGTAGGCCCGCGTACGCGAAACCCGGCCATCGCCCACGTAGACGTTTCCACAGAAGCCGCACCGCACCAGGGCCCGCAAAAGGTAAAGCCTCTTAGAATTTCGCCGGGCTTCGCCGGCCCGCAGTTTGCGCATCTCCTGAGCCGCCGCCCAGACCTCGTCCGACACCAGGGAAGGGGCGGTGATTTCGATGCTCTCCCGCGAGCCGTCGGCGGACTGTCTCCAACCCACATGTCTACCGACATAGACGGGATCGGACAGTATTCTCAAGACCCGTGAGGCCCGCCACCGTCCTCCGGCGGCGCCCTTCCTGTTTCGGACGACTGACGCCACCGGGACGCGTGTGCCGTTCAGGTAGTCGGCGACCGTCAGAGTGGACATCTCGCCGCCGGTGTAGAGATCGAAGATGCGGCGCACTATGGCGGCTTCCTTGGGGTCTATCGACAGGCAGCCATGCTCATTTAGACAGTATCCGAAAGGAGGGCTTCCGGAGATCCACTTGCCCTCGCGCAACCGGCGGGCCCGGCCCAGCGCCGTTCGGTCCAGAAGAGTATCCCTTTCCAGGGCGGCAATGGAGGCGAACATGGTCATGACGAACCGACCCGACGGAGTATCGGTGTCGAAGCTCTCGGTCATCGAGCGGAGAGCTATCCCCAAGCGGTCCAGGCGTTCATAGCAGTCCAGCAGGTGAATGGTCTTGCGAGCCAGACGGTCGATGCGGTACACCAAAACGCCACCGAAGCTCCCTCGGGCGGCGTCCTCCAATAAGCGTCGGCCGGCGGGGCGATCCCCCAAGGGCAATGTCCCACTGACCCCATCGTCCAGATAGAAATCGGCTATTACGAGCCCGTGCAAGGAGCAATACCGTCTGGCGAAATCCACCTGATTGGAAATGGTTTCGGATAGCCGCTGCTCTTCACTGGACACGCGGCAGTAGACGGCCATGCGCGGCGGGGTATTGACCATCTCGGTCGCCTCCGGGGAGCGGGAAGTGTGAAAGGGTACAGGATTCGAGAACCCCAACTTTAGGTGGGCGACTCCCCGCCGTACGGGTCGTAACCGTCTCCCCGCTTCTTTCCGCCGTCATCCCGGGGCCGCGCGGCCTCATCAGATTCGTCCGGAAGAGCACCGTCCGAAAGGAGGTCCAAGACCACTTCTACCAGGGCACGTTCGTCAAAGCCATTCGACCCATAGAGCCGGCTGATGGATAGACGGGTCTTCCCCATTTGGCATCTCCCCCATTGGTCGAGACGCTGTCCGGAAAGAAAACGTGTCGGATTACGTCAACCCGCGCGGCCATATGCCGCGCGCCCCACAAGGAAAACCCGTGCTACAGCGGGGGAAAAGGGAAAGGACTAAAATGCCTGCGACATGAGGGTCGTTCAATGCTCAGAAGAGTCTTATGTTCCAAGAAGCGATGGTATTACGAAATCGCATGTCCCACTGGTTCGTGAACGCAGGAAGAGTGTGTACTACCGTTTGCACTATTCACTAACGGGCTCTTCTAACCGTGCCAACCAGGCTTCCCAAGGCGAAGCCCGGAATGCTGGGCGCGGGCGCGGGCGCGGGCATGGGTCTGGGTAAGGGCAAAGCAGGGCGGCGAGGCGGCAAGGCCACCACCGGAGGATCGGGTTTGTTCGAGTTCCCCCGAAATATCGCTGTGTATTCGGTGCCGGGACAGGAAGAGAAGCTCATCGTCCAGTTGGCGCACGCGCTGTTATTCAAGGTTAGGCAATCGGCCTCCGCCACGGTAACGACGACCGTCGGAGAGCACGGGGGATGGGGAGGGCACGGCGGACACGGAGGGCATGGCGGCTTAGGGACCTTGCCCTTCTGGGGTGGCGCCGGAGAGACGCAGCCGTGCAACGGAAGCTGGCCATAGATCATAGGATCCGCCTTCCCTCCCGGACCATTCTACGCCGGCCCCCGTCACGCCGTGACAGGGAGGTTAGTAGAGCGATTCCTTAGTAGACTGCCCATCATGGGCGGCAGACGCGAGCGTCATCACCGCCGCCGAGACCGCCACCACGCTAGAATCGTTCGATCGGCGTGTCGGGGCCGGTGTCAGCAACAGAACGGCGAGTTTCCCAACGAAGCAGGTCGCGAAGTAGGTCGTTCTCCGGCGTCATTCCTGGGCGATAGTGGGAATTGGAACTACAGTGTAGGCTCAGGACACATTTCCGGGGAATCGCGTGTGTCCTGAGTACACACTTCATCACCGGAGCCGTCGGCGGGCGACCGATGAGCCCTTGTTCGGGGTCGGGAGTTCGTCCGGCGGGGTAGGAGAAACAAGGCCGGCCCGTCGGTGCATCGCGCCAGGATATGCCGCCGACCGAGACTACCCTCATTTACCTGCGGTAATTCGTGTCCATGGGCAAGTCGGAGA
>JAJYWN010000045.1 GCA_021791495.1 Bacillota bacterium
CGACATGAAGATCGAGCTCATCACGCCCATCGCTATCGAGGAAGGCCTGCGCTTCGCCATCCGTGAGGGCGGCCGCACCGTCGGCGCCGGCGCTGTGACGAAGATCACGGAATAGAAGTCCTGCTCCCTACGCTCGCAAGGCCTCGGATGCGCTGTTGACACTCATTTTGCGGTGTGATAAATTGGTGTAGCGATTGTGGCGAAGCGGCAGGGAGGTGGACATTAGGTGCGCGAGATCATTACGCTGGCTTGCACCGAGTGCAAGCGTCGCAACTATACCAGCATGAAGAACAAGAAGAACGACCCTGGTAGGATCGAGCTTAAGAAGTACTGCCAGCATTGCCGGACGCACACCGTCCACCGGGAAACCCGGTAAACCATACGCAGGCCGGTAGCTCCAATTGGTAGAGCGGCGGACTCCAAATCCGCATGTTGGGGGTTCGAGTCCCTCCCGGCCTGCCAATATTTTCTCCAAATTCTGGTTAAGCTGGACTTAGGGTTGGCTGGGGCATCGTCTAGGACGTAACGTCACCCTGCCTCACCCGGCGACTAAGGATGTGAACGGCGTTGAACAAACTGGGGCAGAGGTTGACCGGCACATTCGGGAACCTGGGGCGCTTCCTGCGTGAAGTCCGGGCCGAATTGCGGAAGGTCATCTGGCCGAACAGGAAGGAAACCATTCTCTATACTTCCGTTGTGTTGATCTCGGTCGGCGCCGTGGCTCTCATCATCTGGGTTTTTGACTCGGTACTGAGCCTTATCATGGGCGCCCTGATTCGGTAAACCAAAAGAGCCAGGTGGGAGGGTAAGGAGCCCCAAAGACTATTCGGGCTCCTTTAGTTATGGAAAAAGCTTGGTACGTGGTGCACACGTACTCCGGTTACGAAAACAAGGTCAAAGCGAACCTTGAAAAGCGCATCCAGACCATGGAGAAGGAAGACCAGATCTTCCGGGTCGTCGTCCCCACCGAGGAAGAAATCGAGTTCAAGGACGGCAAGAAGAAGATCAACAAGAAGAAGGTCTACCCCGGGTACGTCATGGTTGAAATGATCCTGACGGACGACTCCTGGCACGTGGTGCGCAACACTCCCGGCGTCACCGGGTTTGTCGGTTCGGGGAATAAGCCTATTCCGTTGCAGCCCCTGGAGGTCCGGGGCATTCTGCGGCAGATGGGCATCGACGAACCGCGGCCCAAGATCGTTTATAGTGTGGGCGAGAGCGTCAAGATCATCTCCGGCCCCTTCGAGGGTTTCGTGGGTGTGATTGACGAGGTGAATGGAGAGAAGGGTAAGCTTCGCGTCAAGGTCTCGATGTTCGGACGGGAAACGCCCGTCGAGTTCGACTTCGGGCAGGTCACGAAGCTTTAACGCGTTTCTTCAGGTCTGGTAGAGAGGTGTCTCACGATGGCGAAAAAGGTAAGCGCAGTCGTAAAGTTGCAGATCCCGGCCGGCAAGGCGACCCCGGCTCCCCCAGTCGGTTCGGCCCTCGGCCCGCACGGAATCAATATCATGCAGTTCGTCAAGGAGTACAATGACCGGACCGCCGCTCAGGTCGGCCTGGTCATCCCCGTGGAGATCACCATCTACGAGGACCGGTCTTTCGTTTTCGTGACGAAGACCCCGCCCGCGGCCGTCTTGCTAAAGAAGGCCCTCGGCCTGGAGACCGCTTCGGGCGAGCCGAATAAGAAGAAGGTCGGCAAGGTACCCCGCAGCAAGGTGCGGGAGATCGCCGAACTTAAGATGAAGGATTTGAACGCCGCTTCGGTTGAGGCCGCCATGCGGATGGTGGAAGGCACCGCCCGCAGCATGGGCATCGAGATTTCCGAGTAACAGCGGTGATAATTGTGGGAGCACCTTTCGGGGTGCGCTAGGACCACGAGGAGGTCAGAAAAATGCCCCAGCACGGAAAAGCTTATCGTGAAGCAGCGAAACTCATCGACCCGGCCGTGCAGTACGAGCCCAGCGACGCCGTGGGCATCGTGAAGAAGACGGCCCACGCCAAGTTCGACGAGACGGTGGAAGTCGCCGTCCGTCTTGGCGTCGATCCCAAGCACGCCGACCAGGCCGTCCGTGGCGCCGTCACCCTCCCCTTCGGCATCGGCAAGACCGTCAAGGTCTTGGCTCTGACGAAAGGCGATAAGGTGAAGGAAGCCCAGGACGCCGGCGCCGACCACGTCGGGCTGGAGGATTTCGTTCCTAAGATCGAGCAGGGTTGGGCGGACTTCGATGTGGCCGTGGCCACCCCCGACGTCATGAACGTCGTCGGTCGCCTGGGCCGCATCCTCGGTCCCCGCGGCCTGATGCCGAACCCGAAGACCGGTACCGTCACCTTCGACATCGGCAAGGCCATCAAAGAGATCAAAGCCGGTAAAATCGAATACCGCGCCGAGAAGACTGGAATCGTCCACGCTCCCATCGGCAAGGCCAGTTTCACTGAGGAAGCCCTTCTCGGAAACCTACAGGCACTGATGGATGCGCTGATCAAGGCAAAACCGGCCACCGCCCGCGGGCAGTACGTCCGTTCCGTGACCCTGTCCACGACCATGGGCCCCGGCATCAAGCTCAACCCCATGCGCGCCTCGGGCCTGGCGGCGGAACGGTAGAGCTTGCGACGTTACCCTTTGTCACGAAGGTCCCGACTTGCCTGGCAACAGGCGACTATGGTATAAGTGAATAGGCAATAGGCGAATACGCCCAAGACAGCCGGTGTGCGACCACCGCACTCAAACGGCCTCGTCCCACCCCTTGAAAGGATGGAAAAGGAGGCCGGCCTGCCGAGGCGACCCGAAAGCCGGTCCGCGGACACCGCAGCACGATGGTCCGCGACGCACGGCAGACCAGGGTCACCGCAATGGGCGGGGACCCTTTCCTTTTGCCCTTTTACCCTTGCATAGAAGGAGGTGGAGATATGGCAAACCGTGATGCGAAAGTAGCTGTGGTGGAGGAGATCACTGCCAAGCTGAACAAGGCCCAGAGCGTGGTGATGGCCGACTACCGCGGCCTGACCGTGGCCAAAGACACCGAACTGCGGCGCCGTCTGCGCCAGGCGGGCGTCGACTACGAGGTCCTGAAGAACACCATGACCCGGCGGGCCTTGGAGAAAGCCGGGCTCCCGTCGATGGACGAGTTTCTGGCAGGTCCCACCGCCATCGCCTTCGGCTACGATGACCCGACGGTACCCGTGAAGATCCTGTCCGACTTCGCGAAAGACAACAAGCAGCTGGAACTGAAGGCCGGCATCTTCGGCGGACGGGGCTATAACGGCGCGCAGATGCGCGAAATCGCAAACCTGCCGCCCAGGCCGGTCCTGCTCGCCAGGGTGGTCGGTCAGATCCAGTGGCCTCTGACCGGTCTGGCTTCCGTCCTGGCCGGTCCCGTGCGGAATCTGGCTTACGCGCTGGACGCTATCCGCAAACAGAAAGAAGCGCAGCCTGCCGCCGACTAGGTTGGCGCGGCCGGCGTGATGCGGCTTCCGGCCCCGGCCGGGCCCGCGGATCATGTGTTGCCGTCGAGTATCTTTCATCTTAATTTGCTGGGAGGAATAGCAAGTGTCTAAGGTCGCCGAAATCGTTGAAGCCGTCAAAGGGCTTTCCGTCCTCGAACTTTCCGAACTGGTGAAGGCCCTGGAGACTGAGTTTGGCGTTTCCGCCGCCGCCCCCGTAGCCGTGGCCGCCGCGCCCGCGGCTGCTGCCGCCGCCCCCGTGGAAGAAGAGAAGACCGAGTTCGACGTGGTCCTCACCGCGCCCGGCCCCAACAAGATTCCCGTCATCAAGGTCGTCCGCGAGATCACCGGCCTTGGCCTGAAGGAAGCCAAAGACCTGGTCGACGGCGCCCCCAAGCCGGTCAAGGAGAAGATCAGCAAGCAGGATGCCGAAGGCATCAAGGCCAAGCTGGTCGAAGCCGGAGCCACCGTCGAGGTCAAGTAGTAAACTTCCTGAAGGTTTTCTCATGGCGCGAACAGCCAGGACTTGCCGCTGGCGTCATCATGGTGGGGGCCGCGCCCTGCGCCGCCCGAACGCTTCGCCGGGCTAAGCCCGGCTTCGCTGGCGGCTCCAGGACCCCGGCCCCCCCCGAACCAAAAAGGCCAGGACTTGCCGCCGGGGCGAGTCCTGGCGTTTCTTAGCAGTCCAAAGCCCGTCAGAGGCACCACGAATTGCTTGACGCCCCAAGGAGGGCGTGGTATTATTACTTCTTGCTACGTCTATTGGGCGGAGACTGCATACGCAACCTCCTAAAGGGAAATATAAAAGCTTAGCCCCCAGCATTCGGGGACTAAAGGATTAGGAACCCAAGAGCCAAGCATGCCGCTTTCGGGTAAGGGCTTTGCTTTTGGCCTTTTGGCTTTTCAGCAGCTAGGTTTCCCCGACGGGCTACGAGCAAACAAGGCCGAGAGGTGAGAAATTTTGGTCCATCTGGTCGGCAAGAAGCGCATTCGGGTTAGCTTCGCCAGGATCGACGAAGTTCTCGAAATGCCAAACCTCATCGAGATCCAGCAAAAGTCGTACCAATGGTTCTTGACCGACGGGCTCAGCGAGATGTTCCATGACATCTCCCCTATTCAGGATTTCACCGGTAACCTCATGCTTGAATTCCTCGGCCACAGTCTGGGCCCTCCCAAGTACAGTGTTGAGGAATGCAAGGAGCGTGACGTGACCTACGCCGCGCCCCTGAAGGTGCGCGTTCGCTTGATTAACAAGCAGGACGGCGAGGTCAAGGAAATCAAAGAGCAGGAAGTCTTCATGGGCGACTTCCCGCTGATGACCGAGAAGGGCACCTTCATCATCAATGGGGCGGAACGGGTCATAGTGAGTCAGTTGGTCCGGTCTCCCGGCGTGTATTTCACCGAGCAGTTCGACCCCAGTGGGAAGAAACTGGTCGGGGCCACGGTCATCCCGAACCGCGGGGCGTGGCTCGAGTTCGAGACCGACGCCAACGACGTGCTGGGCGTCCGCATCGACCGCAACCGTAAGATCCCGGCCACCATCCTCATAAAGGCCCTGGGCCTGGGCCAGCGGGCGCGGATCCTCGACCTTCTCGGCGAGTCGCCGCAGCTCCTGGCCACCCTCGACAAGGATGGCACCGACTCCCAGGATGAGGCGCTCATTGAAATCTACAAGCGCCTCCGCCCCGGAGAACCGCCGACGCTGGACAACGCGCGGCAGGCCTTGGAGTCGCTGTTCTTCGACCCGAAGCGTTACGACCTCGCTTCGGTAGGACGCTACAAGTTAAATAAGAAACTTAACCTACGCCGCCGCGCCGTGGGCACCATCGCCCTGGCCGACATCTTCGGCCCGGACGGGCAGCTCATCGTGGAGGCGGGCCGGACCATCGACAAGCGGGCCGCCGAGCGCCTTGAAGCGGCCGGCATCGGTATCCTCGATGTCAAGACCGAAGACGGCTCTATCGCGCGCATCATGTCCAACGGGTCGCCGTCGGTGGACACGCGCATTCTCACTAAAGACGATATCGTCTCCGTGCTGAACTACCTGATCGGCGTGTTCCGTAACGTCGGTTCGGTGGACGACATCGACCACCTTGGGAACCGCCGTCTCCGTTCCGTGGGCGAGCTTCTCCAGAACCAGTTCCGCATCGGTCTGGCCCGCATGGAGCGGGTGGTCCGCGAGCGCATGACCATCCAGGACGTGGACATCATTACTCCGCAGGCCCTCATCAACATCCGGCCCGTGGTGGCGGCGGTGAAGGAGTTCTTCGGGTCCAGCCAGCTGTCGCAGTTCATGGATCAAACGAACCCTCTCGCCGAGCTCACGCACAAGCGACGTCTGTCGGCCCTGGGCCCGGGCGGCCTGTCGCGCGAGCGCGCCGGATTCGAAGTCCGCGACGTGCACCACTCCCACTACGGTCGCATGTGCCCCATTGAGACTCCGGAAGGTCCAAACATCGGCCTCATAGGTACCTTGTCGACCTACGCCCGGATGAACGAATACGGGTTCATCGAGACCCCGTACCGGAAGGTTGACAAGGAGAAAGGCATCGTCACCGACGAGATCGTCTACTTGACGGCCGACGAGGAAGACGAGGCCACGGTGGCGCAGGCCAACGCGCACCTGAACGAGGAGCGGAAGTTTGCCGACCCCCGCGTCACCGTCCGCTATAAGAATGAAATCCTCGAGGCTCCTTCGGAGCAGACGGACTACATGGACGTCTCCCCCAAGCAGGTGGTGTCCATCGCCACCGCCCTGGTGCCGTTCCTGGAGAACGACGACGCGAACCGCGCCTTGATGGGATCGAACATGCAGCGCCAGGCGGTGCCGCTCCTGGTGACCGAGGCCCCCTTGGTGGGGACCGGTATGGAGGTCAAGGCCGCCGAGGACTCCGGCGTGGTCATGCTCTCGAAGAAGTCCGGCGTTATCAGCCGGGTGACGGCCGATGCCATCACCGTGGCCCACGATGACGGGACCACCACCAACTACAAGCTCATGAAGTATCAGCGCTCGAACCAGGGGACATGCATGAACCAGAAGCCCATTGTCTCCAAGGGTCAGCGCGTCGAGGGCGTCGAGGTCATCGCCGACGGCGCCAGCACCGACATGGGCGAACTGGCCCTGGGGCGAAATGTCCTGGCAGCCTTCATGCCTTGGGAAGGCTATAACTACGAGGACGCCATCCTCATCAGCGAAAGGCTGGTGAAGGAGGACGTCTTCACCTCTATCCACATTGAGGAATACGAGGCCGAAGCCCGCGACACGAAGCTGGGGCCGGAAGACATCACCCGCGACATTCCGAACGTCAGCGAGGAAGTCCTGAAGGACCTGGACGAGCGCGGCATCATCCGCATCGGCGCCGAGGTGCGCACCGGCGACATCCTGGTCGGCAAGGTCACCCCGAAAGGTGAGACCGAGCTGACCGCCGAGGAACGGCTCCTGCGGGCCATCTTCGGTGAGAAGGCCCGTGAAGTGCGCGACACTTCCCTCCGCGTGCCCCACGGCGAGCAGGGTATCGTCGTCGACGTGAAGGTCTTCAGCCGCGAGAACGGCGACGAACTGGCGCCCGGCGTGAACCAACTGGTCCGGGTGTTCATCGCCCAGAAGCGCAAGATCTCCGAAGGCGATAAGATGGCCGGCCGCCACGGGAACAAGGGCGTCATCGCCCGCATTCTGCCGGAAGAAGACATGCCCTTCCTGCCCAGCGGCGAGCCGGTGCAGATCGTGCTGAACCCCTTGGGCGTGCCGTCCCGCATGAACATCGGGCAGATCCTGGAGACCCACTTGGGCTGGGCGGCGAAGGCTTTGGGCATCTACGTTTCCTCCCCGGTCTTCGACGGGGCCACCGAGGCCGACGTCCGCGAAATGTTGACTAAGGCCGGCCTGCCCGAAGACGGCAAGACCATGCTCTACGACGGACGCACCGGTGAAGCCTTCGATAACCGCATCACCGTCGGCTACGTTTACATGATGAAGCTGGCCCACCTGGTGGACGATAAGATCCACGCCCGGTCCACGGGCCCCTACTCCCTGGTCACCCAGCAGCCGTTGGGCGGCAAGGCGCAGTTCGGCGGCCAGCGCTTCGGCGAAATGGAAGTGTGGGCCCTGGAAGCCTACGGCGCTTCGTACACCCTCCAGGAACTCCTGACCGTGAAGTCCGACGATGTGGTGGGTCGCGTGAAGACCTACGAATCCATCGTCAAGGGCGAGAACGTGCCCGAACCGGGTGTGCCCGAATCCTTCAAGGTGCTGATCAAGGAACTGCAGGCCCTGGGCCTGGACGTCAAGGTCCTGTCCGAGGACGCCCGCGAGATCGAGATTCGTGATACCGAGGATGATCTGGCGGGCCCCGCGCGTACGCTGGACCTGAACCTGGAGGGCGACGAGAAGGACGAGATGCCGCAGGTGGCGGAGGAGGAGCTCTTCAGCGAACTGGTGGCCCGTCCACGCCGGCCACGGCCGGAAGGCGGGGTTCCGCCCCTGGCCGCTGAAAGTGGCGGTGAAGAGGGCGAGGAGGGCGAGGGTGAGGAGGAAGCCGAGGGCGAGCCGGGTGAACCCGCCGAACCTGCGGAAGACGGCCTCCTGCACCTGACGCCGGGCAGCGGAGCCGGCGGGCGGAGGCTCAGGCCGGCCGTCCCCGATGTGGCCTCCCTGCTGGGTGGCGAGGAAGACGAGGAGACCGACGAGGACGAAGACTTGGACCTCGAAGGCGAGGAGAAGGAAGAGGACGCCGACGCCGAGCCCGGAGCGATTCTGCCCGGACCGCGCCGCGGCGGTAGGCTCCTGCACGGCGGTGTACTGCCCAGGGATGAAGACGCGGACGCGAATGAAAATGAAGATGAAGATGAAGACGTCGACGCCGTCGAGGAGCGCGAAAACGAGGACGAGGATGAGGATGACGATGACCTCCCCCTCCGCGGCCCGCGGCGTCCGCGCGGCGGCGACGATGATGATGGCAGTAGCGATGACGATAACTTCGATGGGGGTGACGGCCGGTGATTGATGTCAACAATTTTGACTCGATACGAATCGGCCTGGCTTCTCCCAACCAGATCAGGGCTTGGTCCCGCGGCGAGGTCAAGAAGCCCGAAACCATCAACTACCGGACCCTGAAGCCCGAACGTGACGGGCTGTTCTGCGAGCGCATCTTTGGACCCACGCGCGACTGGGAATGCCACTGCGGGAAGTACAAGCGTGTACGGTACCGCGGCATCGTCTGCGACCGTTGCGGCGTCGAAGTCACGCGGTCGAAGGTCCGCCGCGAGCGCATGGGCCACATTGAGTTGGCCGCTCCGGTGTCGCACATCTGGTATTTCAAGGGCATCCCCAGCCGCATGGGGCTCATCCTGGACATGTCCCCACGGTCGCTGGAGAAGGTCCTCTATTTCGTGGCCTACATCGTCATTGATCCGGGCACTTCGCCCTTGATGAAGAAGCAGATCCTGACGGAGACCGAATACCGCGAACACCGTGAGAAGTTCGGGAACACCTTCCGCGCCGGCATGGGCGCCGAGGCCATCAAGGCTCTTCTTGAAGAAATCGACCTGGACCGTATGTCCGAGGAACTCCGTTCGGAGTTGAAGTCGGTCAGCGGACAGCGTAAGATTCGCGCCATCCGGCGCCTGGAAGTGGTGGAGGCCTTCCGGAAGTCGGGGAACAGGCCCGAGTGGATGGTCATGGACGTGGTCCCGGTCATCCCACCCGACCTCCGCCCCATGGTGCAACTGGACGGCGGTCGTTTCGCCACCTCAGACCTGAACGATCTGTACCGCCGGGTCATCAACCGGAACAACCGCCTGAAGAGGCTCCTTGACCTGGGAGCGCCGGATATCATCGTCCGGAACGAGAAGCGTATGCTCCAGGAAGCGGTGGACGCCCTCATCGATAACGGCCGTCGCGGCCGCCCGGTGACGGGCCCCGGCAACCGTCCCTTGAAGTCGCTCTCCGACATGCTCAAGGGCAAGCAGGGCCGTTTCCGCCAGAACCTCCTGGGCAAGCGCGTCGACTACTCCGGCCGTTCGGTCATTGTGGTCGGCCCGAAGCTGAAGCTCCACCAGTGCGGGCTGCCGAAAGAGATGGCCCTGGAGCTGTTCAAGCCCTTCGTCATGAAGAAGCTGGTCAGCGACGGCCTGGCCCACAACATCAAGAGCGCCAAGCGCATGGTGGAACGGGTACGTCCCGAAGTCTGGGATGTCCTTGAAGAAGTCATTAAAGCGCACCCGGTGCTCCTGCACCGCGC
>JAJYWN010000039.1 GCA_021791495.1 Bacillota bacterium
TCTCGTTCGGAGGATACTCAGACAACTGGATCCCTCTCGATCGGCGGCAGAACTGATCTCGACCCCAGTGGGAAGCGCTCGACCGTAGCCGCAAGTTCAGAACCTCATGGAGATCTCCGCCGCTACGTGAATCGGCTTGACGCCGGTAGAGTCGGTCGCATGGCCAATCGAAGTGTGCCCCGCAAGGTCGTTCTGACCGCGGCCCTTCCTCCGCTGACGGTGGATCGCGAAGGCTTACAGCTTCAGGGCCCGCGCGATAACCACCGCCAACTCCTCCCTGGTGACCGCGCGAGCAGGATAAAAGTTACCGTCGGGGTCCCCCACGAGGATGCCGGCGGCTTTGCATTTGGCGATGGCTTCGGCGCTCCAGCGGCCCGGTTCCACGTCCGGGAAAGGCCCGGCGCCCGCGGTTTGGTCCACAATAGCCCACCCCTCCATGCGTCGCGTTTCGGGTGCGTCCGGAGAAAGAGTGAAGTAGTCCAAGGGAATCAGACATCGCCCACCAGCGCCCCAGATCTCACCCCACGAGTTCTGGACCCGCCAGTAGCCGTCGGCGGTCCATCCGTAGACCATCATGGCGTGATAACCCAAGAGTCTTTCGGATGAATTCACTCTCGGCACCTTGCCGGACGGAAGGAACGGTTTCATGAAGCTTTCGTACACGGGGATGCACAGCATGCATGGGCCTGTGCGGTAGATGGCCGTCTTCAAGTCATCAGGCACTGGAGCCCGAGCGTAGTTGACGATCACCTGGGGCAGGGCCGCGTCGCGCATGGCGGGCGTGATCCCTGCCCGGCATCTCTCGAAAGTGCCGAGCATCGGGTACATGTCCCACGGGCAGACCCCTGAGGCCTGAAGGCACTTCAGAGCCTCCCTTGGTTCCATCCCTTCTCCCTTGTAGTCTGTGGGAGCCCGGTTACCATAAATGAAGGCCGGCGCAAACCTGGTCTGGACCCGACGTTCGCGGGCCTCCTCGCACTCTTTCACCTCCGCCAAGGTGAAAGCGACGCACATTCCGTAGATGTCCTGGTCGTAAATGGGCACTGGAGGACCCGCCGCGAACTCGGCCGGGAGCGCTGCCGGCGCCACGGCCATGTAACGCCGCACGGGGTGGTCGCGTAGGTCGGGACGCGACGGTATGGCGCCGAAACCTTTGGGCACGTCGGTCACCTCCCTGGCCTGGGGAAGGTCCCCGAAAGGCCTGTTCTCTTACTCAATATGCGGTCTGGGCCTGGGAAGTGCAGTTTTCTAAGTCTTCAAACCCTCGATCTGAACCATCTTCGTGTCCCCTTTCTGGCGCAGACTGGCTCCGGGGCACGAAAGCCGCCGGATCGAATACGGCGGCTTGACATTTCGGTGCGTGCTGGGGCAGAATTGCCTCTAGGTGATGGGGCTCACCTCGCAACCGCTGCTAACACAGCTAATGGCTCCTGCCGTGCCGGCAGGAGCCTGTCTTTTCGCGGCTCCGGGCGCCCATCACATTTGGGATCGGGAGGAAAAAGAGTCGTGCAGAAAGCATTACTTGTTGGCGCGGGAGGATTCCTGGGGTCTGTGGCACGCTACTTGGTGACAGGCCTGGCACAATCCTGGTTCGGGAGTCTGTTCCCGTGGGGCACGGCCACCGTGAACCTCTTGGGGTCTTTCCTTGCCGGTTTCATCGTAACCTTGGGGGTCGAGACTTTCCCCATGTCCGGCAACGCGCGACTATTCCTGGTGGTCGGCGTTCTGGGCGGCTTTACTACTTTCTCGAGTTTCGGCTATGAGACCGTCCGCCTGTTTCAGTCGGGCAGCTACGGTCTGGGCGCGTTAAATGCGGCATTGAACATCATCCTTGGATTGGTAGCAGTGGTTTTGGGTGTAGCCGCGGCTCGCGCATGGTAGAAGACGGTGCGGGACGGGAGGTCCGTGGGATGAAGATCACCGGGCGTGCTAGGGAATTGCGGATCTACATCGGTGAAAGCGACCAGTACAAGGGGCACCCCCTGTATCAGGCCATCGTCCGATTGGCCAAGGAACAGGGGCTGGCGGGGGCCACGGTCATGCGCGGACTGGAGGGATTCGGCGCCAACAGCCGTATCCACACCGCGAACATCCTTCGCCTGTCACAGGACCTGCCGGTGGTCGTGGTGATAGTAGATTCCGAGGAGTACATTCAGCGTTTTCTTCCGCTGCTAAACGAGATGGTCACCGAGGGGTTGATAACCCTGCACGATGTGGACATCATCAAGTATTCCCACGGTGGATCTGCCGGGGCGGGAACCTCGACCCAATAACGACGCCCAGGTACCCGCCTAGGCAGCCGAAGACGGCGTGGCTGACGGCGCTCGGCAACAGCCCGAGGGTCAGGAAGAATTGGGGCACGCCGATGATCCGCCCCGCGATGTAGCTGGCGAGGAGTTTGGTGAGGTGTGCCAGGGCACCGAAAAGGCCGCCGGCCACCGCAAGGGGGACCGGATCGCGCCGCCCCCACGGGGTGAGGAAGAGCAGATCCAGCGTGACCCCAGGTAAGAAGTACTTAAGGAAGACCAGGGGACCTTCGCGCCCCTCGCCGAGGAAGACCGCCAAGGCGCCGGCGACGGTGCCGAGCCAGGTGCCCGCCAGCCGCCGGGGGACGACGGTGCGGCCGACCACCATGACGGCGATCCACACCAGGCCGGAACTGCCGGGTACGTGTAGATTCAGCCGCCCGAACCCCTTGTAGAAGCCGATAAGCGCCCCCAGGAAGGTCAGGAAGATGGCCTGGTCAAGGGTCAGGCCCCAGAGGTAGACCCCGTCTTTGCCCGGCCTTTCCGCGCCGCCGGTGCCGCCGCCGGTCACGCGCGCCCCATCAGTACTCTTTGATGGCATCTTTGGCTTCGATCTGCCACCGCCTGTGTCCGGACGCTTCGTCTGGGCCGGCCAAGCGGATCAGTAGTGTCGGGACGCCGTCCAGCAGCACGGGCCTGAACCATTCCCCGACGTCGATGGTATCGGTCGGCGCGGGGTCGACGCCGTCGCCGTTCCCGTCGGGTCTGAGCCGGATGACACCGCTTTTCGCCAGGAGGTCGGCCACGGAGTACGTGCCTTTCATTTCCCGGATGCCTTTCAGCCAGAGGAAACGTCCGTCGGAGCCAGAGTGTCGCAAAGCGACGGCGGCCAGAGAGCCGATGATGCCCTGACGGGTACCACCCAGCCCCGAGAGGTGAATGCCGGCCACCGCGGCGGTCTCCCGGGCCAGGTCCATGGTGAGGACTTCCCTCTTCGCCCGGAGGCCGAACTCCAAGACGGCCGCGGAGACCTGTCGGACCTGCGCTACCGCCACCCCCGGGTCGGAGCCCGGCGCGGCCCGCCCGCGGACGAAGTCCTCGGCAAGGCGGAGAATGGCTTCCTCCGTTGCCAGCGGCTCCACAGTCAGGCAGGCCGAGCTGTTGTGGGAGGTATAGGGTATGGCCGGGCTGACGAAAAGCTGGTGGCGAGTGACTTCCCGGGGAGCCACCAGCCCATCCGCCGCCAGCGCCTCCGACAGGCTCCGGGCCAGGAACCCGGTGCCGCGGCTGTCGAGGTTATCCGTGTCGTCCACACCGATGTAAATGAGGTTCTCATGCGGCATACCATGCGCGGCGTCCATCTACTTAACCTCCAGCGTGATCACGTCCCGGACCCACTTATCTTTAGGGATGTCGGGCCCCGCCAGCTTGCACGTACCGCGGTTGGAGATGTCCAGGAGGACCCGGTCGTTCACCTTGTCCCGGGTGAGGGAATACTCCTCTTTCCAGGCACCGCTGACTTTCACCGAACTGAACTGATCGATACCGGCTGCCTTCAGCACGCCCGCCAGCGTGGGTCCCTGTTGAGTCTTGCCGTCGGCCTCCAGAGTGACCGCGGGGAGAGCCTTGATGTCTGATAGGGTGAACTGGCGCAATTGCTTGCCGTCCTTGATCAAAGCAATGTGATAGTCGGCCGGGGCGGTCCCTCCGCCGCTACCCGCTCCGCCGGCGCCACCGGACGCGGCGGGCCCCGGTCTAGTGGGACCGGTTTGGCCTGAGCCGGGTTTGCCGCAACCCGCGGCGAGGAGGAAAACCAGCATTAGAAGAAAGAGGAGCAAGGGCACGGCACGGCGGGCTGAGACCTTACTGGGCAAGCACAAGCAAGCCACTCTCCTTTCCAAACGGGAGGCGCGACCGTTTCCAACCGCACCCTATCGGCTTGGTGCCATGCCCACGGGCGTCAGGATGCCAAGCTCGGAGATGGGATTTTCCTGAGATTTCGTTGGTTGAAGCTATTCTTAGCTGGGAGAGTGGATTCCTCCAACTCCTTCGGGGGAAACCATCGCCGTGGTCCGCTAAGCCGTTCTCTCAGCTTCGGCTGTGATGGCAATGCCGCCGCGCGGTCGCATCCTGGCCCGGACCTTGCACCACTTGGGCTCCAGCACACCCCAGACATCACCAAGGATGGTCTCCACCAGCTGCTCGATGAACGTGCCCTGTTCGCGGAAGGTCCACAGATACAGTTTCAGGCTCTTGCTCTCGAGGCACAGTCTGCTGGGCCGGTATTCGATAGAGACCGTCATGAAGTCGGGCTGTCCCGTCATGGGGCAGAGCGAGGTGAACTCCTCGGTATCCAGGCAGACGTAAGAGACGTGTTCGGGCTTGGGGAAGCACTCCAGTTGTTTGATGGGCCCGCGGACCTTCTTCCCCAGAAGGGTCAATCCATCCAGATGTCCGTCGTCAGGCAAAGCATCATTCCCCCTTGCGATCGTCACGCCGGCTCCGGCCGGCCCGGTCTACGATTCCCATCTCACCAGTCGGACCCGTTCCGCGAGGGCCTTCACGATGGGTACACCCAGGACCACGATGAGGGCCAATTCCGAAACCCAAAGGCTGGCGAAAGTCGGTCCATACGGGAGTCGAGCGACCGCGTGCAGCATCTCTGCCACCGCCCCGGCGATAATGGTGGCGTAGGCTGCGCCGGCCGTCAGCCACCCAGCCCGGCGAGCTACATAGCGGCATAAGTAACCGCCTAGGACACAGACCACGGGCATGAAGACCAGTTCCCAGGGGCCCGCCATGGGGCTGAAGGTATTCGCCAGGACCAGGCCCGCTCCTAGCCCCCAGATGTAGGGCACGCCCAGGAAGGCCAGGGGTTTCAGCAGTTCAGCGACGCGGAACTGAACGGGACCGTAGGCGATGGGGCTGACGACCAAGGTCAAGGCGGCATAGAGCGCTGCCGTGACTCCCGCCAGGGCGAGGAACCTCGTTCTCGATGACATGCGTCATCCTCCTTAGTTTTGTTAACGCGGGATGGTTTCGAACCGCGCCGCGGGAACTGCGGAAAGCAGCTTTATCCTCTATGAAAAGCGCCAGTCCTCAAAGGTATTGAGAACTGGCACTTTTCGTTTGTCGGAGCGGGGAGATTCGAACTCCCGGCCTCTTGAACCCCATTCAAGCGCGCTACCAAACTGCGCTACGCCCCGAATGCTTCATGCTGCCTGCTATAAGCAGCACACTTATTATATATGAACGGCATGTCGTTGACAAATGGCTGCCGCGCGAAAAGCCACCACCAGAAAAGGCAATTCCCGCGCCGTTCCTGGCTGGCGCGGGAATTGCCGTCCGAAAAACACTCGCCGCCGAATCTATCTGGCCACAGTATCGCGGAGCGCCTTGCCGGCTTTGAACGACGGAACGGCACGTGCCGCGATCTTGATCTCTTTCTTGGTCCGCGGATTCCGGCCAACTCTGGCCTTCCTCTTTCTCACGCCGAAGGTCCCGAATCCTACCAGGGTCACCTTATCGCCGGCGGAGAGCGCCGCAGAGATCGCTTCGAAGGTAGCTTCGACCACGTCCTGGGTGCTTTTCTTGGTAGCTCCGGTCGCCGAAGCGACCTTCTTTACCAATTCTGCTTTGGTCAACTCTACTCAACCTCCTATGCTTGGAGAAGTCTCCCCTTCCCGGAGTCGCATAGTTCTACCCCACTTTCCCATTTCCTTCGACACCCGTTCCTCCAGGCGAACTTTTTGCGGAAAAGATTAAGCCAGAAAGTGGCCTTGATGGGTCACTTTCTGGCCATTGAAGCGAATCACTACCGGCGGCATCCGTCCCAGGGCGGGTCCCAGGGGCTGCCACGAGGGCCGTTGACCTGCTAGATGATAATGCAGATCAGTCCGCCGCTACCCTCGTTGATGATACGCTGCAAGGTCTCCTGAAGTTTGGACTGAGCGTTCTCCGGCATGCGGTAAAGCTTTCCTTGAATGCCCTCCCGCACCAGCGAGGACAGGGACTTGCCGAAAATGTTGGACTCCCACAGTCTGTTGGGGTTATCTTCAAACTCCTTAAGCAGGAATTTGACCATCTCCTCGCCCTGTTTCTCCGTGCCGATGATGGGTGTGACCTCTGTTTCGATGTCGGCCCGGATGAAGTGCAGGGACGGTGCCTTGGCCTTCAGGCGCACGCCGTACCGGTTGCCCTGTTTGATGAGCTCCGGTTCCTCGAAGGAGAGGTCGGACATGGCCGGGGTGACCATG
The DNA here is from genome assembly GCA_021791495.1 of Bacillota bacterium. Taxonomy (GTDB): domain Bacteria; phylum Bacillota; class Sulfobacillia; order JAJYWN01; family JAJYWN01; genus JAJYWN01. Next base: position 6,503 of record JAJYWN010000039.1, read on the forward strand.
CCGTAACCGGCCTGCCGGACGTCCCGGAGGGCGTCGGCCACCACGTCGTACTCCTTCTTCGCCGCCACCAGCACTTTGAGATGCCGCATCAGATCGCCGGTGTCCGCCATATCCACGCCGGTCATTTCCGTCAGGACCTTGTAGTAGAGTTCTTCCTTCGTGTCAAGGTCCACCACGGCCAACCCGGTGCCCATATCGAGGCTGGTCAGAGAGGCGTTGGAGACCACGTCGGCCACGGCCAACTGGCCAATGGCCTTCGCGACGTCGCGGACACGGCGGACGACCTTGACGGCGTCCTCGATGGCCGCTTCCAGCTGGGAGCGGAGCCAGTGCTTGCCGTCCAGTTCACGGACCCATTTGGGCAGGTTCACCGTGACGGCCTTCACCGGGAACTCGTACAGCACCTTCTCCATGATGAGGTAGATGTCGTCGACTTCCAGGTGGGCGGCATCGACGGGGATCACCGGCACATCGTACTTGGCTTCCAGGACCTCCGCCAGGCGGTGGGTCTCCTCGGCGGCCGGCTGAGTGGAGTTCAAGCAGATGACGAAGGGCTTGCCGATGTCCTTCAGTTCCTGGACGACGCGCTCCTCCGCTCCCTGGTAGCTGGCCCGCGGGATCTCGGCGATGGTGCCGTCGGTGGTCATCACCAGCCCCAGGGTGCTGTGTTCCGAGACGACTTTCCTGGTGCCGATCTCGGCGGCTTCCTGGAAGGGTATCTCGTACTCGAACCAGGGCGTCATGACCATCCGTGGACCGCCCTCTTCTTCATATCCAAGGGCGCCTTCCACGGCGTAGCCGACACAGTCGACCATCCGCACTTTCAGCTTGATGTTGTCCTTCAGGGCGATTTCTACGCCCTCGGCGGGGATGAACTTGGGTTCCGTGGTAGTGATGGTCCGGCCGGCCCCCGCCTGCGGCAACTCGTCCTTCGCCCGTTCGCGCTCGTGGAGATCCTTGATCCCCGGGAGCACGAGCATCTCCATGAATTTCTTCACGAAGGTTGATTTGCCGGTACGGACGGGTCCCACGACGCCCACGTAGATATCCCCGCCCGTACGTTCGGCGATATCCTTGAAGATATCGTACTTCTCCAACCGGTTTCCCTCCTCGCCCAAACCTGTCTGGGACAGCATGTCATCTCATGTATATGACAGGCCTATCCGCTTAGTACGGTGGCGGAGGAAGAGTTTCCAGTATCCTCCTGCGGGCCTTACGGCGGCGGCGCACTGTCTGTCCAAGGGATATGCGCGTCCCCTCCCCGTGATGCTTGGTCCCTGTTGACAAGACCGAGGATGGGTAATATGCTAAGAGCGTTAAGGTGAGGGTTAACTTTAATGCGGTGACAATTAAAGACGTTAACCATTCTCCGAATATGATGTACGTCATCGGGGGCCTACTTTCAGGAGCCACCATGACCTAGCAGGTAGGAGGCATTCCCATGGCTGCACAGGCGCTTTCGGTGTTGAACCTACGGAAGGAGTTCCGCCGGAACAAAGCCGGCCGGGCGTTGACCGGTCTTTTCGGAAGGCGGCGCAAGGCACCTGGAACTGTGGACTCCAATGGGAATGGAAGCGGCGGCCCGGACGGGGGCCGGAACGGGAGTAACGGTTCCGTCATCGTCGCCGTGGACGACGTCAGTTTCGACATCGAAAAAGGCGAGATCTTCGGCCTCCTTGGCCCCAATGGGGCCGGAAAGACCACCACCATCAAGATGATCTCGACCTTGCTCCGTCCTACCTCCGGCAAGATCCTGGTAGAGGGGACCGATCCCGAACAGGAACCGGCACGTGTGCTGGCGCGCATCGGCACCGTCCTATCGGGCGAACGGTGCATCTACTGGAAACTGACCGGTCGCGAGAATCTGGAGTACTTTGGAGCCCTGTACGGACTCCGCGGCCCCGGTCTGCGGCGCAAGATCGATGGACTCTTGGACCGATTCCAACTGACGGGCCGCGCCGACGAGACGGTTGAAAAGTACTCGACAGGGATGAAACGACGCATCGTTCTGGCCCGCGCCCTTCTCCACGACCCATCGCTGCTCATCCTCGATGAACCTACCGCGGGCCTGGACCCGCAGGGCGCCAGGAATCTCCGGGATCTGATCCTGGAGCTGAAGGCCGAAGGCCGTACCATTCTTTTGACCACCCACTACATGGAAGAGGCGGATATTCTGTCGGACCGCATCGCGGTCATCGACCACGGCCTGGTCATCGCCATGGATACTCCGGCCGCGCTCAAACGGCGGCTGGGTGACACGCGTGTGGTCGAACTCGAGGTCCGGGAGTGGGTCGAAGGGACCGGACGGAGTCTGCAGGAGGCGGGACTGGTCTCCGGGTACGCCGCCCGGCGGCTCCCGGAGCGGGAAGAGTACCAGGTGACCCTCCATCTCCCAGCAGGTGTGGGAGCCGCGGCGACCATCGCGGCCTACCTTGAGCGTGGTAACTCGGTACAGAACCTGGCGGTGAAAGAACCGACCCTGGAGGACGTGTTCATCCGTTTGACCGGCAAGTCGCTTCGAGACTGACCGGAGGGAGGGCTGCAGAGTGACGGAAGTGCGCTTGCTTTCGAAGTTCGGGGCCGCCCTGGCCGTAGCCAGGCGGGACCTCCGGATCATGTTCCGCTACCCGACCTGGTCGATTTCGCTTTTGATCTGGCCTTCTCTCTTCCCCCTGGCCTACATCTTCAGTTCGAAAGCGCTGGCCGGTCCCGGAGGTGAGAGTTTGTCAACCTACGCCAGATACGCCGGCACCACGGACTACGTGGCCTACATCCTGACCGGGACTTTCATGTGGATGTGGATGAACGTGACGTTGTGGGGGTTGGGGACGGCGCTGCGGAACGAACAACAACGTGGGACGCTGGAAACCAGCTGGCTTACCCCTGCTCCCAAATGGCTGCTGCTTCTCGGCAGCGCCATGTCCGACCTGGTACAGTTCTGTTCCTACATGATCATCGGCTGGTTCGAGTTCTACTTCTTTTTCGGGTTGCGCGTTCACGGCAGTCCGGCCCTGTTACTCCTGGTAGTCCTGCTCACCATTCCAAGCGTCTACGGTCTGGGCATGGTCTTCGCGAGCG
>JAJYWN010000057.1 GCA_021791495.1 Bacillota bacterium
CCAAGGCGCCAAGTTGGCCGCCGCCATTGCCACCCTGGTGGACTCAAAGGACGAGGTCGAGATCAAGCGCCTGGTGGACGAGGTGATGGACCCGGCCGGCACCTTCTACCGCTTTGGCATGGCCGCGGGCCTGTTCCGCGGCGCGGTCCTCCCGGAGCGGAAGGAGGCGAAGCAGGCATGAAACGTGTGACCATTGACCCCATCACCAGGCTGGAGGGTCACGGGAAGATCGAAATCTTCCTGAATGATCAGGGAAACGTGGCCGACGCCTATTTCCAAGTCCCCGAACTGCGTGGTTTCGAGAAGTTCACCGAGGGGCGGCCGGTGGAGGAGATGCCCCGCATCACCCCGCGCATCTGCGGCGTGTGCCCAGGAGCGCACCACATGGCTTCCACCAAGGCCAACGACGCCGTCTACTCCGTGGTCCCGCCACCGGCCGGCCGGAAGCTTCGCGAACTGTTCTACGAGGCCCACTTCATCCATTCGCATATCGCCCACTTCTACGCCCTGGCCGCCCCCGACTTCGTGGTGGGGCCGGACGCCGATCCGGCAGCCCGGAACATCCTGGGCGTGGTGGCGAAGGTCGGGGTGGAGATCGGCGGGCAGGTGATCAGGGCCCGGGCCTTTGCCCAGGAAATTCAGGCCCTTATCGGCGGAAAAGCCACCCATCCGGTGATGGGGCTGGCGGGCGGGGTGTCGCGCCCTATCACCAAGGACGAGGCCGCGACCGTACTGGAAAAGGCCAAGTTCCTGGTGGAGTTCGGCAAGTTCAGCCTGAAACTCTTTGCCGACGTGGTCTTGGCGAACCAGGCCTACGTGGACCTGATCCTGAGTGATGCGTACGCGTTGAAGACCTACTACATGGGCCTTGTGGACCAGAACGACAAGGTCAACTTCTATGATGGCCTGATCAAGGTCATCGACCCCAACGGCAAGGAGTTCGCCCGCTTCCCAGCGGCAGACTACATCAAACACATCGCCGAGCACGTGGAACCCTGGACGTACCTGAAGTTCCCGTACCTGAGGGCGGTGGGCTGGAAGGGCCTGGTGGATGGGAAAGACAGCGGCGTCTATCGCGTGGCGCCCATGGCCAGACTGAACGTGGCTTCCGGCATGGCCACCCCCCTGGCCCAGGAGGAATACGAGAAGCTCTTCGCCACCTTGGGCGGCAAACCGGTTCACGCCACCCTGGCCAACCACTGGGCGCGCCTGGTGGAGCTGATGTACTCCTGCGAGCACCTGCTGCAATTAGCCCAGGATCCCGAGATCACCGATCCGCGCGTGAGGACCATCCCCACGGCCGTGCCAAATGAAGGTGTAGGTGTGGTGGAAGCCCCGCGGGGCACCTTGTTCCACCACTATGTCACTGATGAGCGGGGCATGGTGAAACGGGCCAACCTCATCGTGGCCACGGGCAACAACCACGCCGCCATCTGCCTGTCGGTGAAGAAGGCCGCGATCGGGCTCATCAAGGGCGGCGAGGTGAACCAGGGGCTTCTGAACATGGTGGAGATGGCTTTTCGCGCCTATGACCCTTGCTTCGGCTGCGCGACGCACGCTCTACCGGGGCAGATGCCACTAGAGGTCAACATCCGCGATAGCGCTGGGCGGATGGTGGCGGAGCTCAGGCGCTAGGTCTCGCTCCTGGCCCCACGAGAATAGCCAAGCTAGCATGTGCTGGAGACGGCGTCGGATGGGATGAGGCTTCGCCAAGAAGGTTGACATCTTGCTGATTGCCAAATAAGGCTGCTATAATAGCGCTGAGGGCGATTGTGTACACTTGCACAATGTTCAGACAATGATGGAGTTACGGCGTCGCCTTGTGATTATGTGCACAGAGAGCTTATTTCGGAACCCGAAACTGACGATCGGAGTAGTAATGTGTCATTCCGTGTCTAATTTGCTCGGTTTGTTAAAGCGAAAGATTATGTAGGAGGTGACGGCTTTGAGCAAAAGGGAGCTCAGGTTGGGCAACGTTCGAGTCCTGCCGAAGGACCTCTTTCCCGATTTCGTGAAAGGGCTGGCCCTCTTCGGAAAGGTCTACGCGCCCGTGGTCCGGCCTGACGGGGCCCACGTGTTCTCTCCGGTGGAACGCGTGGCCGACATCGACATGGCCCATCCGCGGACCATGTTATCGCCGAAGAAGTATCTGTTTCCGCCGGAAACGGAGATGTACCAGTTCAGCCCGGAAAAGGGGTACTTCGATCCGCCGGTGGACACAGCGAAAACAGTCCTGCTCGGTGTTCACCCCTGTGACATCAACGGCATGCTCATCCTAGATGAAGTCTTCCGGCGGTATTATGTGGAACCGCGGTATTTCGCGCGCCGCCAGAGCCTGGCGGTCATCGGCTCCAGCTGCGAGCCGGACGATAAGTGCTTTTGCAAGTCCATGCATTCGGAGTACGTGGATAAGGGGTTTGACCTCTTCCTCACCGATATCGGAGACGCTCACTTCGTACGGATGGGCACCAGTATCGGGGACGACATCGTGGCCGCTAATCCGGCGGTGTTCCGCCCCGTGGAAGACGAAGATGTCCGGGCCTACAAGCATGCCGAGAACTGCCGGGCCCAGGCCTACAAAGCTCAGGTGGAGTTGGACAGCCTGCCTCAGATCCTGGAGCTGGAATACGACAGCCGGGTCTGGAAGGAAGCGGGGGACAAGTGCCTCTCCTGTGGCACGTGCTCCTCAGTCTGTCCCACCTGCTACTGTTACGACCTGTTCGACCGCTTGAACCTGGACGTCGCGAGCGGCGCCCGCGTCCGCCGTTGGGATTCGTGCCTCTTCCGGGAGCACGCTCTGGTGGCCGGAGGGCACAATTTCCGCGACGGCCGGGACAGTCGCATGAAGAACCGCTACTTCCATAAGCAGGTCGGCTTCGTCAGTGAATTCGGCCGCCCCAGCTGCGTGGGGTGCGGCCGGTGCATCGAAGCTTGCCCGGCCAACATCAGCATCATTGAAATGATCAAGAGTCTTCGGGAAGAGGTGAAGGTCTAATGCTGGCAGAGAAGGACATCATCTACAGAGCCGATCCTCACCGACCTTCGCCGGCGCGCCTGGTCGGTGTGCAGCCGCTGGCCCCCGAGCACGCTCTGTTCCAGTTCCGTTTCGAAGATCCGAAAGAAAACGAAAGGTGGACTCACCGGCCGGGCCAGTTCGTCATGGTTTCGGTGGTCGGTACCGGCGAGGCCCCCATCTCCATCTGCTCGTCGCCCAGTCGCCGCGGGGTCATCGAACTGTGTGTCCGCAACACCGGCCGGGTGACCTCCGCCCTGCACCGACTAAAGGAGGGCGCCATCGTCGGTTTGCGGGGCCCCTACGGCAACGGGTACCCGGTGGAGAAAATGAAAGGGCAGGACATCCTCATTGTCGCCGGCGGCCTTGGCATGGCCCCGCTGCGCTCCCTGGTCTGGTATGTCCTTGATAATCGTAGTGATTTTGGCCACGTGTCACTCCTCTACGGGACCCGCACCCCGGAAGACGTGCTCTTCAAAGGGGAAATAGCCGGCCTGGTGGGCCGCGGCGACCTGGAGACTCACCTGACCGTCGATAAGCTGGTGGAGGACGGCCAACCCTGGCCCCACGACGTGGGCGTGGTCACAGGTCTGTTCAAATATGTCAAGGACAGGGTGGACCCGACCCGCGCCTACGCCGCGGTGACCGGGCCGCCCATCATGTACCGGTTCGTCCTGCGCGAACTCCTCGCCCTGGGTTTCGGAAAGGACCGCATCCTCATGTCCTTGGAACGCCGGATGAAGTGCGGCATCGGCAAGTGCAGCCACTGCGCGGTCGGTTACAAGTACACCTGCATCCATGGCCCCATTTTCACGTACTGGGACGCCATGAACCTGCCGGAAATGATCTAGGAGGTGAAGAACATGGCTAAACCCAGAGTCGGTATCTTCGGCTTGACCTCCTGCGCCGGCGACCAGCTGGTGGTGGTTAACCTGGAAGATGAGTTGCTCGACATCGTCGGGGCCATCGACCTGCGGTCCTTCATCATGGCCGCCTCGCACCCCGTGGAGGATGAATTCGATGTGGCCTTGGTGGAGGGGTCGGTGGTCACCGGGGAGGACGAGGAGCGCGTGAAGGACATCCGCGCCAAGTCCAAACTCCTCGGCGCCATCGGTACCTGCGCCGTCTGGGGCGGCATTCCCGGCGCCCTGAACCACGTGGGGCGGAACACTCTGTACCAGGCGGTCTATGGAACAGAGGAGGACCTCTTCAAGGCCCGGGAGGCGCGGCCGCTCCGTGACGTCGTGAAAGTCGACTTCTCCCTCTCCGGCTGCCCGGTGGAGAAGCACCAATTGGTTCAGGCCCTTCTGTCGCTCCTCCACGGGGACCTGCCGTCCTTCCCGACCGTACCCGTCTGCCAGGACTGCCGCTTTAAGGAGAATGTGTGCCTCCTGAAGACCAAAGGCCAGCTCTGCCTAGGTCCCGTCACGGCCGGCGGGTGCCTGGCCCGGTGCCCGTCCCACAACATCGGCTGTGAAGGGTGTCACGGTCCGCTGGACGAGGTCAACTTCGCGGCGGAAGCGGCGCTCCTGGAGGAGAAGGGTCTTCCGCGCGAGCGCATCGCCCGGGTGGTCCGGAACTTCGCCCACCAGGCCGATCTGGCCAGGATCATGTAGGGGGGTGGGAAGCAAATGACCAGAACTATCAAAGTCGATCATCTCTCCCGGGTGGAAGGGCACGGGCGGATCGTGGTGGAGATCGAAGGCAACACCCTGAAACGGGCCGACTTCAATATCTTCGAGGGGCCCCGCTTCTTCGAGGCCCTCTGCGTGGGTCGGCCGTACCAGGATGTCTCCATGATGGTGTCGCGCATCTGCGCCATTTGTTCAGTGGGGCACAAGCTCACCTCCGTTCTGGCGCTGGAAAACGCCCTGGGCGTGAAGGTCTCCCCGCAGACCGAGCTTCTGCGCGACCTCCTCTTCCAGGGGATGTCCATCGAAAGCCACGTCCTGCACACCTACTTCCTGGCCCTCCCCGATTTTCTGGGCGCCGGCAGCGCGATCGAACTGGCGCCCCGATTTCCGACGGAGGTCAAGCTGGCCCTGAACATGAAGAAACTGGGCAACACCATCCAGGAGCTGGTCGGGGGGCGGGCCATCCACCCCATCAACTGCGTCGTGGGCGGGTTCGGCCGCATCCCCACGCGCGAGGAGCTTCTGGGCGTCCGCGCCACCCTGGAGGAACTGCTTCCGGGCGCCGTCAAGACGGTGGAGCTTTTCGGCGGCCTGGCCTACCCGGCCCAGACCCAGGAACCATCCACCACCTACGTGGCCTTGGAGCCGGAAGGGCCGGAGTTCTCCTTCTTCGGCCGACGCATCGCCACATCGAAAGGCAAGGTCGTCCCGGTGGAGAGCTATAAGGAAATCGCCGACGAGCGAGTGGTGCCACACTCCTCGGCCAAACACAGCCTGCCGGGCGGCGAGCCCTATTTCACGGGCGCGCTGGCCCGCATCAACCTCTTTGGCGACCGCCTGACGCCCAGGGCCAAAAGCGCCATGGACGCCGCCGGCGTGCGTTTCCCCTCGACCAACACCCTGCATAACAACCTGTGCCAGGCCATTGAGAACCTCTACAGCTTCGAGCGGGCCCTGGAGGTCATCGACCTGCTGCTGCGGGACGGTGTCCATGCGGAAGAGCCGGTGGAAGTCAAGGTCAGAGCCGGGCGCGGCGTGGCGGCCACCGAGGTGCCCCGCGGCACTCTGTATCACGAATACGTCCTGGATGACGCGGGTGTGGTGACCTACGCCAACGTCATCACCCCCACCGCCCAGAACCAGGCCAACGTGGAGAAGGACTTCCGGAGCTACATTGAGCGGAGCCCCGGCGCCCCAGACGACTCCATTGCCTCGAACTTGGAGATGATCGCCCGGGCCTACGACCCGTGCATTTCTTGCGCGGCCCACCTGGTCGAGGTCAAGCGCACGTAGAGGGGCATGGCGGTCGGCGAGGAGGTGGCGGCGTTATGGACCGCAAAGGCAGTCTTGTATCGGAACTGGCCGTTTTCTTGTCGGGTGAAACCGCCGCCGTGGTGGGAGTGGGTAATACCGACCGCGGGGACGATGGCTTTGGCCCCGCGGTCGTGTCCTTGCTGCGTCAGAAGGGCGCCGGCGCCGGACGGCGGGAGGGACAGTCCCTATTACTGATCGATGCCGGGGTCCGTCCGGAAAACTGTCTTGACTCCATTGGAGAGTCAGGGGTGCGGCGAGTCCTGTTTGTGGATGCCGCCGGCGGTGACGATGACGAAGAAGGCGATGGGGGGTGCCTGGATCTCCTTGACCCCTCCCAACTGATCGGCACCTCCGTCTCTACGCACCAGCTACCCCTGGCGCTGGTGGCCGAACTGCTGCGGACCGAGACCGGCGCTCAGGCGAGAGTCTTGGTCTATCGCGTTTGCGGGAGTGGGCGGCTGGAACGCTTCGCCGGTCTTTCCGCCGGCGCGCGGCGGGCCGTCTCCGACGCCGCCGCGGCCATCCGCGCCGCCACGGCCGACGCCCTTGCCCCCGCCGCTCTCTTGGAAGTGGGGAGAGGGAGCATCCGCCATGCATGAACTCTCCTTGGTCTACGAGATCCTGCGGACCGTGGATGCCGCCGCCAGGGAGAACCAGCTTTCCCGCGTGACGCGGGTGGGCGTCGTGGTGGGAAAGATGAGTTCGGTCCTTCCCGACTCTCTCACGTTCTCCTTCGACGCGGTCAAAAACGAGGTGCCGACCTGGACACCCGGGGTTTTCACTGAGGCCCGCCTGGAAGTGGAAACGAGAGACGTGGAAGCGCACTGCCGTCTGTGCGGGCACCTATTCGTGTTGGGCCCGGACCTCGCCTGCCCGAAATGCGGAGCCGCCACGCTCGACCTTGCGGGCGGCACGGAACTCTACATCGACTCCTTCGACGGAGAATGAGGGTGCGACCATGACCGAAATCAAGCTGGTCTCCAAAGTCCTGAAGGCCAACGACCAGATCGCCGCGGAGAACCGGCAGCTGCTGTCAGGCGCCAGCGTTCTGGTGATAAACCTGATGAGCTCGCCCGGCTCAGGAAAGACCACCATCTTAGAGCGCACCATCGAGCGGGCAGGGTCGTCCAAGGCCGCGGCGACGCCGGCGGGCGTAGGCGCCGGCCCGGCGCTGCGCTTCGCCGTGGTGGAAGGGGACCTCTTCACCACCCGCGATGCCGAACGCATCGACCGCCTGGGGGCACCTGTGGTTCAGGTGAACACGGAGGGCGGCTGCCACCTTGACGCCCAGATGGTCCGCGCCGCCCTGGAGGACCTGGCCTGGCGCGACGCCGACATCCTGGCCGTGGAGAACGTCGGGAACCTGGTCTGTCCGGCCGCCTGGGACCTGGGCGAGGACCTGCGCGTCCTGGTGGTCTCCATCGCCGAGGGCCACGACAAGCCGGCCAAATACCCGCGGATGTTCCGTGAGGCCCACGCCATCCTTCTGAACAAGATCGACCTGCTGCCGATGACCGACTTCTCGGTCAGGGAATTCGAGAAGGACGTGCGCGCCCTGAACGCCGAGGCGCCCATCTTCTATCTCTCGGCCCGCACCGGCGCCGGCCTGGCGGACTGGGTATCCTGGTTGAGAAGCAAGCTGGCGGAGAAACGCCACCGTCGTCCCGACGGCGCTCCCGTTCAGGAGGATTAGAGTCCCATGTGCACGGCCGTGTGCGCCGGTTCCGTTGGGCCTCGGGTTGAGGCGTCTGGCCGGCACACCCAGCGCTGGGTCCTGCGGATCAAAGGCGTCGTTCAAGGAGTGGGCTTCCGCCCTCACGTTTATCTGATGGCGACGGGCCACGGGTTGGCCGGATGGGTCCTAAACTCTGCCCAAGGTGTGACGGTGGAAGCGGAAGGCCCGCGGGAGGAGTTGGAGGGGTTCTTGAACGACCTTCTGACCCGCCTGCCCCGGCTGGCCCGGATTGACTGGTGGGACCGGAAAGTGCTGCCGCCGGCGGGCTACGGGGCCTTCGAAATCCGCGAGAGCATGGGCGACGCGGACAAGGAAGCCTTGGTCTCGCCCGACGTGGCCATGTGTCCCGACTGCCGGCGGGAGATCCTTGACCCGAACGACAGGCGCTACGGCTACCCCTTCACGAACTGCACCAACTGCGGGCCGCGGTTCACCATTATTGAGGACGTCCCCTACGACCGGCCCAAGACCACCATGAAGGCTTTTTCTATGTGTCCTCAGTGCCAGGCCGAATACCGCAACCCCCGCGACCGTCGTTTTCACGCTCAGCCCAACGCCTGCCCCGACTGCGGACCCCGGGTGGAGTTGGTAGACCGGGCCGGTACGCCGGTGCCCGGCGACGGGCTGTGGACGGCCCGCCGCCTCTTGGCGGAAGGCCACATCCTGGCCATCAAAGGGATGGGTGGTTTTCATCTGGCCTGCGATGCCCGGAACGAGACGGCCGTGGCCGAACTGCGCCGCCGCAAGCGCCGTCCGGCCAAACCCTTTGCCGTGATGGCCCGCGACACCGCGGTCATCCGCACCTTCGCCCAGCTGTCGGGACGGGAAGAGGAGCTTCTTTTCAGCCCCGTCGCGCCCATCGTGATCCTGGACCGGCCAGCCGGAGGGATGGGCGGGGCAACGGTTTCGCTGGCGCCCTCCGTGGCCCCCCACCTGACAACGGTGGGTGTGATGATCCCGTACACTCCCTTGCACGCCCTTCTTCTGGCCGAGCCGCCGGCGCCGGACGTGCTGGTCATGACCAGCGGCAACGTCTCCGACCTGCCCCTGGTCAAGGATAACGCGGTCGCTCTCAAGGAGCTGGCCCCCATCGCCGACTACTTCCTCCTTCACAACCGCGACATCCGCCACCGTTGCGATGACTCGCTAGGGAGGGTCGTCGGGGACGAGTTCCAGCTCTACCGCCGCTCGCGTGGCTACGTGCCCCAGCCCTTGACGGTGCCTGTGCCCCAGTCCCCAGCGCTGCCCGTGCCCCCGGCCTCCGCCACCCCGCCGCTGCCCGACCAGGCGGCGGATCAGCCGGCCGACCCACCGGTCATCTTGGGCGCCGGAGCGGAGATCAAGAACACCTTCTGCCTCCTCCGCGGCGACCAGGCGTTCCTATCGCCGCACATCGGGGAAGTGGCTTTCCGCGAAGGCCTGGAGCACTACGCCGACGCGCTGGAATCCATGGAAAGCATGGTCTACCGGCGGGCGGAGGCCGTGGCCTTCGACCTTCACCCGGGCTACGAAGTCTCCAAGGCGGCGCGCCGTCTGCGTCCGGGGCCGGCGGTGGGGATCCAGCACCACCACGCCCACCTGGCGGCGGTGATGGCCGACAACGGTTTGACCGGCGAGATCATCGGAATCATCGCCGATGGCACCGGCTACGGGCCCGATGGCGCTATCTGGGGCGGGGAGATCCTGGCGGGTGGCTACGAGGACTACCGCCGCCTGCTTCACCTGGCCCCCGTGCGACTGCCCGGCGGCGACCGCGCCGTGGAGGACCCCGTCCGCATGGCCCTCGCCCATTTGGTGGCGGCCCTCGGCCCCACGGCGGGACTGGCGGCGGCCGAGGAGCTTTTCCCGAAGCGGGTGTCGGACTTGCGGCTGGTGGCCAGGATGATCGCCAGCGGTTTCAACGCCCCCTGGACCACCAGTTGCGGGCGGCTTTTCGACGCCGTATCCGCCATGCTGGGGGTGACGGAAGAGGTCACCTACGAGGGTCAGGCGGCCGTGGAACTGTCGGAACTAGCGGAGATGGCGGTGGCGACCCCGCATGCGGAACCCTTCCCGGTGGCCGTAGGAAAGGAAGACCTGGCCGTCGCGCCGATGGTCCGCGAGATCGTCGCCGCCTTGAGGAGCGATCGCTCCCTTGAGCACCGCGCCCTGCTGGCCGCCCGTTTTCAGGAGTCCGTGGTCCAGGCCTTTGTCCTCGGCGCCGGAGAAGCGCGCCGGCGGACCGGAATCAACCGGGTCGGCCTTTCGGGCGGGGTGTTCCAGAACCGCTACGTACTCAGGAGGACTGTGGAAGAACTGCGAAAAAGCGGCTTCGAAATACATTGCCACCACCGGGTGCCCACGAACGACGGTGGCCTCTCCTTGGGCCAGGTCCTCGTGGCCCGGTGGCGTATGAAGGGGAGATGACCATGTGCCTTGCTGTTCCCGGCCTGGTGCTGGAAATCAGGAGCGGGCAGGCCAGGGTGGACATTCGCGGAAACCGGCTCTGGGCGCAGTCCGCCTTGGTGCCCGACCTCCGGGTGGGGGACTATGTCCTGGTCCACGCGGGGTTCGTCCTTAACCGGCTGGATCCCGAAGAGGCGCGCCAGACGCTGGAGCTGGTGGAGGAAGTCTATGGCGTCCATCGTTCGTAACTTTGAAGCTGACTTTGACGGTGCCTTTCGTCGCGCCGACCTGGCCCACGCCATCCTGAGCCGGCTTAAGAAACGGCTGGCCCCCCTGGGGCGGCCGTTGCGACTCATGGAGGTATGCGGCACCCATACCGTGGCCATTTCCCGGTCGGGCCTGCGCTCTCTCCTGGCGCCCGAGGTGGAACTGGTCAGCGGGCCGGGTTGCCCGGTGTGCGTTACGGCGCAGGGCGAGATTGATGCCATGCTGGATCTGGCGGGGCGACCGGGGGTGACGGTAGCCACCTTCGGGGACATGATGCGTGTTCCCGGGAGCAGGGGCAGCCTGAACGATGCCCGTGCCGCCGGGGCGCGCGTGGCGGTGGTCTACTCAGCCATGGACGCCGTCCGGATGGCGGCGGAAACCCCTGGTGAGCACGTGGTTTTCCTTGGTGTGGGGTTCGAGACCACCGCCCCGGGGACGGCCCTGGCCTTGGAGGAGGCGGCCCGGAGCGGTATCCGCAACTTCTACGTATACGCCGCGCACAAGCTGGTGCCGCCGGCGCTGGAGGCCCTCCTGGCGGACAAGAACCTGCGCTTGCATGGATTTGTGCTGCCAGGCCACGTCAGCGTGGTGTTGGGACGGCGCGCCTACGACCTCGTGGCGGCGCGCGGTGTGGCGGCCGTCATCGGCGGGTTCGAGCCGGTGGACATCCTCTTGGCCGTGGACCGGGTGGCGGCCATGGTCATGGAGGGGCGGGCCGGTGTGGAAAACGCCTACTCGCGGGCCGTGTCCGAAGAAGGCAACGTCGCGGCGAGAGAGGCCATCAGCCGGTGTTTTGCGCCGGCGGATGCCGATTGGCGCGGCCTGGGCCGCATCCCCGCGTCCGGGCTGGCCCTGCGCGGGCACCTGTCGTCCCACGATGCCGCCGGGCGGTTCGGCATCCTTCCGGCACATGTGCCGGACCCGCCGGGATGTTCCTGCGGAGCCGTCCTGCGCGGGAAAATGAGACCGACGGACTGTGCCCTTTTTGGCGGTCGTTGCTGTCCGGAATCGCCCGTCGGCCCGTGTATGGTTTCCACGGAAGGGGCGTGCAGCGCCTACTACCGGTTCGAGCGCGGAGGTGAGGTCCGTGAATAGCGCGACGGAACGGGTTCTCCTGGCGCACGGTGATGGTGGTCTTCTCACGGCCAAGCTGGTAGACGAAGTCTTCCTGAAAAACCTGGGCGGGCAAGCGGCCGGGGGCCTCCTGGACGCGGCCATCCTGGATGGGCGGGGTCGCGGCGGGTCCCGGGGAGGGCGGCGGCGATTGGCGCTGACCACGGATTCTTTTGTGGTGAAACCTGTTTTCTTCCCAGGTGGGGACATTGGCTCCCTGGCGGTCCATGGAACGGTCAACGACCTGGCCTCGGTGGGGGCGTGCCCTTTGGCCCTGTCGGCGGCTTTCATCCTTGAAGAAGGGCTCGAAGTGGCGGTCCTCCAGCGCGTGGTCGCTTCCATGGGAAAGGCTGCCGCCCGGGTCGGTGTGCCCATCGTCACTGGAGATACCAAGGTTGTGGAAAAGGGTGCGGCCGATGGGCTTTTCATCAACACCACCGGTCTGGGCGAGATCTTGCCGGCGGCGGACCTTTCCTTCGGCAGGCTGCGGCCCGGGGACCGCGTGCTGGTCTCCGGCTCCGTGGGCGACCACGGTGTGGCCGTGCTCTCTCAGCGCAAAGGGCTGGCATTTGAGACCCCGGTGATCTCCGATTCCGCACCCCTTTTCGACTTGGTCCGTCCGTTGCTGGAGCGGGCGCCAGGAGTGAAATTCCTCCGTGATCCCACGCGGGGGGGCCTGGCTACGACCCTAAAGGAGATCGCGGCTTCGGCCGGGGAAGTCGACATCGTGATCGAGGAGGACCGTATCCCCGTCCGGCCGGCGGTGGCGGGCGCCTGCGAGATTCTGGGGCTCGATCCCCTTTATCTGGCTAACGAGGGGAAGATCATCGTCGTGGTCGAGGAGAGCGGCGCCGCGGAAGCTCTGCGGATCCTGCGCGGGCACCCCCTGGGGGCGGACGCGGCGGAAGTGGGCCGGGTGGAGGCGGGTCGGGGGGATCTCTGGCTGGTCACTTCTCTGGGCGGGACCAAGCGCCTGGATCGCCTGACCGGCGAGCAATTGCCCCGTATCTGCTAGCTGGACATTGATCGTCTGTGGGACGGGCCAAACGAAGGGGAGAAGCCCCGAAAGAAGGCTTCTCCCCTGTTTGGCTCCTTATGGGGTCGGTCCTAGACGGCCTTGCTCTGCATCGCCTCGATGCAGTTCCGGCAGACCCTCTTTCCCCGGAAGATCTCGACGTTCTGAGCGTTCCCACAGAACACGCAGGCAGGTTCATACTTCTTCAGGATGATCTGGTCCCTATCCACATAAATCTCCAGGGCATCCTTCTCCGCGATATCCAGGGTCCGGCGGAGTTCGATGGGAATAACCACACGTCCAAGCTCGTCCACCTTGCGCACAATACCAGTCGACTTCATCATTTGTACTGGTGCCTCCCTCCTACAAAATTCGACATGCTCTATGTAGAGCATACCAAGCCTACCAGTTTCAGTCAATCCCCAGCGTGACACCTTTTTTCCATTAATGGAAGTAACATTTGGTGAACAATGTGTGAAAAGACGCTGCAGAACGTTGGCCATAGTAATCTTATGCAGGCGGAAGCTGGCGACCGATTGGTCACACTTGACAGGAGACTTGGCCTCCGGTTAGTATGGTCGCAAAGGAAGCCAGGTTTCTGGCTATAGGCATTGACGGGGATGAGTAGGCTGGTCAGGTAACGGCCTCCAGAGAGCCGGGACAGGTGAAAGCCGGCGCCGGAGAAGCCAGTCGAACATGGCCCCCGAGCCTTTCCGCTGAAAGCGCCGCCGGGCGGGTGAAGGCCCGCAAGAGCCCAAAAGGGGATGGTGGCAGTAGGCGGAGACGGACGGGCACCGTTATCAGCCCGGGGCATGCGGCCGAATACTTCCAGCCAAGTGCCTGCCAAGGCGGTCGTCGGGCCGCGAATTGGGGTGGTACCGCGGGCGTACAGCTCGTCCCCTTGCGTGGGGGCGGGCTTTTCGTTTTGCCCCGTGAGTCTCCCGCCTGGCTCTTTTGGGAGGTCATTGACGTGGCGAGGACCAAGGAGAACGTCGGACGGAAGAAGTTCTACATTTCCACACCCATCTACTACCCCAGCGACAATCTGCACATCGGCCACGCCTACACGACGGTGGCGGCCGACGCCATTTCCAGGTACCACCGTCTCCGTGGCGAGGATGTCTACTTCCTGACGGGCACGGACGAACATGGGCAGAAGATCCAGCGGCGGGCCGAGGCCCGCGGACTGACGCCCAAGCAGTTCGTGGACGAGATCGTGGCGAACATCAAGGACCTCTGGAGCAAACTGGAGGTCTCCTACGATGGGTTCATCCGTACCACGGACCCCGTCCACGAACGGGTTCTGCAGCAGATGTTCCAGAAGATCTACGAGAAGGGCGACATCTATAAGTCCGAATACGAGGGCTGGTACTGCACGCCGTGCGAGACCTTCTGGCTGGAGCGCCAGCTGAAGGACGGCAAGTGCCCGAACCCGGAATGCGGGCGCGAGGTGGAACTGCTGCGCGAGGAAAGCTACTTCTTCAAGCTTTCCAAGTACGCCGATCGCCTCCTGAAGCACATCGAAGACCACCCGGAGTTCATCCAGCCGCCGTCCCGGCGGAACGAGATGATCGCCTTCATAAAGAGCGGTCTGGAAGACCTGTGCGTCTCGCGGACCACCTTCAACTGGGGTGTCCCGGTACCCTTCGATCCCAAGCACGTGATCTACGTGTGGTTCGACGCACTCTCGAACTACATCACGGCCATGGGCTATCTGAGCGATCCGGCGAAGTTCGAACGCTACTGGCCCGCCGATGTGCACCTGGTGGGCAAGGAGATCGTGCGTTTCCACACCATTATCTGGCCCATTATGCTCATGGCCCTGGACTTGCCCCTTCCCAAACAGGTCTTCGGCCACGGCTGGCTGGTGCTGGAGGGTGGCGAGAAGATCTCCAAGTCCAAGGGTAACGTGGTGGACCCCGTGGCGCTCATCGACAAATACGGCGTGGACGCCGTCCGCTACTATCTGCTGCGCGAGGTGCCCTTCGGCGCCGACGGGTACTACACTGAAGAGGCGCTCGTCAACCGGACCAACGTGGACCTGGCCAACGACCTGGGCAACCTCCTTTCGCGAACCACGGCCATGATCCAGCAAAGCTTCGCCGGCGTGGTACCAGAGCCGGGCGACAGCGAACCGGTGGACCGGGAGTTCCCGGAGCTTTGCGAGCGCGCGGCCCGCGATTCGGCCGAGGCCATGGAGAAACTGCTCATTTCGGACGCGCTGTCGGCCATTTGGAAGGTGGTCGACCGGTGCAACAAGTACATCGAAGAGACCAGCCCTTGGGCCTTGGCGAAGAACCCGGCCACCCGCTCGCGGGCCGGCACGGTCCTCTATAACCTGGCGGAGAGCCTGCGGACGCTGGGGATCCTGCTCACCCCCTATCTAACGCACACGCCGGGCCGCATCTGGGAGCAGTTGGGCCTGGACGGCGATCCGGCGGCGGCGGGCTGGACGGCCCTGCCCTGGGGCGGGCTGAAGCCGGGTACCAGGATCCGCCGGGGCAGCCCGCTCTTCCCCCGGATCGACGTGACCACGGGAGCCATCACGGCGGGGGCGGCCCGGGCGGTACAGGAGGCGACGAATAAGGTGACACCGGAAACGACCAGGCAGGCGGCGCCCGCATCGGCCAAGGCGTCGTCGGCGGAACCCACCGCCAAGGCGGCCGTCGGCGCGGTCGGCGCAGCCGGCAGCCACAACGGCGACGGAACCCCCGCCACCATCAACATCGACGAGTTCCGGCGGGTGGACCTGCGGGTGGCCAAGGTGCTGGAGGCCGAGAAGGTGACTGGCGCCGATAAGCTGCTGCGCCTCAGAGTCGAAGTGGGCGGAAAGGAACGGCAAGTGGTGGCGGGCGTGGCCAAGCACTACGCTCCCGAAACCCTGGTAGGCCGGTCTATCGTCATCGTGGCGAACCTTGAACCGGCTACCATTCGGGGCCTGCGGTCCGAGGGTATGATTCTCGCCGCCTCGGACGACCAGGGGCGGCTGGCCATCGTGTCCCCGGCGGAGCCGGTGGACAGCGGTGCGAAGGTGAAGTAATGCTGGTCGACACCCATGCGCATTTGAACTCCGACCGGTACCGCGGCGACCTGGACCAAGTGATGGCCCGGGCCGCCGCGGCCGGTATTGGCCGGATGGTGGTGGTCGGGTACGATCTAGAGACCTCCCGCAAAGCCTGGGAGCTGGCCCGCCGCCACCAGGGGATCGCCGCGGCCGTCGGCATCCACCCCCACGACGCGGCCAAGGCCGACCTGGACGCATTGCAGGAGGTGTCCCGGCTGGCATCTCTTCCGGAAACTGTGGCCGTGGGCGAGACCGGCCTGGATTTCTACCGCGACTTGTCGCCCCGCACTGAGCAAGAGCGATCTTTCCGTGTCCATCTTTCTCTGGCCGCGCGCCTCCGCAAGCCGGTGATCATCCACGACCGGGACGCCCACGCCGACGTCCTGCGGGTGGTGCGGGCCGAAGGCGGCCTGGGCCCGGCCGGCGGGGTCATGCACTGCTTTTCGGGAGACTGGGCCTTGGCCGAAGAATGCTTGGCCCTTGGGTTTCACATTTCCATCGCCGGCCCGGTGACTTTTGATTCCGCCCGCGGCCTTCAGGAAGTGGCGCGCCGGGTTCCCCTGAACCGGCTCATGGTGGAAACGGATTGCCCGTACCTGACTCCCCAGCCTCACCGCGGGAAACGCAATGAGCCGGCCTACGTCCGGCATGTGGCGGAGAAGATCGCCGAGCTGAGGGGGATGTCTTTCCCCGAACTAGCGGCGGCCACCACCGCCAACGCCGAGGCTCTCTTCGGCCTGAAGGGCCCCACGCTCAAGACCTAGAAGCTATTCTCCCTTGCTGGAAAAGAGAGGAGAATCGCCTTGCGCATCGTTGTCATTGGTGGGTCCAAGTTCGCCGGCCTCCATCTCACGCGTGAGCTGGTTTCCCGGGGCCATGAGGTCAGTGTGGTGAACCGGGGCCAGACGGCGAAAGAGCTGCCCGCCGGCGTGGGGCGCATCATCGCCGACCGTAAAGATCCCGCGGCGCTGGCGGCGCGTGTGGCCGAAGCGGGTCCCTGGGACGCCGTTTACGACTGCATCGCCTACCGGCCGGCCGAGAGTGCACCGCTGATCCAGGCTATCTGGGCCGACCTACCGGACGCGCGCCGGACTCTCAAGCACTTCGTGCACATCTCGACCGGTTCGGTGTACGCGAAAACGGATTACTTGCCCTTGAAGGAGCATTTTCCGCGCTCCGCCGACGAGCCAGGCACCTATGGCTCGGACAAGAAGCTCATCGAGGACCTGCTCTTCGCGGCGCACGAAAAGGAAGGTCTTCCCGTCACCATGTTGCGCCCCGGCTACATCTACGGCCCCGATAACCCCATCTACCGTGAAAGTTACTTCTTCGATCGGGTGCGCCGCGGCCGCCCGGTTCTGATTCCCGGAAACGGCCTCATCATCACCCAGTTCGTCTACGTGGACGACTTGGCGCAGGCCCTTTCCCTGGTGCTCGGGAACCGGGAAGCCGTGGGCGAAGCTTTCAATATTGCCGGCGAGTATGGGTGTAACCTGGATCATTACGCCCAGCTCATCGGCGAGGCGGTGGGCCGTCCGGCCGACATCCGGCATTACGACCCGCAGGCCGCCGGGCTTTCGCCCGACGAGATGAGGAAGGCATTTCCCTATAAGTGGCGTGAGCATACGCTGCGCGACACGACGAAGATCCGCCAGATCCTCGGTTACCGCGAGAAGCATACCCTGAAAGAGGGGTTGGCCGAGGCCTATCGCTGGTACGTGGAACACTGGCCGGTCAAGGGCGAGCCGGATTTCACGCTGGACGACCGCATCCTGGCGTCGGGAGCGGTCAGGTAGAGCAGGAAAAGCAGGAAAACTGGGCCTGCAAGTAGAAACAAGATGGCACATAGCAGGAACTTTTGCCGCATCCCCGCTTCCGCGACCATCTTGAGAGACTCCTTTATCTATAGAGGGAGAGGATACCTTTGACCCTTCCCCCCTGGACAAACCGCCTCCAATCTTGGTGGCAGGCCACAGGACGGCCGAGGGCACAGAGCCTCACTAACAAGGTGACGGCGGAGGGCCGCCGCCTTACTAGCGGCGGCCGCCACTTCCTGGTGGGCGGCCGGCGTTTCATGGATGGTGCCGTGGGTTTTCTGGGCGCAGCCCGGCTTTTCATAGATACCGTTCCGCGTCTGCCGGCAGAAGGTCGCCGTCTCGGCCGGAGACTGAAAGAGGAGACCCCGAGACTGGCCGCTTCCCTGGCCGCTTCCGCCTGGCAAGGGCTGCGGCGCCGCTCCGCCGACCCGCGCACCCGAAAAGCCGCGTTGCGCCTGGCGCCCACTTTGGCTTTGCTGGCCGTCGTGGCCTTCATTCTGAGCAGCATCAAGCTGGTGACCATCCAGGCGGACGGCCATGCCCTGACGGTAAGAACCACGGGCCGTTCCGTGCAGTCCGTACTCCGGCAGGCGAGAATCGCTCTGGGTCAAGGTGACGAAACCGACCCGCCGACCGCCACGCGCCTGGCATCCGGCACCACCATCGTGGTGCGCCGCGCCGTTCCGTTGACGGTGACGGTCGACGGCAAGACCTTGAAGGTCACCTCGGCCCGCCCCACCGTCAAGACGATGCTTGAACAGCAGAAAATCAGCGTGGGCCCCCTGGATAAGGTGGTGCCGGCCGATGACGGTCCGCTGAAAAAGGATATGGCTGTGAAGGTATTACGGGTCACCGAGAAGATGGTGACCGAGACCTGGGCCATCCCATACGAACGCGTGGAGCGGGAGGACAGCGGGCTGGCGATGGGCCTCTCGCAGGTCGTCCGGTCTGGGAAATCGGGCAGCCAGGACGTGACGATCAAATACACCTACGAGGACGGGGTCCAGACCGGCAGCAAGATTCTGGACCAGAAGGTCACGGCCGAGCCCGTGGCCGAACTGGTGGCCGTCGGTACCAGCGGGATTCTGAACCGCGGCGGCACCCAGATCCGCTTCCTGAAAGCCATGAACATGACCGCCACGGCCTATTACCCAGGCCCCATCTCGACCGGGCCGTACTCGGACGGGTACACCGCCATCGGCCTGAAAGCTACCTACGGCGTGGTAGCGGTGGACCCGACGGTCATTCCGCTGCGCAGTCGCCTATACATTGATGGTTACGGCTACGCCATCGCCGGCGATACCGGCTCGGCCATCAAGGGTTACAAGATCGACCTCTGCTACGACACTTACGACGAGGCCATTCGCTTCGGACGGCGGCCGGTCACGGTGTACATCCTGCAGTATCCGAACTAGTAGAGCGACTCCTCAGCTTCGAGCCGTTCAGTAGGCCCCCTGTCGTGACCCCGCCATCCGGGACGCGGAAACTTGACTCCGAGGTCCCTTTCGGGTTGAATGGTAGTTGAGCATGGCCGAAAGAGAGCAGGAACAACCTCTCCACCTATCGCCCGCCGAGGTCCGACAGGCCTTGGCTGCCAACGGGCTTGCGCCGCTGTCGCGTCTGGGGCAGAACTTCCTGATAGACGGGAATGTGGCCGGGAAAATCATTGCCGCCCTGGAACCGGGGCCGGACGATTTGGTGCTGGAGATCGGACCGGGACCCGGTTTTCTGTCGGCTGCGCTGGCCGCGCGAGCCGGGCGTTTCCTGGCGGTGGAGATCGACCCCGGGATGGCCCAGGTCGCGGCCCAGCGGCTCTCTCCGTTTCCGTGGGCCCGCGTCGTGAAGGCGGACGCCCTGAAGGTGGATTTGCTCGAACTGGTGGCCTCCGGCCTGGAGCTGCCTTCTGGAGCGGCGTCTTCCTCCGGGTCCGGCCCGCGCCTCAAGGTCTTCTCGAACCTCCCCTATTACATCACCACCCCTCTCCTCATGAAGGTCCTGGAGGAGTTCCGCCGGCTCCCGGCCGGCTCCCCCGCTGCGGACCGCGGTGTCTTCATGGTGCAGAAAGAAGTGGCCGACCGGATCCTGGCAGAGCCGGGCGGCAAGGACTACGGCGTCCTCACGCTGGCAGTCCAGTACTACAGCCAGGCCAGCCCGGTCTGCACCGTTTCCCGGCACAGTTTCTGGCCCGCGCCGGATGTGGATTCGGTGGTGATCCGCCTGGACTTCCGCGACGTCCCGGCGGCCCCCTTGGCCCCACAGGACCTGTTCCCCGTGGTGCGGGGCGCCTTCGGGCAACGTCGGAAGAAAGTCGCCAACTCCTTGGCCGCGTCTCCCGCCCTGATGATGTCGCGTGAAGATGCCTACAAGGCCCTGGCGGCGGCAGGTGTGGACCCGGACCGCCGGGGAGAGACTCTCTCCCTGGATGAGTTCGTCCGTTTGGCATCAGAATGGAAGCGTATCAGTGAAGAGCGGGCAAGCGAGGCCGGCCGCGGAGGGGCGTCATGAACTTCACCAGCCCGACCAAGGGCACCATGACCTTCGAACAGATGTACCAGGACATCATGAGCTACGTCAGAGACGCGCCCAATGAAAGCTACCGGCTGATCGTCGGCAGCGACTCCCACACGCGCGACGATATGTGCTACGTCACGGCCGTCATCATTCACCGCCTGGGCAAAGGCGCGCGGTACTACTACCGGCGTAACCGCCGCCGTCTGATCACCAGCCTCCGCCAGAAGATCTACTACGAAACCTCACTGTCGCTGGGCATCGGCAGCAAGCTGGCCGAACGGCTGTCCGATAACGGGCACATCGACCTGGACGTGGAGATCCACATTGATGTGGGGCAAAAGGGAGATACGAAGGACCTGATCCGAGAAATCGTGGGAATGGTCACGGGCAGCGGGTTTGATGCCAAGATCAAACCGGATTCCTACGGCGCCTCCAAAGTCGCAGATAAACACACCAAATGAGCTTGTGGCAAGTTCCGGCCTGTCCCAGGACACTGAGCTCCTTAGCGGACTTGCTGTAATGTGACGAAAGTCCACTTTTGTCATAGTTTCTAGTTGTCAACCCTGCCATCTCCGCTTAGAATTAGCAGTGGTGAGAGGTTTTTTCGTCGCGCTCGTGACAGTTCTCACAATCGCTGGCCAACTGGACGCAGAAACGGCAAATCTGTCACCAGGGTAGCTGGCCGCAGCGCAGAGAGCCGGCGCCCGTTTTGGTCCGGGCTGCCGCGAAGAGCCCAAAAACCCTCAACCGGAGGAGGGATCCATATGCAGAAAGCCACCGCCGCCGACGTCGCCGTACCGCCCAAACCCCGCTTCAACCTCAAGGCCATGATCAGTGACGTCTTGAACCACGAGGTTCCGGCCCATGTGACCTGGATCTACTGTTTCGGGGGCATCACCGCTTTCCTGTTCATGATCCAGGTGGTGACCGGCTTCTTCTTGTGGCTCTACTACAAGCCCATGCCGGCCCAGGCTTATCAGAGCGTGCAGGACTTCGTGTTCAAATTCCCCTTCGGATGGCTTTTCCGCAGCATCCACCGGTGGTCGGCCAACGGCATGGTGTTCATGGTCATCGTCCACATGCTGCGGGTCTTCCTGACCGGCTCCTATAAGACGCCTCGCCAGTTGAACTGGGTCATCGGCATGGTCTTGCTGCTCCTGACTTTCGGATTCGCCGTCACCGGCTTCCTGCTCCCTTGGGACCAGCAAGCCTACTGGGTGACCAACGAGTTCATCCAGGTGGTCCAGTCGTTGCCCCTGGCCGGATCCTTGCTGGCCGGTTTGCTGAAGGGGGGACCCCAGGTGGGGGCGGCCACTCTGACGCGGTTTTTCACCTTCCACGTGTATGTCCTGCCGGCCATCATCGTGGTCTTCCTGGGCGCCCACTTCGTCATCATCCGGAAACAGGGTATTTCCGGTCCGCTTTGATGCTGGAGTCCCGGGTGGCGCTACTTCGCGGTTCACGGTGCAACGCAGGAGGTAGATACAGATGACTATTCAAAACCCGGCTCCCGGACAGGATGGGCCGACGACAGAGGGGACCCCCAGTCCCGCCGAGGGAAAGAAAGAGCATCTCCGCAAGTTCTGGCCGGATCACGTCACCGAGCAGGTCATCGTCATGGGCCTGGTGCTCTGCGCCCTGCTGGTGATCGCGGTCTTCCGCCCGGCCTCCGGTCTCTCCGGTGTGGCCAGTTTCTTCACGGGCCCGACTAAGCTGAATACCCAGTGGTACTTGTTCTTCCTGTATGCTTTCCGGAAGGTCCTTTCCAGCCAGATGATGTTGGCCCTGTTCATCCTCTTGGGGGCCATCCTGATCGCCCTGCCGTTCTTCGACCGGCGGGCCGAACGGCACCCGAGGAAACGGCCGTTCGCCCTGATCTTCGCCGTCGCCGTGTTTCTGGCTTTTGCCTACATGGCCGCGGCCGGGCTCACCAGGGGATTCGCCGCCGGGACGGTGGCCATCGAGGGCATGAAGAACGTGCACTGTTCCATGTGCCACACGTACCTGAACGGCAAGCCCACCGGCTTCCAGCCGTCCAAGGAAGCGTGCCTGAAGTGCCATGACGAGATGAACGGGAAAGAAGGGGCTCCCACCGTCCCCCACGCTTCGTCAACGGTGATGAACTTCGACTGCTGGAGCTGCCACAAGCCACACACGCAGGATAAGCCGGTGTCGTGCTCATCGTGCCATAAGGACGCTGGGACGGTCGGGCTCCACAAACAGGCGGCCCACCAGAACTGTACCAGCTGTCATAAGCTCCACAAATGGACTCCCCCCGCCGACCGCGCGACCTGCCTCACTTGTCACACCAATAAGCAGAACCACATGGGGAACATTGTCTGCACGACTTGCCATAGCTTCAAATAGCCCAGCTCGGCAAGCCCTAAAGTCGCGAACCTCGAAACCGCGCCAGCGAAGCTGATCGACCTCCTAGAAGGACCCGCCGAACATCCGGTGGGTCCTTCGATTATGCACCTGGCCCCACCCCTATCCCAGCCTCACCCCCCTCCACCCTGCGGAATAGGATGTTACGTAAACTTGGGCCGCCCCATTCCGGTGGCCCGTGGAAGGGTGGAGCAGCGTGGAAAAGACTCTCTCGGCGATGGCCGCCGTTCGCGGCAAAGTAATGCGCATGCCGAATGTGGTCGGGTTGGGGATCGGTTACAAGCAAATCGGCGGCGAAACCACCTCCCACCTGGCCGTCACGGTTCTAGTATCGAAGAAGGTCCCCGTCGACGGGTTGGCCTTGGGGGAGAAAGTCCCTGGAAAGGTGGGAGCGGTCCCCACCGACGTCATCGAGGTGGGTGACATCCGTCTCCTCCAGCGGACAGTGAACCTGAGGCCCGCCGTGCCGGGAATCTCCATCGGCCACTACCTTATCACCGCCGGCACCTTTGGTTTGTTGGTGCGGGACGCGCACTCAGAGGAGCCCCTGATCCTCTCGAATAACCATGTCCTGGCGAACATCAGTGATGGTAACGATGGCCGCTGCAGCATTGGGGACCCCGTGTGGCAGCCGGGGAGATACGACGGGGGCACGTCCAGCGATCAAATCGGCACTCTCCTCCGCTTCGCGCCCATCTACCGCGACTCCATGGCGCCCACCTGTCCGGTGGCCAAGTCCGCTGAGCGCCTGGGCAACCGCCTGGTGCACATGGTAAACACCAATTACCACGTCTACTTCCGCCGGAAGGCGGACCGTGCCAACCTGGTGGACGCCGCCGCCGCCAGACCCCTGTCACCCGATCTGGTGGGTGACGAAATCCTGGAGTTGGGGCGTCCTGCGGGCATCGCTGAGGCCGAGATCGGCCAGGAAGTGGTAAAAAGCGGGCGAACCTCGGGCATCAGCCGCGGCAAGGTCCAGTCGCTGCACGTGACCATCCGCGTCGGCCTGGGCGATGTGGGGTACGCGGACTTTGGCGACCAAATCCTGACCACCGCCATCGCCCAGCCCGGAGATAGCGGTTCCGCCGTCCTCACCAACGATCTGAAAGTCGTCGGACTCTTGTCGGCTGGGTCGGAGCAGGCCACCATCGCCGGGCGCATCCAGCGGGTGTTCGAGATTCTGTCCGTAAAGCTCTAGGCTTGCCACAGACAGTAGCCGGCGCGGTAGCCGAATGCCGGCCGGAGGCACGGGCCCGTCGCCCAAGGGGGGCGGCGGGCTTCCCCTTTTTCGACAGTCATACGCTGGCCTGTTGCGGAGAAAATAAAACGGCGTTACAAGCCGGGAGATGTTTGCTTTGACGGATGGTTTCCACGGCCCGCTCCTGATCATCGGGGGCGCCGAAGACAAGGAAGGCGACTGCCTGATCCTGAGGCGGCTAATCGAACTATCGGGCG
The DNA here is from genome assembly GCA_021791495.1 of Bacillota bacterium. Taxonomy (GTDB): domain Bacteria; phylum Bacillota; class Sulfobacillia; order JAJYWN01; family JAJYWN01; genus JAJYWN01. Next base: position 23,709 of record JAJYWN010000057.1, read on the forward strand.
GGACCGACGCCAAGGTGGCGGTTATCACCGCCGCCACCGACGAACCGGCCGCCACCGGCCGCGAATACGTCGAGGTCTTTCGGGACCTGGGTGCGCGGGAGGTCACTGTGGTGGACGTCCCCGACCGCGCCGCCGCCGATCACCCTTGCTTAACCGCGGATCTGCTGAACGCCACGGTGGTGTTCTTTACAGGCGGCGACCAACTACGCATTACCAGCTGCGCCGGCGGGACACTCTTCGACCGTACCATCTGGGACATGCACTGCCGCGGAGTCCTGATCGCCGGAACCAGCGCCGGAGCGTCGGTCATGAGCGATACCATGATCGTGGCCGGCGACTCGGACGACGCTCCCAAGAAATGCACGACGAAAATGGCCCCAGGCCTGGGGCTTCTGAAGGAAGTGGTCATCGACCAGCACTTCGCGCAGCGCGGGCGGGTCGGGCGCCTTTTGTCGGCCTTGGCCCAAAACCCAAGGGTGATCGGGGTGGGTTTGGACGAGGACACCGCCATTCTGGTCGGGAGCGACCTCCGGTTCACCGTCATCGGTTCGCAGACCGTGACCGTCCTTGACGGCAGTGCCATCCAGCACACCAACGCTTCAGAGTCCAGCCCCGACGATCCCCTGGCTCTTTCCCAGGTGGTCATGCACATTCTGCCGTCCGATTACGGATACGACCTCCGGGGCCGCCAGGTGCTGGTTCCCTAGAGCAGCGCCCAAAACCGCCGTCCGCCGTCCCGTTTCGATGTCATTCTCAACTGTGTTTCCCATTCGCGCGGATGATGGGGGTCCGACATGGAGCTGAAGAGTATCAAAGCCTTTGATGGCCGGAATGTCCACAGCCACTATCCGGTGGTGGAAATGATCGTGGACTTGGGGCCTTACGCCAAGAGGATGACCAACGAGTTCCCCGGCTTCGACCGGGAACTCGTGGCCTGCCTGCCCGGCCTGGCCGCCCATACCTGCAGCCGGGGGACACCGGGCGGGTTCTTGGAGCGCGTCCGGGAAGGGACTCTCCTCGGGCACGTCATCGAACACGTGGCCTTGGAGCTGCAGGAAATGGCCGGCATCGCCATGGTTTACGGGAAAACCCGCCGGGCGGAGAAGCCGGGGGTCTACCGCATCGTTTTCGAATACCGGGCCAGGGCGGCGGCTCTGGCGGCCGGCGAAGAGGCCTTCCAATTGGTGAAAGGTCTGGTGGACAGGACGCGCACCGACGGAGCGGCGGTGGCGGCAGAGCTGGCTCGCCTGGCAGCCGTCACGGAACTGGGCCCCAGCACGGCGTCCATCGTACAGGCCGCCCAGAAGCGCCGCATACCGGTGTTCCGGCTGGGCGACGACAGCTTGGTGCAGCTGGGATACGGTAAGCACCGGCGCTTCGTGCGCGCCACCGTGACCGATCGCACCCCTTGTCTCGGCACCGACCTGGCCGGCGATAAGACCACGGCCAAGAGGATACTAAACGATAGCGGTCTGCCCGTTCCCTTGGGGGGCGCCGCAGCCACCGAGGAAGGGGCCGTGGAGCTGGCACTGACCTTGGGTTTCCCGGTGGTGGTCAAGCCGCGCAACGGAAACCAGGGTAAAGGCGTTTCGCTGGATTTGCGCAGTGAGGCCGACGTGCGTCGCGCCTTCGCCGCCGCCACCAGACACGATAAGGAAGTGGTGGTGGAACAGTTCGTGCGGGGGCGGCAATACCGTTTCCTTGTGGTGAACGGAAAAGTGGAGGCGGTGGCCGAACGTCGGCCGGCCTCGGTAGTGGGAGATGGGTTGTCCACCATCACTAAGCTGGTGGAAGAAGTGAACCGCGACCCGGACCGGGGCGAAGAACACGAAAAGCGCCTCACCAAGATCAAGATCGACCCTGAGGCGCTGCTGGCATTGTCCAAACAGGGGTATACCCCCGAGGCCGTTCCGGCGGCGGGGACTGTGGTTTTGCTGCGTGAGAACGCTAACCTCTCCACGGGGGGGACGGCGCGGGACGTGACGGACGAGGCCCACCCCTATAACCGCGAAATGGTGGTACGCGCCGTCGAACTGCTGAACCTGGATGTGGCGGGCGTCGATGTGGTGGCGCCAGACATCGGCCGGCCCATGGACGAAGAGGGTGGCGCCATCATCGAGGTGAACGCTGCTCCTGGGCTGCGGATGCATCTCTATCCTTCCGAAGGCAAAGGGCGGCCTGTAGCCGACGCGGTGGTGGATTACCTCTTCCCAGACCAAACGGACGCGCGCGTGCCCATCTGTGCCATCACGGGCACCAACGGCAAGACCACCGTTACGCGGCTGATCGGGTTCGGCTTCAGCCAGCAGGGAAAATGTGTGGGAATGACCACCACCGAAGGCGTGTTCGTGGGGGGACGCCAGGTGGCCAAGGGTGACACGACCGGACCGCGCAGCGCCCGGATCGTGCTGTCCGACCCCAAGGTGGAGGTGGCCGTGCTGGAAACGGCGCGCGGCGGAATCCTCCGGGGCGGGCTGGCCTTCGACTGGTGCGATGTGGCGGTGGTGACCAATGTGGCTTGGGACCACGTGGGTCTGGACGGCGTGGACGATTTGGAAGACCTGGTGCACATCAAGTCCCTGTTGGTCGAGGCCGTGCCGGAGCACGGATGGGCTGTGCTGAACGCCGATGACCCGCTGGTCCTCGGTATGGCGGATCGCTGCTACGGCTCGGTCTTCCTTTTCTCAGCCAAGGGGGACAACCTGACCCTGCGACGCCACGTTCTGGGCGGCGGGCGCGCCATCTTCCTGAAGCGAGGTGTGCTGACCCTGGCCACACCGGAAGGCGAGACTCCGCTTCTGCATTACCGGCGCATACCCTGCACCTGGAACGGCAAGGCGCGCCATAACATCGAAAACGCCATGGCGGCCGCGGGGGCCCTGCACTGCCTGGGACACTCCGTCGAAGCCATCGTGAATTGCCTGAAGGAGTTCGGCTCTGTCCCGGCGGCCAACCAGGGCCGGGCCGAACTGCGCACCGTGGCGGGGCGGAAGATCCTGATCGACTACGGGCACAACACTCCCGCGTTGAAAGTATTGCTACCCTTCATCAAGGCTTTGGGTGCGCGCCGTACCATCGGTGTCATCACCGCTCCGGGGGACCGCCCGTCCGACGATCTCTACCGCTTCGGCTTGACGGCAGCCCACGGGTTCAGCCGCCTGGTGATCCGCGAGGATGAAGATAAGCGCGGCCGGCAGCCCGGCGAGACCGCCGGCCTGCTCTGGCGGGGGGCGCGCGATGCGGGTATGCCGCCGGAGTCCGTCTCTATGGTCCTCGGCGAGAAGGACGCCATCCGCACCGCCATGGAGATGTGCGGACCGGAGGACCTGATCGTGGTGATCTATGAGAAGTATGAGAAGTTGGACCGGGTCCTGCGGGAGCTGGATGTGGAGATGAGGACAGCGGCAAGGGCGGTGGGGGCGGACGCGGTCCGGTGAGCGGCACGCGAGCGACGCGCGAGTGGCGAGTGACGGGTAAGCGGTGCGTGAGTGGGGCGTGGGCGTGCGGAGAAAGGAATGGGAGGTAGAGCGGGCGGCGGCCAAGAAAAAGGGCACGGAGGTGGCAGCATGCCCGGTCCCTTCATAGAAGCCCCAAACGGCCCGAACGGACAAAACGGATATGGTGCGCCGAGTGCCCTCCGGCTTCAAGTGCCGGCGAAGGTGAATCTCCTTCTGTGCGTGGGTCCTCGGCGCGACGATGGCTATCACGAAGTGGCCAGCCTGATGCAGGCTATTTCCCTCTTCGACGAGGTCCGCCTGAGCGAAGGACCTGGGCCGCGGCCTTCCCTGCCTTCCCCGACCGCTGGTCCATTACCGCCGGCGTGGACTGACCCCGCCTCCGGTTCCACCCTGACTGTTGCCACGGGGGGGGCCGGAACGACCGTCGGAACCGGGGCCGTCGCATCGGTCGGTTCGGTACCGGCGGGGCCGGAGAACCTTGTCTGGCGGGCAACAGTGGCTCTGGCCGAGCGCACCGGGAGGCTCAGGGGAGGGAAACTGGCCCGGCCGGTCGACATCGAGATCATAAAGAGCATTCCCGCCGGCGGGGGCCTGGGAGGCGGTAGCGCCGATGCCGCGGCGACCTTGGTGGGGCTAAACCTACTTTGGCGCCTCGGGTTACCGGCGGAGGCCTTGATTGAACTGGGTGGCGAGTTGGGAAGCGACGTCCCCTTCTTCATTTACGGGGGCACGGCGCTGGCGGCGGGACGGGGAGAGCGAGTCTTACCCTTGCCTGCCGTGGCCGGCTGGTTGGTCCTGGCGAACAGCGGTATCGTCGTTTCGACGCCGCAGGTGTACAGAACTCTGGACGAGGACCGGGCAACCAAGATGGCCGGAATCGAGAAGGCCGGCGGTGGCTCCTGGTCGCTGGCGGCACGCGACGCCACCGCATGGTTGAGTTTGAGGGCCGCCGAACCGGCGCGCCTCCTGGGTGAACTGCCTCTATTGGGGAAGAACGACCTGGAAGCCCCGGCCCGCCGACTGGAACCCGCGTTGGGAAATACCGGGGCGGCCATGCGCGACGCCGGGCTTACGCCGCACTTGTCGGGCAGCGGCGGCACTTTTTGGGCTCCGGCGGCCTCGGAGGGCGAAGCTCGGGCGGCGGCCACGGCCTTGGCTGCGTGCGGGTTGTGGTCTCGCGCGGTGGAAGCCGTTCCCTTCGGTGTTCGCCCGGCGGACCCGGCGGGTCCGGCGCGACAGCGGCCCCCAGGGGCCGAGGTGCAGGATTCGCGGGGGGCGGGCCGAAGTAACTAGCGTTTTTTCAGGAAGGGGGCGTTCGCCGTGGCGGCCGGCGGTAAGGAAATCAACGCGGTGATTCTGGCGGGACGGCGGAACACAGGCAAGCTGAAAGATGTGGCCACCGACGAATGGGAAGCCCTGATCGACTTCGGCGGTCGGCCCATGGCCCAGTACATCGTCGACGCCTGCTCGGGTTCCAGCAGCGTCGACCATATCGCCGTGGTGGGACCAGTGGAGGCCATGCGCGGCCGCATCACCGGCCGGAATCTGACCTTCGTGGAGGCCGGGGACTCGGCCATCGATAATCTCAGGCGGGGGTTGAAGGCGCTGGGCGCCGAGGGCTACCTGCTCATCTGCGCGTCGGACATCCCATTGGTGACCCCGGCCATCATCGACCGGCTGGTGGCCGACTGCCTGGCCAAGCCGGCGCAGCTCTACTACCCCGTCATTTCCCGAGAAGACAATGATAAGAAGTTCCCCGGCATGCACCGCACGTACGGGACCGTGCGCGAGGGGACGTTCACCGGTGGCAACATCTTTCTCCTTGACGCTTCCATCGTGGAAGCGAAACTCCCTGTGGCGGAGGACTTCTTCGCCGCCCGCAAGGACGTGCTGAAGATGGCCAGCCTCCTGGGTTGGTCCTTCCTCATCCGGCTGGTGCTGAAGCGCCTGGGGATCGCCGACATCGAGCGCCGGGTGGGGCAGCTATTCGGCGTCACCGGAAAGGCCGTCATCTGCCACGACCCGGAAGTGGCCGTGGATGTGGACAAGCCCAGCGATCTGGAACTGGTCCATTCTCTTCTGGGAGACCGTTCGTGAGACCCGAAGCCGGCGGCCATGGCGGGGCCACGAATGGCTCCGGCACCAGTGCCTCCGGTAGCCCGGACCAGAGTGGCGGTGGCGGCGGTCGCTGGCGCCGAGGGCGCCGGCTGGCGGCGCTGACGCGCCTCTTGACTTCCCGACCGGGCGAGCTGATCAGCCTGTCCCAGTTCAGCGGCGTTCTGGACGCGGCCAAATCCACCATCAGCGAGGACCTGACCACTATCAAGGAGGGGCTCGAGGAGCGGGGCCTGGGACGCGTGGAGACAGTGGCCGGCGCGGCCGGCGGCGTAGTCTTTCATCCCACGGTCAGCGCCGCTTCGGGAGACGAGATCGTTGAAGAACTCTGTGCCCGCCTGCAATCGCCCGATCGCATTCTACCGGGCGGGTTCCTCTACATGACCGACCTGGTCTTCTCGCCCTATTGGGCGGGACGGCTGGGAGAAATCATCGCCGGGTTATATGCCCCGGCTGAGCCACAATTCGTGGTCACCGTGGAGACCAAGGGCATCCCGCTGGCTCTCTTCTCGGCCCAGGCCATGAACCTGCCTCTGGTCGTCGCCCGGCGCGACGCCCGTGCCACCGAAGGGCCGGCCGTCAGCATCACCTTCGTCTCCGGCACCACCGGCCGCATCCAGGCCATGTCCTTACCGCGCCGGTCGCTGCCGGCCGGGGCGCGTGTCCTGGTGGTCGACGACTTCATGAAGGCCGGGGGCACCGCTCGCGGAGTGGTCGAACTGATGCGGGAGTTCGAGGCCCAGGTGGTGGGGCTGGCCGTCCTCATGGAAACGGCTCAACCCGAAAAGAAGATGGTGGAGGACTACATTTCCTTCACCGTCCTGCACGAAGTGGATGAAGCTGCCCGGCGTGCCGTGGTGACGCCCGGGAGTTGGAAGAAAGCCGTCCCGACTAGGAGCAGGTAGTACTAAGTCAGCTACCGACCCATCCCGCCACGTGTCGACAGGTTTTCCTCTTCCCCAATTCCCAGTGGGAGGATTTGCTATTGCCTGCCGGAAGGCAGTCATCACCCAAATTCTTCCATGAGGGGGAGTCCAGTTTGAACATTACCGATGTCCGGATGAAGAAGGTCGGTGGCTCTGGCAAGGTTAAGGCAGTGGGGAGCATTACGGTGGGGGCGGACTTCGTAGTGCACGAGGTCAAGGTGATCCTCGGTGTGAACGGTCTCTTCGTCGCGCTTCCCTCAAAGAAAATGGCCGACGGGACCTTCAAGGACTTAGTCCATCCCATCACGGCTGAGGCGCGCGAAGCGATGCAGAAGGCAGTGCTGGAGAAGTACACCCTGGCCATGGAGGCGGGTCCCGACAGCCCGGTTACCTCATCGGCGGAAGAGGTGACAGCCACGGCCGCGCCGGCGGCCGGAACGACAGTCGGGTCAGCGGTCGCGGCTACAACGCCGGGGGCGACGAGCGTGGCCGCCGGCACGGCGACCGATGGACCCGTATCCGTCGGGCCAGCCTCCCCGCTCCCGGCCACAGCGACGTCGGCCGAGATGGCCGGTCATCCGGCGGCCCTAGCCACCGAAGTCACCGTGCAGGCGGTGACCGGCGCGATGCAGCCCGTACCGGCCACCGCGGCCGAACCGGTGGTAGCTACTCTGGCCGCCGCCGCGGAGAACGACGCGGGTGATGGGAACGGGGCGAGCGGAGAAGCCACTGGCGTCCATGAGGCGGCCAGATCAGCCGCTTGGTCCGGCCAGGATAGCGGGATGAAATCAAACACCCCGATCTCGGTGTCGGCCAGCCAGAGTCAGGAAGAAGGCCTCGGGGGCCGGGACGCTGAGACGGACCACGCAGGCGGTTCCGCCTACCACAGTTATGTACGCTACGACGGCACCTCCACCCACGATACGCGCTCCCACCACCGCCCGACCCGCAAGAATCCGCCGATAGCGGGCGCCGGCTCTGGTGAAACCGGCGGCCTCACCTCTGCGTAGAAAGAAGAGGCCAACGGGACAAAAAGTGCCGTGACAGGACGAGGAGCGTGGGGAAGGAACCTGGAGAAGAAGAGAAGAGGCCCGCACCCATACGGTGCGGGCCTCCCGATGAACTTCTTACCGCCCCAATCCAAACGGAGCAGTTACTTCACGGCGCCAAGCCAGTTGCCGAGGAGGAACTGCAAGCGGCCGATGAACAGAGAGATACGGGCCATGACGGTCCCACCGAACGCGGCGCCGAGGCCGATCATGATGGCCCAGCGTCCGATCCAAGCGGGATAGCCGAAGACCTTGTTCTTCTCCCGGTTCACGGTGAACACAAAGTAGCAGAGGGTGCCCATCAACATCACCCAAAAGATGATGTTATTGATAGTTTGCCCGGGTGAGCCATCAACCGCAAAACGCTGGAAGCTGTTGTTGATCTGCGTGATGAAGGGGGCCGGGCTGAAGGCCAGGACGTAGCCCGAGCCATACCCCACCCACCAAGACATCGGGAACCGCGCCAGCCACGAGAGTTTGGGGAAGAACTGGAAGTAGATCAGTAACCCGAAAAGGATCGGGAGGATCTCCCAGAACTTGCCATCTTTGATAATGTCCTTGGTGATGGCCGGCTTGAGGTACTGGTCCCAGTCACCCGTCATGCCGAAACCGGTAGCTACGCCGACGAACAGGTGCTCGGCAAACCGGAAGAAGGGATTCTCCTTATAGAGATAGCTGAGGATGAAGAATGTCAGGATGGCGCCGAGCCACACTCCGTAATCACTCGAGATATGCACGTTTTCACCTCCCTGGGCAAGACCCAAAAGCGTGAAGACCTATGTGACACACGGGCCTATCCCTTCCGGCTCATCAGGTAACCGATGTTACCCAGGATGACCAGGATGAGAATCATGAAGTGGCCGAGGGACTGAGCGTCCATGCCCTTCACAGCCGGACCCGGTATCTTGTTCAGCAGCTCGTACTCAGCGGCGCCGCGCATCCCGTTCAAGATGCCCTTATACTGGCCGGCCCGGACGTAAGGCATGGCGCCCGGAGCGGAAACGGCCGTAACACCAACGGAAATGGGGATCTTCTTCGCCTCATATATGTACTTGAGGTAATCGCTGGTCCCCGGGCTACCGGTGGACAGGTCGAAGGCGAAGGCCACGTACTTCGGGTCGAGGGCCTTCACCTGCTGCATCAGGGGAATGCTGTCGATGGCCTTGCCGTGGAAATCGGTCTTGGCGGCGTTGGCGATATTGTCCGTCAAGTTCCTGAGAACGATGACGGACTCGGGCTTCCACCCCAGGTTCACCCAGTCGGTGCCTTCAGTCTTGTTGTACTTCTTGCCGGCATCCTCCAGGATGGTCTGCATCAGCTGGGCGCCGTCTTGCCACATGCAGTAGACAACGACCTTCAGATTCTTCTTGAAAGCCTGGGTCACCAGACCAACGGCCATCGGGCTAAGTTCAGGCGCGCTGGAGGGACCGTAGTCGCCGCCGATCCACAAGACGTCACCGGACTTCAGAGCTCCGATGGCGTCATAGACCGTCTGGGTCTCTTCGCTAGTCTTAATCGGGAGGCCCATGGGCTTGAGGATCGGGATCATGATGACAATCGCCATCAGAAGGTAGATCCACCGGCGGTCAATATTCTGAAGCTTTTCCCACATTCTCGATTTACACCTCCTTACACCAGGAGTGCTAATTCAGAGAGGATCATTGCACGGAACCGCCCATGCCACCCAGGTGGGCACGCTCGATGCCCAAGAGGATGCGCAGGGCTGTGACAAAACCGCCGAGGTAGGCCCCGATGGCGATACCGCGCATGGACGCGGTATTCGGGATACGCATGATCCAGTTCGAGGCATCGCCAAACTTGGCCCAGATGGTTTCTCCGAGAGGAGCCTTACCGAGCATGACCAAGGCGGCGGCGATAAGCAGGACGGTGGCCTCACGCGTGCGGATCCGGAAGGCCCGGTAGGCCGCGGACGCGATGTAGAAGCACAACATGGAGAACATGGTGGCGTCCATGTTCCGGTATAAGTTGTTGTAGATCCACCGGAAGTTCTTCCCTTGATACCCTTCGATGACCCCGAGGACGAAGTACGCCCACATGGCTACCAGAAGGACGATGGAGAAGGCATACCCACTGCGGCGGCGCTGGACGTTCAGGCCGTGGATACGGGTCAGGTTGATGGCGCCGACCATCATGGCCATGACACCGACGAGAGTATCGAACTGGTCGGTATAGGTGAGGAGTTTGATGTGATCGCCCCACACCGTCCACTTGCCGACCATGGCGAGCAGGCCGCCAATGAGGGTAATGATAAGCGGAAGTTCCTTACGCACTCTTACACCTCCTTATCCAGCCAGAATGGAGTATGGACTACTTCTTCAAGAACTCAGCCAGCCAGTTCTTGTCCTTCGGGCCGATGACGTTGGCGATCACCGTGCCGACGAGGACCGCGGCGATGATCAGGATCTTGTACCAGTCTTCGGCCACCAGCGAACCGACCAGGACGGGGTTCTTGGAAATGTAGGCCGAAGCAGCGTAGATCTCCTCGCCGATAAGGGTGTAGTCACAGGCTACTACGAAGAAGGGGAGCTGAGCGGTGGAGGTCGTCCCGGAGATCTGGACGGCGCCCACTTGAGATCCGACTTCAGCCAGCGTCAGGGCCTCGGCGTAGAAGTAGCCGACCATGATGTTGGCCGCGGGTTTCTCACGGGCGAAGATGCCGACGACGGCGGTGGTGTAACCGAACTGGGATGGGGAGAGGTACCGCACGTCGTCCGGGTTGAAAGCGTCGGGGCGACCGGCTTCAAGGTAGGATTGCTTGATGATCTCAGTATTGACGGTCATGACCAGATAGCTGCGGCAGGTGTTGATGAGTCGGCAGTCGTACTTGGCGCACATGTTCGCCACGTGGCCCAGCACGCCCCAGAAGGCGAAGGTTTCAGCATCGGAGACACCGCCCAGACCATGGGTGGTATGGACCGGACGGCCCATTTCCGTGGCACGGCCGACGGCTTCGTCCAAGGCTTCGAGACCGGCGATCTTGTTGATGGCCGGAATCTTCATGCCCGCCCTGGCACGGGTGATGAGAACCCACACCGCGATGCAGAGAAGAATCATCGCAAGGGCGTCGACGGTGTAACCCTTGACAAAGAACGCGTTCACTATTCTTTCACCTCCTTACTTTTGGATTTACTACGGGACACGAATCGCACGGCAGTAATTCGTCGAATCGGAAGGAATTCCTTCATCTGGCTCTGGCCAGATGATAAGACGTGGCCCTACTTTTTTGACTTTTTCGGCATCACGCCTCCTCTCGCTTTGTCTCGCCTCCTTTCCGGAAAAGGCCTGAAACCCAACCCCTTTCCCCCTTCTGCCAGGTTCTCTCGACCGGACAGGAAACCCCCCCTGGTTGTTGAATACACTCGCCGGACGGTAGACAAGTCTAATCCCAACCATACCCACTAAAAGATATCGCTGGAAGGGGTAATTAAGAATGGCCGGAACGGTGGCCGTAGTACTTGCCGCGGGACTCGGGAAGCGCATGCGGTCGACTCACCCCAAAGTCACCCACCAGGTCGGCGGAGAGCCCGTCATCCGGTTGGTCCTGCGAGCCCTGGAGCCGCTAGACTTAGAAAGAATCGTCGTCGTGGTCGGGCACGGGGCCGACGAAGTGAAGGACTTGGTTTCGAAGTCCGCGGTAGCCGGCCGGGTCCAGTTCGCCGTCCAGGAGGAGCAGCTCGGCACCGGACACGCCGCGCTCACCGGCGTACAGGCCCTCGATGATTTCCGGGGGAACATCCTCTTGATGAACGGCGACATGCCGCTGGTCACCTCCGGGCTCCTGGACCGCTTCCTCTTTTTGCACGAAAGCCGCGGCGCCGCCGCCACCATCCTGACCACCCGTATGCGCGACCCCTCGGGATACGGGCGTGTCCTCCGGAACGAGGACGGTAAGGTCAAGGCCGTGCGCGAGGAGCGTGACGCCACCGACGAAGAGCGCCGCATCAACGAGATCAACGCCGGCGTCTTCGCCTTCCGGCAGCCACCTCTGGCGGAAGCCTTGATGGAACTCCGTTCCGATAACGACCAGGGCGAGTACTACCTGCCGGACGTCATCCCGGCGCTTCTCGGGAAGGGGCACCAAGTCGAGGCCGTCATGGCCGAGGACAGCGAGATCACCCAGGGAATCAATTCCCGCTCCCAACTGGCGCAATGCGACGCCACTCTGCGCTTCAAGATGGCCCGCGCCCTGATGGCCGCCGGGGTCACCGTGCTGGACCCCCAGAGTACCCATATCGGACCGGAAGTCCAGTGCGGCCAAGATACGGTCATTCTTCCCTTCACCGTGCTGCGCGGCCGGGTCGTCATCGGACGGGACTGCGTCATTGGCCCGAGTTCCTACATCGTTGACTCGGAGATCGGAGATGGGTCGAAGGTCTTTTACTCGGTCATCGAGGAGAGCAAGGTCGGCGGGGGCGTCACGGTCGGTCCGTTCTCCCACCTCCGCCCGGACAGCGACGTGAAGGACGGGGCCAGGGTGGGCAACTACGCCGAGATCAAGAACTCCACCATCGGCCGCGGCACCAAGGTGTCACACCATAGCTACATCGGGGACGCTGCTTTGGGGGATGACGTTAACGTGGGCGCCGGTGTGGTCTTCGTGAACTACGACGGTGTGGCCAAGCACCACACCGCGATTGGGGACGGGGCGTTTCTGGGCTGCAATGTGAACCTGGTGGCGCCGGTGACGGTTGAGCCGGGGGCATATGTGGCAGCGGGATCGACCATCACCCACACCGTGCCGGCGAAGGCCTTGGGCGTAGCCCGGGCGCGCCAGAGCAATATCGAGGGTTGGGTCGACCGGAAGCACCGCAAGTCGTAGGGGGGACAGTCCAGTGGTACTAAGTGAATACGGCAAAGATGGCAGCTTGAAAGTTTTCAGCGGCAACGCTAACCGGGCTCTGGCGGACGAGATCTGCTCTCACCTGCAGATTCCGGTGGGAAAGATGGAAGTGGGGCATTTCTCCGATGGCGAGTGCAAGGTCATCGTTCAGGAAAACGTCCGCGGCGACGACTGTTTCGTCATCCAACCCACCTGCGGCCCGGTGAACGACAATCTTATGGAACTCCTTGTCATCATCGACGCTCTCCAGCGGGCCTCCGCGCGGCGCATCACCGCGGTCATCCCCTACTTCGGGTACGCCCGTCAGGACCGCAAGACCCGCGGCCGCGAACCCATCACCGCCAAGCTGGTGGCCAACCTCATCACCACGGCCAACGCCTCGCGGGTCCTGACCATGGACCTCCACGCCGGCCAGATCCAGGGGTTTTTCGACATCCCCTTGGACCACCTGACCGCCATGCCCATTCTGGCCGAGTATTTTAAGGCTAAGAACCTTCCTAACCCAGTGGTGGTCTCGCCCGACCTGGGCGGCGTCACGCGTGCCCGCGCCCTGGCCGACCGACTGGGGGCCGAAATCGCCATTATCGAGAAACGGCGTCCCGAACCCAACAAGGCCCAGATCATGAACATCATTGGCAAGGTGAAAGGCAAGACCGCCATCATGGTCGATGACATCATCGATACCGGCGGGACCATCGCCCTTGGGGCGCAGGCGTTGAAGAAGAAGGGCGCGAACGAGGTCTACGCCTGCTGCACCCACGGCATCTTCTCCGGCGGAGCCCCGACCAAGCTGGGGAACGCGCCCGTCGAAGAAGTGGTGGTCATGAACACCATCCCGCTGACGCCGGCGAACTCGCACGATAAGTTCAAAGTGCTTTCCTGCGCCAAGATCTTCGCCGAGGCCATCGGCCGGGTGCACCAAAACCATTCGGTTTCGACCCTTTTCAGCTAGATTCCTAACCCAAGCCTGCCTCCGGACAGTTGGCGACCGAGAAGGTGCGTGTGTGGTGCGTATCGTGGGGTGGGGGGTATCCGCCGCCATGGGGTCTTGGGAGTCAATTCGGGATACTCTTCCAAGTCCAACAGAGTATCTTGGTTTTACCCCCGGCGATTGAGCCGGCTTTCACGAGGAGGCGGCAAATCTCCGGGGGTGTGGATCACGAGACCTTGCTTTCCTTTCTGCTGCTAGAACGCGTGAGTTCACATTCGCGTTTTCGGATAGCGCGACAGCCCGGAGGAAAATAGGTTCGTGACGGGGCACGGGTGGGTTCCGACAGTCGGCGGCAAAGGCCCAAGAAGGCTCTCTAATACCCCCCCAGGGTATGGTTCCACGAAGGGGGGTAAAACCAAGATACCCTGTCAATTCGAGAAAGGTGTCTGGGATTTACTCCACCTGTGGTCCCCGCGGCGCCTCGGCACGAACCGCGGGTGGAATGGCGGGTTATCGAGGACTTCCTCGCCAAGTGCACTTCGGTGGACTCTCGCGATAGATGGCGTACAGTTTGACAGGCCTGGAAAAAGACCATAAGATAAGGAATGGCCTTATTTGGCCTGGAGCACAGCTTTAAGCGTTGAAAGGAGTCCCACTAGATGCAGATCATCGGCCTTGAAGTAGAACCGCGCCAAACCGGCAAAGGCCTGGTCCATAGTCTCCGCCGTTCCGGCTACGTCCCGGCAGTGGTTTACGGCGGCGGTCGGGCGGCCACGGCAGTGAAAGTGAAGACCCGTGATTTCCAGAAAGTGATGGCCACCGGGTCGGGTCGCAATAACCTGCTCCGCCTGGAAAGCGCCGGAGCGGCCAACCCGCCCACGGCCGTTATCAAGGAGCTGCAAGTCGACCCGGTCAGCGGCAACTACTTGCACGTTGACTTCCAGGAGATTGACCTCACCGAGAAGCTCCATACCACCGTCCCCGTGACGCTGGTGGGCGAGCACGCCGTGGAATCCCGCGGCGGGGTCGTCCAGCACCAGCTCTGGGAAATCGAGATCGAGTGCCTGCCCACCCAGATCCCGGACCACATCCGGGCGGACATCGGCAAGTTGGATATCGGCGACAGCATCACCGCCGGTCAACTGCCGCTGCCCGAAGGGGTCACCCTCGTCTCCGAGGCGGACGAGGTCATCGTGTCCATCGTGGCGCCCAAGCGTACGGTGGAAGAGGAGCCGGCCGCGGGCGAAGCCGCCGGGACCGCCGGCGCCGCCGCTACTCCGGCCGAGCCCGAAGTAGTGAAGAAGGGCAAGAAGGAAGAAGAAGAAAAGGACTAAGAGAAGGACTAGTTTGGCTTGAAACTCATCGTCGGCCTCGGCAATCCGGGGTCGGAGTACGCCGGGACCAAGCACAATGTGGGCTTCATGGTCCTGGACGAGCTGGGGCGCCGCCACCGCATTACGTTGAAGAAACGGGGCGAGACCAGCGCCGGGCCCGGGTACATCAAAACCGAGAAAGTAGTTTTACTCAAGCCGCTGACGTACATGAACCTCAGCGGCTTGGCCGTCTCGCGGGTACTGCGCGGGAACGGCCTGACCGCGGCCGACCTTGTCGTGGTCCAGGACGACATGGACCTGCCCTTCGGCCGGTTGCGCCTGCGCTTCGGCGGCCGGTCCGGCGGACACCACGGCATCGATTCCATCATCGCCGAGATCGGCGACTCCGAATTCCTCCGCATCAAGATCGGCATCGGGCGCCCGCCGGAGGGCGACGCCGTGCGGCACGTGCTGACCGGGTTCAGCCTGGAGGAAACCCAGCTCCTGGACAGGGCCATCCTAAGGGCGGCGGATGCCGTCGAGATGGTGACGGGTGAGGGGGTCGAGCGGGCGATGAACCTGTTCAACCGCCGGGACGATGAAGCCGAGGCCGCGGAGAAAGACCGGCAGTGAGCGGTAACCCTGTCTTCGGGTGGGCGGCCGCCGTTGTCCTAGCGGGCCTCACCGCCTGGGCCGGAAACCGCTGGGCGGTTCCTCCCTTTGGGTGGTGGGGCGTGGCCTTTGTATCTCCGGCGGTGGAAGAGGCAGCTAAGACCTTTTGGGCCATGGCCCTGGCGGGTGGGCCCCTGGTGATTTTGGTACACGCCGGGTTCGGCCTGGTCGAAGGGGTCAAGGACATGGTGGCGGACCCCGCCCGCACGGCGCACCGCGGGGTGCCGGCCGTGCCCTGGACTCCGGTCTTCGCCGCGGCGGCCTCGCATTTGGCGTTTGGGGCGGTGACCGCTGTGGTCGCTTCGCTGGTCGCCGTTGGCACGGGTGCGGGTGCGAAGGCGGGTTCGTGGTGGCCCTGGGCGGCGGGGGCGCTGGGAGCGTTCGCCTTGCATGCGGCGTGGAACTATTCCCTACTGAGGGCCATGGTGCGGGCCAAAACCCCAAGGAAAGGCGGCCGGTGAGAGGTGGATAGACTGCTGAACCTTGCCTCTGTCTGGCCGGCCTTCGGCACGCTATCCGAGGGGCTGGAGTCGGGCAAGACCCGGCCCCTGGTCCACGGCCTGGCGGGCTCACAGAAGACCTTCTTGGCGGCGGCGCTGGTGGCCCGGCGGCGCGCGCCGCTGCTCTACGTCACGGCCACCCTCCAGCAGGCCGAGCGGGTGCGCGACGACCTTCTGACCCTGCTTCCCGACGAGAGCGTGGAAGTGCTGCCCCCGCTCGAAGTCCTGCCCTTCGAGGTCATTGCCGAGAGTTCGGACATCTTCGGCCGCCGCCTGTCGATCCTCGATGGTCTGGCCCGCGGGCGGCTGCGGGTGGTGGTGGCCCCCTTGGGGGCCCTGTTGCGCCTGCTCATGCCGGTGGACCTGTTCCGCGCGGCCGAAATCGAGGTGGTCAAGGGACAGGAGCTGGCCCTCGACCGTCTGGTGGCGGCGTTGGCCGCCCAAGGGTACGGCCGCGTGGATCAGGTGGAAGCGCGGGGGGACTTCGCCGTGCGCGGCGGTCTGGTGGACGTCTTCCCCTTGACCTTGGCCTATCCCGTGCGGGTGGAATTCTTCGGCGACGAGGTCGACAGCATCCGCCCCTTCGCCGTCGACACGCAGCGCTCGGTGGGCGACCTGGAGCGGGTGGCCTTCCCGCCTGCGCGCGAAATTGTTTTCCCGGCCGACGCTGTGGCCGGCGCTTCGGCCAAAATCCGTAAGGACTTGGCGGCGGCGCTGAAGCGCTTGGAGAAGGCGGGGGAGAAGGAGGCGGCGGACCGGCTGGCGTCGCGGGTGGAGGCGCACCTGGAGCGGCTGGCCCAGGATCCCTTCGCTCCGGAGATGGACCAGTACGCCCCCTATGTCTTCCCGGAAATGGCGGGGCTGGTGGAGTATCTGGGGGACGATGCGCTTATTTTCGTGGACGACCCGGCGCGGCTGCGGCAGGCCGCCACCGACTTCGGCAAGCAGACCGGCGAGACAGTGGCTTCGCTGATCGGGTCCGGCCGGCTATTGGCGGGGCAGGCCCGTCTCTACACCGACTTTGAGGGCCTGATGGGTTCCTTGGGGGCGCGCCGCACCATCTTCCTGTCGCTCCTGCTACGCAAGCCGCCTTTCGTCGACCCGGACTTGGTGGTGGCCGCCGAGACCCGGCCCGTAGCCTCCTTCCAGGGGCAGCGCGAGCCTTTCCTGGAAGAGGCGCACCGCTGGTATCTGCGAGGGGCGTCGGTGGCGGTGTTATCCGCCACGGCCGACCGCCTGGAGCGGGTGGCCCACGGGCTGCGCGAATATGAAGTGCCTTTTGTGATGGCCGGCGCCACGCCCCTTGACCTCGCTCCTTCGCCCTCTCCGGCCGCATTCTGGCTGGCCGCCGGCGATCTGGAGACCGGCTTTGAACTCCCTGGCGCCGCCAACCTGATCGTCATCACCGACTCGGAGATCTTCGGACGGACCAAACGCCGTACCAAGCCCCGCCCCCCCGGCGAGGGCATCCGCCTAGCCAGCTACCAGGACCTCAAGGTCGGCGACTACGTGGTCCACGTCAACCACGGTATCGGGAAATACCTTGGCGTCCGCACGGTCCAGATCGAGGGCGTCAGCCGCGATTATCTCTTCATTAAGTATGCCGGCGAGGACAGCCTCTACGTCCCCACCGACCAACTGGGGCTGGTCCAGAAGTACGTGGGGGCCGAGGCTGAGGAGCCACGCCTCTTTAAGCTGGGCGGTTCCGAATGGGCGCGAGTGAAGAATAAGGTCCGGGGCGCGGTGCGCGAGATGGCCCAGGAACTGTTGCGCCTCTACGCCGTACGCCAGACCACGGAGGCCCACGCCTTCGCCGCCGACGCGCCCTGGCAGGCGGAGTTTGAGGATTCCTTCCCCTATGAGGAGACGCCCGACCAACTGAAGGCCACGGACGAGATCAAGTCGGACATGGAACAGCCGCGCCCCATGGACCGCCTCCTGTGCGGGGACGTCGGCTACGGTAAGACCGAGGTGGCGGTGCGCGCCACCTTCAAGGCCGTGGTGGAAGGGAAGCAAGTGGCGGTGCTGGTCCCCACCACCATCCTGGCCCAGCAGCACTTCAATACCTTCACCGAGCGCTTCAAGGGCTACCCTTTCAACATCGCCCTCCTCTCCCGTTTCCGCAGCGAGGCGGAGCAGGAGAAGACGCTGCGCGCGCTACGCACCGGCGGGGTGGACGTGGTGGTGGGCACCCACCGGCTGCTCCAGGAGGACGTGCGTTTCAAGGACCTTGGACTTTGGATCATCGACGAGGAACACCGCTTCGGCGTGGCCCATAAGGAGCGCCTGAAAAGACTGCGCGAGAACGTCCATGTCCTCTCGCTCTCTGCGACCCCCATCCCGCGGACCATGCACATGGCCCTGGCCGGCATCCGTGATATGAGTGTCATCGAGACGCCGCCGGAGGACCGTTTCCCGGTGCAGACCTTCGTGGTGGAGTACGACGAGGCCCTAATCGCCGACGCCATCCGGCGGGAGTTGGACCGGGGCGGGCAGGTCTATTACGTGCAGAACCGGGTCCACTCCATCGATCGGGCGGCGGCGCGTGTGTCGGAACTGGTGCCCGAGGCGCGGGTGGGCATCGGCCACGGGCAGATGCGTGAGGAGCGGCTGGAGCGCGTGATGCTGGACTTCCTTCAGAACGAGACCGACGTCCTGGTATGCACCACCATCATCGAGTCGGGCATCGACATCCCGAACGTGAACACCTTGATCGTCGAGGAATCCGATAAGATGGGGCTGGCCCAGCTTTACCAGCTGCGCGGCCGCGTCGGGCGTTCGAACCGCCTGGCCTACGCCTATTTCACCTTCCGGAAGGAGAGGGTGCTGTCGGAGACGGCCGAGCGGCGGCTGGGCGCCATCAAGGAATTCACCGAACTTGGCTCGGGCTTCAAGATCGCCCTGCGCGACCTGGAGATCCGCGGCGCCGGCAACCTCCTCGGCCCTGAGCAGCACGGACATATCCTGGCCGTGGGCTTCGACCTCTACTGCCAGATGCTTGAGGACGCGGTGAAGGAACTCAAGGGCGAAGTGGCGCCGCCCATCGTCGAGCCGGTCATCGAACTCCCGGTGAACGCCTACATCGATGACGCCTACATCGGTGACCCGCGGCAGAAGATAGAAATGTACAAGAAAATCGTGGCTATCGAGGACGCCGCCGACTCCCGCGACGTCCAGGCCGAACTGGAAGACCGCTTCGGGGAACTGCCAGAGGCCGTGTCGAACCTTCTGGCCATCGCCCGCCTAAAGGCGCAGAGCCGCGCGCTGGGCGTGACCGCCGTCAGCCAGCGCAAGGGCGAGGTAGCGGTGCGCTTCGGCCCCATGCGCAAGGTTTCGCCGGCCGATGTCCACCGTTTGACAAAGCTCTCACCCGACCGTTTATCCATTCAGCCCTCACGGGCGCTGGTCCTTTCCTTGAAAACGCATGGTCTCGCCGCAGCGGGAATACTGAAGACGCTGGAAGCCGCGCTGGGAACTCTTCTCTCCGAGGCCGGCGACACCCGCCGACCCGCTTAGGCGTTTAGCTGGACTTTTGCCCGCCGCCGCCCTTGGCAGAAATGAATAAAAGTGTCAAAGGGCTATATACTACTGTTGAGCTAGGCAAGGGTTCCTCTAGCGTTCCAAGGCAGGTAGGGAGGGGTCTGGGAGTGAAAGCGACTGGTATCGTCAGGCGCATTGACGACCTCGGGCGGGTCGTGATTCCGAAGGAGATTCGGAGAACGCTCAGGATCCGCGAGGGCGACCCCCTGGAGATCTTCGTGGACCGCGAAGGCGAAGTTATCCTAAAGAAATATTCACCCATCGGTGAACTGGGCGATTTCGCCAAGGAGTACGCCGATTCGCTCTACGAAGCGGTGGGACACATCGCCCTCATTGCCGACCGGGATAACATCATTGCGGTGTCGGGAGCGCCGAAGAAGGAGTTCCTGAACAAGCCCATCAGCCCCGCAGTGGAGAAAGTCATGGAAGACCGCAAGGCCGTCCTCATCACCAAGCCGGGCGAGCACCGGTACTGCAAGGAATGCCTGCTGGAGGACGAGGAGGAAGGCTGCAAGTACACGGCGGAGGTCATCGCCCCCATCGTGGCGGCCGGCGACCCCATCGGCGCGGTCATCATTACGACGCGGGAGCCCGAGGCCATGCTGGGTGAACTCGAGCTGAAGCTGGCCGAAACGGCGGCGGGGTTCCTGGCCAAGCAGATGGAGCAGTAGGCCTGCGGGAAGTCCAAGAGGGACAGCCTTGAGATTGAACTCGGTGAAGCCCTTTCCGGAGTGTCCGGAAAGGGCTTCGGCTTGCCCGGCACCTACTTGCCCGGAAATGCGTATTTGGCACCCCGGTGCCCGTTTGCGCAGCCCCGACACCCGTTGACTGGCATTGAGGGGCCCGATTGTGCGCTGCGGCGCTTAACTGTGGATTCCAGACGCCTTCTCACTCCGGCGGGTGTGTCCCGAATACACATTTCTATCTCAAGGGGGGGTCGGGGAGGCCGTCGCAGCACTCCCGCGGGCATGGCGGGCAGCGGCCAGACGTCGAACGGCTATTTCGGAGATAGAATTATCGCAGGCAGCCGCAGTATGCCCAGGTCGGACTCCCCGCAGCCAGGAGATCATACCGCCGCCGCGATACGTTTCCGGGCCTCGCTCCATCTTTTCGGGCGGGTCGAAAACCAAAAGGAGTACTCGGGACACAGTGGTGTTGGCGGAAAAGCGTCCCGAATCGACAATGTAGTCTCGCCTTTCACTATCTCGGGGAAGGAAAGCTGGAAACCCGATGTTGATGGTTCGCGGGGGTGTGGGGGGGGTGGGGGGAGAGCGGGCGGTTCGCGGAGGTTGGCGGAGGTGCACGCGAGACGGGCGCGGGGGTGCACGGGGATTACCGAGGGTTCTCAACCCCCGGCCTTCACCACTTTCGCGAACGGCTTCCAAGAGTCAGGCGTTCAGCCGGAAGGGCGATGGTATAATATAGAGGTATTTTCGGGCCGCCCCGCGCATCGGCTGCTTCCAGGTGGGCTTCGAGGCTGCGGTGGCCTTGGGGGTCGGGATGAAGAGAGAGTCCTTCCTGAAAGGTGCCATGGTGCTGGCCGTGGCCGGCGTTCTGACCCGCATCCTTGGCGCGGTCTACCGCATTCCTCTAGTCGGACTGGTCGGCGCCGAAGGCGTCGGCCTATCCAACCTGGTCTATCCCTTATACACC
>JAJYWN010000002.1 GCA_021791495.1 Bacillota bacterium
ATCTACTATCCGCGCGTGTTGCGGCGCGACTTCTCCGATCCCTTGAAGACCCATCCCAGCACCAATGTGCCGGGGCGGGGGACCGAGGAGATGAAGACCAACGACGTGACCGGCCGCTTCAAGCGCGGTTGGGCCGGCATTGCCGTGGAGCTGGGGCGTCCGGGGACGGGCACCCGTTTCCGCGATGTCCAGAAGGTGTCCATGGCCGTGGCGTCCATGGGTATCGCTTTCGAGGAGAAGAACCCCACCACTTCCATCATGGTGGATAAGACCAAGGGCACGCTGCCGCCGGAGGTGTTGGACGAGAAAGTGCTGTCGGCCATCGTGGAGTTCGCGGTGCCGCAGTCACGGGTCGTCGAGGTCTTGACGCGTCTGAAGGAAGTGGCGCCGACCCTTGACACCGTCTTCAGCCTTGACCTGTCGTGCCGGGTGGAGCCGGACGGGTCGGTACCCACGGTGGAACTGGCCAAGGCGGCCGGGTTCACCCCGTCCATCAACGGCAAGCTCAACGTCGGCCTGGGGCGGCCCCGGGCGAAGGAGGACTGACCACTGCTATGACGCATAGCCTTCATCGCCAGGGGACGGCCGAAAACCTGAGCGGGGATTATATCATCTTCGCCATCGCCGCCCAGGGCATCAACGCCAAGGGGTCGGCCCCGCTCTACGCCAAGTTTTCGGAGATAGTGGAGAAGTACGGGCCGGTGAACCTTGGCGACATGCGCACCGGCAACACGTATTCCAAGGACGTCGCCACGGTACGGCGCAGCACGCAGGACAACTCCATCTATCACGCCGTCTTTACCGACCCCAAGAAGGTGGCGGCGGCGCTGGCCGACCTGAAGGCGGCCGACCTGGGGCTGTCCATCGTGCTGTCGGGGCTTTTCGAACACCTTGGGCCGTGCTGTGAGGCGGGCGGGGTAGAGCGGCACACCATCGAGCACTCGCTGGGGGTTTGGGGTAACACGGCGCGGCTGCCGAGCCCGGGTGTACTGCAGGTTTCGACCATGTGCGGCCACGGAATGGTGGGCTTCCCGCTCATCAAGGACGCCGTGGAGCGGGTGCGCGCCGGTAGCTGGACGGCGAAGAAGGCCGCCGAGACGCTGGCTTGCCAGTGCCACTGCGGCATCTTCAACCCGGTCAGGGCCGAGCGCCTGATAGAGGCCATGGCCGGGGCCGAGCAGGCGGCAGATTAAGCTAAAGCCAGACAGGAGGGGACCTCTCCCGCGGGAGAGGCCCTCAAATCTACTCCTTGGCCGGGGGCGTGGGAGTCTGTTCCGGGGAGTTCCCGGCACGGTCCGGCCCCTTCTCAATGGTGATAGATTCGGCCGGCCCGTGGTGGCTGTGCCATCCAGGGCTGGCGATGACCACATGTCGGTCACGGTGCCTCGGTGACTCTTCCCAGTCGATGTCGGATTCCCAGCCGCCCAGATAGCCGTGGAGAAGCGCAGCCGCCACCCCGACCTGGTCCGCGTCGGCGCCGGCGGGAAGTTCCTGGAATAGCTCGGGGAGTAGGGGGTCGCTCTCCTGGTTCATCGTCCCCAGAGCCTTCAGGCAGCGGTTGTAGGCGTCGATCAGAGCCGGGGTCCCCTTACCCAGGCCAGCGTCCAAGGACACCTGAACGGCGACGGACTTGATCGAGCTTAGGAGACCGCGCAGGGACCGGACATTGCGTTCCTTCTCGTCCTCATTCATCTGTAGAACCCTCCCGTGTTTGCCATGTAGGTCAGCAAGCGAGATCGGAGCAGGGAGCGCCCCTGGTGGAGGCGCCAGCGGACGGTGCTGATGGGGAGGCCCGTGACTTCGGCGATCTCCTCGTAGGACATCCCCTCGAAGTAGTGGAGTCCGAGAAGCCTTCCGTAGTCCGCCGGTAGGCCGGCCATCTTGTCGCGGAGAAGGCGGCGAAGTTCGGATGACTCCAGAATCTCGTCCAGGGGCCCCGCCTCGTCGGCCACGCTCTCCACCAGCCGCACCCACGCCTCGTGACTTAGGAGTGTCTCGTGTCCGGCCAGCCGGGTCCGCCTCTGGCGGTAGTTCAGGCACTGGTGGTACACCACCTGGCGGAGCCAGGGGAGGAACTTTCCGCCGTCCTCCAGTTGCCACAGTTTGCGGTAGACGGCGGTCCAGATCTCCTGTGCCACGTCGGCTATGTCGGCCTGCCTTGCGGACCCGAGATACAAGGTCACCAGTGAGCGGAGGAAGGACTCATAGCCCTTCACCAGATGTGCAAAGGCGTCGCCGTCGCCCTTCTGGGCCGACTGAATCAGCTCCAGTTCTCCTTCTTGCCGTACTTCGCCCAAAGCTGGCATCTCTCCGCGCCGCGCCTTCTTGCTGCCTTCACCTCTAAAGACAGCCGTCAACGCCATGGAGTTAGGGGCATGAGCAAAGAATTCCTCACGAAAACAAAAAACCTCTGTGCAGCCAACTTCGTCAGCTAAGCGAGGGTATGTATAGTGAGAGCAACAAAATCCAAGCCAGCAAGAGTTTCGTAGTGCTGGGGAGGTCCGGACGCTCCTTGCCGCTGCCGATAAGGCCAGACGAAAATGAGAATAAGCTCGTGGAACGGTGTCGAACAGGGGATATCCAGGCCTTTGAATTGCTTTATCGGGCCCATGCCGGCGAAGCAGTCAGGACGGCATTCTTCGTCACACGCGATTGGGCGGCCGCGGAGGACGCGGCGCAGGAAGCCTTCACCCGGGCATTCCGGTCGATGAGGAAGCTGCTCCCTGGCTGGCCTTTCGCCCCGTGGTTGCACCGGATTGTGGTGAACGAGGCCCGTCGGGTGGCCCGAAGAGCGTCGAGAGTGGGAATACCAGTCGCCTTGGTGTGGGATGAACCCCCTGCGTCGTCTCTGCCGGGTCCCGGTGGTGCGGGCGCCGGCCGCGCGCCTGAGGGAGCCATAGGGGAGGGCGCTGCAAGGAAGGACGCCGCGGAGGGTGACGCCGGCCTCAGTGCCGAGGAAGTCGCGTTGCAGGCGGAAAGACGTGCGTCCCTCTGGAAGGCCGTTCTGGATCTACCCGAGCCATACCGTCTCCCGATCATCCTGAAATACCACCGCGACCTCAGCGAAGTTGAAATCGGCGCCATCCTAGGCATCCCGGTGGGGCGCGTGAAGTCCAGACTCTACGATGCGAGGCAACGTCTGAAGAAAGCACTTGGAAACTGGATGGCTGAAGAGTGAGAGGAGTCACTTCCATGGACCACCCTTCCGCAAACGGAGGAAGAGGAATCGGAGATGCTGGAATCGAGCGCGAACTCCGGCAGGCCCTAAAGCGGGCTCCGGCTTGGCCCGGTTCAGCGGACGTTCTGTGGCGGCGTCTGGAGGAAGGCTTGCGGGGCGGTCGTCTTGCCGCTGGGCGTGGCTTCAGGGTGCCTGTGTGGGCGACCGCCGCCGTCGCCACCTGCGTCATCGCCGGGCTGGCCCTGGCCGGTCGCGCACAATGGCTGGGGACGATGGGTGGGAATCGAACGCCGGGCCCCACCAACGGTCAGGTCGCCATCAGCGCCGGTGGTGAGGTGAACGCGCCCGGCGTGGGTGTGGGGGGCGGCCGGCCCACCGGGGGCCTAGTCATGCTCATCGCGACCATGTCCGGTTCCGTGACGGACATCAAGGGCGGCAAGCTCCTCCTCAGCGACGTGAGCTACGTCCTTCCCCGCGACTTCAAGGGGACCAAACCCGGACCCGAGCTGCCCTTGCCGGCCGGCCGGTGGGTGACCCCCAACCACTGGCAGAGCGACGGCGGCACCCTGGACCTCTTCAAGGGTGAACAGGTCGTCTATTTCATTGAACACAACGTCATCGCCCCCGAATTCCGAAACGAGGGCCCGAACTCGTCCAACCCCTGGGCGAAGGCCCCTCAGATGCGGTTCATTTATGGGGAAGTGACGCGCATCGCCGGCGACAAGGTGACGGTGCTGCAGCACCCCGGATACTCGAAGGTGCCGAACGATTGGAACACGTCCCTCGGGAACATCACTCTGCGCCTGGCGCCCTACAGCCGTCGCGGCAATGACCCGGCGCTCAAGGTGAAAGACCAGGTTATCATCGGTTACTTCGGGGACTCCACCGACCAGATCATCTGGCAGTATACGGTGGTGAACCGCTGATTAGCCACCCCACTGCGCCACTCTCGCTGAGGCCGGAAGGGTTTGGAGGACCGGGGGTCCAAAATACAAGGGAACCGGTTACCGATGCAACCGCCAAGGGAGAGGTCCCCGTGAGCTTCACCTCCGGCCCGACCCGTTCCCGGCCCCGATCACGCACCTCGCGCAGCTTTCCGCGGACGCTAGTGGCCATTGCGGCCGCGGCGTTCGTGGTGCCACTGGGCGTGTCCTTCTTGAGCGCCTGCAAAGCCCAGGAGACGCCTCCCCCGGACAAACCGGGGATCCCCAAGGCAGTATTCACCTTCTTGAAACAGCGTGGTTTGGAGACTAGCGACGCCCCGATAACCTTCCGTACTCAGGTGCCGGCGAGCTGGGAGGTAGACCTGGCCGGCCTCGGCTTCGACCAATGGCTCGCGAAGCAAGGCTTCTTCACGCCGGCGGGTAAGAACAGTGACCTGATCACCCTGAGCCCCGTGGAAGTCGTCCAAGCCTTCCTCCAGGCGATAGACGCGGGCGACAAGACCAGGGCACAGGCCTGTCTTTCTCCTCAGCAGCAGCTCCACAGTCTTACCGTGAACATGGACCGGAGCAGCCGCCTCTACAACCCGGAGTACAGCTCTAACAACTCCCTGGTCGAGAACATCATGAGCGCCTACCTCACCAGCTACAGGTTCATTGACCCCAACCGCCCGTCCCAATCCTCCGAGGATCCAGGCGGTAGCCGAGCACAGACTGTGGAGATAGCCGCCCAGCTCGTCATCAAATGGAGAGACGAGGCGTTCAACACCCCCAGCGGCCAGCAGACCCGGTTTTTCATCCTAAACAAGTATGGTGGCGGCTGGAAGATTGAAGGCATGGGTACAGGCCCCTAGCTTAGCAGGAGGGATAGCCTTGAGCAGCGTCTTGGGCACCGACAGTCTTTTCGTGTCTCCTGTTACCCCTGTGGATGGTGTTGTGGATTTCGTCAGACGGCGCGGGGCCGACCGATTCGGAGAGGGAATCCTGCGCGGGAACTGGGTGGAACGAAACTGGCACAAGGAGAAAACCCTCTGGGAGCAGGGAACTCCGGGCCCAGGCCTCGGCTCGATGTTGGCCGGCGAGCGCGGCGTCATCCTGGAGATCGCCGCCGGACCGGGCGGTGGGAACTTGCCCTCGATCCTTTTCCACAACTCCCAGGCCACGGTCATCGTTAACGACTTCAGCCGTTTGGTCCTGGCGGAGTGGAAACGGGTCCTGAGCCTGGACAAAGCGGGCGATAACGTGTTGTTCGCGGCCTTTGACGCCAGGAAGATGCCCCTGAAGTCGGCCTCGATGGACGTGGTCTCTACCCTGGGCGGGTTCGGCAACATAGCCGGGCAGGCCCGGGCTATCCGTGAAGCCGTCCGTGTACTCCGGCCGGGCGGGCGGCTTCTAATGATCGACGTGGAGCCTCTGAATGAAGATTGGCGGAGACTGCCCGACTCGGTGAGGCGGAAGTGGCAGTCGTCGTGCCCAGCTTTGGGCAGCGGTTTCACCAAGTTGCTGTGGCGGTGTGGTCTGATCGTCCAGCAGAGGGCGGTCATCGGAAGGAAAGTCTTCGACGACGCGGACGACGGCGAGTTGGCTCGGACCGCGATTGAGCACGGCGTCCACCTGCGGGCCGATGTGGCCGTCTTCGAGGCCATCAAGCCGGCCTCCTAAGCAACAAAGATAGGCAATGGTGTGATATGAGCGTAAAAAGCTTGGGCCGGCGTATCTGTGATGTCTTTGTCCTCGGGACCATCCACCAGTTTCACACCCTAACCCCCGGGTACACCTTGTTCCACCTAGAGGGGCTGCTGGAGGCTTTCGGCCCGGACCTCATCGCCGTAGAGATCCGCCCTGAGGACTGGGCGAAAGGTGATCTCGACCGGGGCCCCTACGAGATGGGGCGCGTGGCCGTCCCTTGGGCGCAGAAGAAGGCGGTGCCCGTGGTGCCGGTGGACTGGTGGGAAGACGGGATGCCGGACGAATACCGCCTGGCCCTGGCGGAACTCCAGGCATCCGCGGAGGGACGGTCTCGCTTAGAGCGGGTAGAAGAGCGGGAGAAGGAAGCCCTCGGGCTGCCTTTCCCTGAGCTATGTCGCACCATCGAGCGGGTCCACAGCCCCGAAGTCCAGGCCCGCTTCCGTGCCGTCCACGATATCGAGGCGGCCGCCTTCGGGGAAGGCCCACTCAACAAATACTGGCGAACAAGAAACCGCATCATGGCGGAACGAGTCACCGCCGCCATCCGTGACCGGGGCGCGCGGCGCGCGGTGGCGGTGGTGGGCTGCGAGCACAAGTACGCCATTGAAGACCAGTTGGTCAAGGGACCGGACATCCGGCTGACTCGTTTGGACGAGTTTCTCAAGACCCCGGTCGCCCTCACTCCGGAGCAGAGCCTATCCTTCGACCGCCTCTTTGTCTTTCAGAAAGTCGACGGACCGGAAGCAAACACCCACCCCGACCGTGCGGACCTCACCGGCGTCCAACCCGCCATCGAACGCCTCCTGGCGGCCGGCCCCGGTGACCCCGAAGTCATCTACTACCGCGGCCTCTACCACTTCCTGAAACGCGAATTGGACCTCGCCCTGCGGGATTTCGCCAGGGCCAGCCAGGATGAAGCTACCCTTCTACTTGGGAGGGTCCGCCTGTGGGAAATCGCCCGAATTCGCATGGGCCAGGTCTACGATATGCGCGGAGAACGGGAAAACGCGCTGGCAGAGTACGGTGCCGTCACCGTCCGTGGGTACACCAGGGTGACGCTGGCCAAGCGGTTTGCGGCATCCCCGTACGTGCGGTCGTCCTAGGGCCACCCGTTGGTTCTCAGTTCGCTACGATGTGCACCGTCGTACCGTCGGCCGCCCACTCGTAAAGGCTCTTGGCGTCGGCCTCGGCCAGGGCGATGCAGCCATGGGTGGCCTCCACCTCAGTCTTCATGGTCGCGTCGTTCACCTTGTAAGTGTGAAAACCGTAGTCGCCCTGGAACTGGAGGAAGTACTTCAGGAAGAACTCGTGGCCGAGGGTCGCCTTATACAGGCCGGTGTGGATGGTGCCCAGATGGCCGGTGATCTTGAAGTCCCCGGCCGGCGTCTCGTCCCCGGGACCACCGGATTTGCCCTGGAAGACCGCGACTTCAGTGTCACCCACATACTCATGGACGATGGCTGTCGCCGTCTTGTCGTCGATTTGAACTTCTATGTGTTTCGGACCAGTGGGCTTGACCGGGGATGGCGTGGGACCGCTGCCGACGCCGCCACCCGTGGTGGCACCGGGTGCTGGCGCCATCCCTGAACCCGGTACTGTCCCTGCACTGGACCCCGTCCCCGGGGCAGTTGTCGCCACGCCACCCGGCTGTGTCTTCCCTCCGGCGGCATCGATGGCGTGACTCACGGCGACATAGGTCATGGCGACGACCGCGATAAGAACAAACACCGACACCACAAGGCGGCCCTTGTCAACGACGCGTCGCGGACGGCGCAAGGA
The DNA here is from genome assembly GCA_021791495.1 of Bacillota bacterium. Taxonomy (GTDB): domain Bacteria; phylum Bacillota; class Sulfobacillia; order JAJYWN01; family JAJYWN01; genus JAJYWN01. The sequence goes on from JAJYWN010000002.1 coordinate 7,588, forward strand.
CCGCGATGGCAAGGGTGAAGGTCCGTAAGACGGACGATAGGGTGATGGCTTTGACGAGAACGACGACGTAGGAGGGCCTCCTCATCCAATATTCAATACAAGCAGTAGATGAGACGAAGCTTCGCCCAAACCCGTTCCCATCCTTTTTGAAAGAGCATTGCAGATACTAGATCAATTGTCAGGTGTTAGCATGGGGTCATTCATAACGGCGCCTCGGCGGAGAAATCAAGGATCTAACGACCATTGTAGACTGTCTCAAGACAGTGGGACAAGTCCTTATTGCCGGTCACCGGGTGCTCTTGGGAGTGATGACCTTAGGCGCCAGCGGAGTCTGGCTGAAGTCGAAAGCCGCCATCATGTCGTTGGCCGTCCGGTCCCGTTCGGTCAGGGCCGGAAGCCCAAACCGCTCCTCGATGAACTTCAAGACCGATGTGAAGTCGTAGGTCGTGTGGTCTACGAACCCCTTCTTGGCGTAAGGCGAGATGACGATGGTCGGCACGCGCGGCCCGTAGCCGTACTTGTCCAGCTGCGGCGGCGCGACGTGATCGTAGAAACCGCCGTAGTCATCCCAGGTAAGGAAGATGACGGTGTCCTTCCAGTAAGGGCTCTTCATCACCGCGTTCACGAGCGAAGTGACGTACCACATCCCCAGCTGCACGTTTTGCGTTGGGTGCTCACTCTCCACTCCGTTAGGGACCACCCATGACACCCTTGGAAGCATCCCATTCATCAGATCAGCGTAGAACTGCGACGACGGGACCAGGTTATGGGCGAGAGAGCGGTCCTGCTGGAATTCTCTGAAGCCGGGCAGGGGGTTCCAGAGAGAGAACTTCAGCGGGTCCTTTTTCCCATCATAGTACCGCCAGCTGATATTGGACTTGCTGAGGAGATCGGCCATGGTGGGGAAGTTGAAGCCGCTCTCGGGCGCCGCCTTCAGGTTATTCTCCACTCCGCCTGACTGGGCAGCCACGGTGTAGAGGTGGTTCGGCAGCGACGGCCCCATCAGGGACGAGAAGAACCCGTCCATCAAAGTGAACTCGCGCGCGTAAGCCCAGTAGTTTGGCAGGTCGGTGCCGTCGTAGTAGCCCATGGTGTCCTTGGATTTCTCAGCGTACACGAAACCGTCCATCTTGCCGCCGTTGTACGCCCTGTGGGCGACGTCAAAGGCGTGGGGCAGGTCATGGTTGAGATTGGTCAGGTGGAACGGTGCCACCATCGGTGGCCCGCCTGGAGTTTCCGGAAGCTTGGTGCCGGCCGGGATGCCGTTGGCGCCGGGGAAGGTGCCGAAGTAGTTATCGAAGGCGTGGTTCTCCTGGATGACATAGATGATGTGGTTGATCGGAGCGGCTTTGGGCGGAGCGGGCGCGGGGGTTCGGGTCGATGGCGCGCCGATGGCACCGCCGACACCGGGCGGCGGCATACCCGGAACAACGCCACCTTCGGGATAGGGCGAGCCCTGGCTGGCGGGCGGTTGGCGCCAGGACCAGTTAATGATACGCTGCCACCAAGGTTTTGCCGTGGACAGTGACCCTCTCCCCGTTACCACGACTTCTCTCGCGTTGATGAAACCTTCACGGGAAAAGGTCCCCACCACGCTGGCCGCCGTCCCTAGACTGAGTTGGCTGGTGGTGAGCTGCCGCTTGCCACGTCGCACCGCCGTCCCGGTCCCGGTCGCCACCGTCACCAGGGTGCTCGTGGCACTGTCCTTGATGACGAAGCTGTCTCCGTTCACGTCGCAGATGACACCGGTGACCCGTCCGTTGAAGATATGGCCGGGCGCCGTGGCATCGGGGTCGCCGTCCGGACTGGCCGCCACTCCGGCCTCGCCCGCTCCGCCGGGCAGGGGTTTGGCCACCGGACCCCGTCCCGTCTCATATAGCCAGCCCCAATAACCGACCACCACGAGGATGAGCACCAACAACAAGGCCGCCGTGTAGCGCGTTCCCTTGGCGCCTTTCCAGTTTCCAGACACCCTGACATCGCCCCCGGTCGAAGCGTGGACTTAGAAACGCAAGCGTGAACCCGCGCTCTTAGTCTGCCAACCGATGGTTTCCGAAGCGGTGGATGAGTGGTCCACGAATGAAGGGAAAGGATGGCAACGGCCGAGAAGTCTTGTCTGTCGGGTCAGTATGAGAAAGGAGTCGTGGTCCTGGCCACCAGACCATATCCGGACCACGTCTTCCTGGTCGAATTGGCCGTGGCCCCGGCGCACCAGGGCCGCGGCTTGGGCCGGGCCGCACTGTCGAGGGCCCTGGCGACCGCGCAAGAATCAGGCGCCGCCAGCGTCTGGTTGGTGGTGAGTAACGGAAACGTGCCTGCCATCGGCCTCTACCGCGCGTCCGGGTTCACGCCTGTCCGGCGTCTGACCAGTTGCCACTGGGCACGCCGACCATAGGCGCCTGGCGGTAACGCTCTTCCTTCCAAGGGTCACCGCGCATGTGGTACAGTGGAGACTCGTGGGGCGTATGGCCCCGCTATCGGCACGGGTATACTGGACGGTAACGTTGAGCCTACCGGGCCCGGTTTCCAGCCGCCGGCGCCTCTTAGGGTGTAGGGAGGCGCGCCCACCTTGGCCGACCGAGCCTCCCGTGGGTGGAGAAAAACCAGAAAACATCGGCGGGGGACGGCGGTCCTTCCCCGCGAAACCTCCGTTCCACCCGAGAGCACCGCGGAGAGCCCTTCGCCCCACATGGACGACGCCCTGATCGGGGCCAGCGACCTTCCGCCCGAAACCAAACTGGCTGCCGACCTTGAGCCCAACGTCCGGGCGCTGCGGTCGGCCCTCGGAGATACGGCCGACCTAGTGGTTACTCGCCGGACTAGCTGCGACAAGCGGCTGGCTTTCGCCTTGTGCTATCTGAACGGAATCATCGATGCCAGGGCGATCGAGGAAGCGGTGCTACGGCCCCTCGCCCGCCGAACGCCTCCCGGGGGCCGCGACGTCACCCTTGCCATTGAAGAAAGCGTGGTCGACGTGGCCTCCTCCAAACGCGCGGCGACTATGGGGGAAGTGGTGGAGGGCCTGCTCAAAGCGCAAGGAGTACTGTTCATTGAGGGGGCGGCCGCGGCCCTGGTGCTCGAGCTACGAGAGTGGCCTCAGCGTCAGGTGGACGACCCTAAGGATGAGGCGGCCGTTCGTGGTCCCGGAGAATCCTTCATTGAGCTGCTGATCACCAATGTGGCCCTGGTACGCCGCCATGTCCGAAACCGTTACCTCCGGGTCCGCACCATGGAGGTTGGGGGCGAAACCAAGACCACCGTGGCTCTCCTTTACCTCGACAACCTGGCCGACCCAGACCTGGTGGCCGAGGTCCGCCGGCGGATTGAAGGAGTTGGGGACCGCAACATCCTAGACAGCGCACACCTGGCGGGGCTGATCAAGGATTCGCCATGGTCGCCCTTTCCGCTACTGTGGAATACCGAGCGGGTCGACCGTGCTACGGGATACCTCCTGGAGGGACGAGTGGTAATCCTCACCGATGGCAGTCCTGGAGCCATCATCGCCCCGACCACATTCTTCGACCTTTTTGCGGCGCCGGAAGACTACTATTTCAGCTTCTACTACGGTACCATCCTGCGGTTCATCCGCCTGATAAACGCGCTGCTAGCGATGACCCTTCCCCCGCTCTACATCAGCCTGGTTTCCTATAATGTGGAGATGCTCCCCACCAAACTGGCCCTATTGATAGCCGGTACCCGCCAGGGCATACCCATTCCCGCCCTCATCGAAGTGGTCCTAATTGAGCTGGCGATGGAGGCGCTACGCGAGGCCAGCGTACGTATGCCCCGGGCCATGGGTCAGACTATCGGGGTGGTGGGTGCCCTGATTCTGGGAACCGCTGCCGTACAGGCCGGCATTATCAGCAACATGATGGTAATTGTGGTGGCGGTTACGGCGATCACCAGCTTCGCCATGCCCAGCTACCAATTGGGAGTGACCACGCGCGTCCTAAAGTATTTCCTCGTCGCCTGGGCCGCGGTGTTCGGCACTTACGGGTTGGTGCTGGGTTTTTCAATTATCCTGGCCCACCAGATCGGCCTGGAATCCTTCGGTGTACCATACTTCTCCCCAGCCGCTCCGGGCACGGCCAAACAGGCGGGCTCCACCTTACTGCGTTTCCCGTTGTTCCTCCTGCCCCATGAGCCTGGCTATGTCGACCCCCTTGCCAGACGCCACGGTCGGCTGCGCAAGCAGGAGCGTGACTATGAATAACCGCGGGATCAAGCTGGACCGGGCCGACAATCAGGTTCTTGATGGGCGCTACGTGACGGTCTTCTTCTTCTGCTCAACGGTGGGTTTAGGGATCTTCCTGGGGTCGGCCATCGTTATCGGTGTGGGTCCCACCTACGCTCCCTTCAGTCAGGTTCTGGGTACGGTGTTTACCGGCCTTCTGGTGGTGGGGATGCTGCGAGTGAACGCTCTCTGTGCCTCAGAGGGGTTCGCTCCCTGGGTGAAACGGACCCTGGGGGCCTACGTGGGAGCCTTATACCTGGCTTCGTTCTACGCGTACTTCACCCTCGTCATGTCGGCCCACGCCCGTCTCTTTGCCGAGGTGATCCACATGACCGTCTTGACACGGACCCCGGTCATTATCTTGCTCGCCGGGCAGTACCTGGCTTCCTATTACCTGGCCGCCCAGGGAGTTGAAACCGTAGCCCGCTTCTTGTATGTCGTTGTTGCCGTGGAGATGCTGATCTACGCCCCGCTATCCTTTAGCGGACTTACCGGCCTGACCCGGTCGTTCTTACAGCCCGCGCTGCCACCAAGCTTTCGGTCGCTGGCCGAAGGGGTGGTGGCGGGAAGCGCGGCCTACGCCGGATACGGCGTGCTTCTGGCGATCCTCCCCGCCGTGATCGAGAGCCAGGCGACCATTTCCCGAGCCTTCCAGGGCCTGGGGTTAGCCGGAGTCTTTATGTTGGCGGCGGTGACCGGGACGGTCGGCACCTTCGGACCCGCTGTTGCCCCCTCCTTCGCGTTTCCCTTCATCGAGTACACAGAGGCCATCAGGCTGGGAGGGATGCTCTCCTTTGTGCACAGGGTCTCATTCGTCTTCATCTCCTTTTGGGTGTTTGCCGTGTTGAAAACAATAGTGATCACCTACCTGGGGCTTACACGAGTACTGACCGGTAGCGCGGGTCTCAGCCAGAAGACCGCCCTGCAATTGACCGCCCTGCTGATCCTGGGTGTCTCTTCCATGCCGCTCCACCTCCAATCGTGGATGCAGCTTCTTGCCACGGTGTCCAAGATCGGCGTGGGGTATGGCGCCGCATCCCTGCTTATACTGCTGAGCCTGGGCAGGCGGCGGAGGAGCGGCGTCCACCATGGATAGGAGACTACGCAAGGCCATCGCGGGCTTACTCTCAATAGTGGTGATGGCCGCAAGCGGGGGATGCTGGGATGCTGTGGAAATTGAGAACCGGGCCCTCGTGTTAGGCCTAGGCTTTGACGAGGATGCCGAAGGCCGGGTATTGGTGAGTGCCCAGGTCCCGACGCCGACAGGCCTGATGGCGGGCATTCAGGGCGGCGGGGGGATAACTGGTAAGGGGGCCTCCTCTGCGGGAGCGGGATCTGGGAATAGTTTCTCGGTGCAGTCCGAGGGCCAGACCGGGTTCGAGGCTTGGGGTGACCTGAACTACCGGCTATCCCGCAATATGGACACCTCCCAGCTGCAAGCCATTGCCATTGGCGAGCACCTGGCCCGGTCGGGAATCGCAAAGGCCGTGGATCTGCTGTACAAAACGCCCCTCATTCCCCGCAGCGTCTGGGTGGTATATACGACCGACGCCGGCCTCTTGATGGCTACGCCCGGGATACAGGAGTCCATGACATCCTCCCATGTCGCCAACTACTTCACCACCGCGAAGGGTGTCTATGGAACCCCGATTCCCGCCCCCCTCTGGCGGTTCTGGGTTCTTCTCGTGACGCCGTGGACATCGGCCTACCTGCCAATCGTGACCGTAAGCGGGACAGCCCTCCATTTTGCCGGGACGGCCATCTTCAAGGGGGATAGACTGGCCGGATTGTTCAATGACCATGAGTCGGCGGCCTTGGCCCTCTTGACCTCCCAGTTCCGGGCGGACGTGGTGCGAGTCTCGGCGGTGGGAAACGGCGCTTTCGGAATACATGTAACCTCTGCTGGACTGCATCTGGAAACCGACCTGTCTCCCGAGGGACGCCCCGAAATCCGCGCGGTGGTCCGGGTACGGGGTCGGGTTATGGAGATGACCGATTGGCAAGGGAAACTGGACCCAGATAAGCTCCGCGCGGTGGCGGACTCCCTGGAAGAGCGCCTCTCGCAGGACATGAAGGATGTGGTTCGAAAGGCGCAAGATCTCGGGGTGGATCCGTTTCTGTTTGGAGACCTGTTTCGGGCCGCCGGAGTCGACAGTTGGTCGCCGGAGTGGTGGTGGCGGGTCTGGCCCGAGGCAGCTTTCACCGTCAAGGTCCAGGCCTACGTTCAGCCTGGGCGGACGACGCGCTAGACGCTGGCCGCCAGGCGGAGCCTTGAGGGGAAAGTGACGCCCTGCCCAGTACCGGCGGATGGGCGTACGTCATCGTGGTAACGCTCTTCCTTCCAAGGGTCACCGCGCATGTGGTACCCGCGTTTCTCCCAGAACCCCGGTTCGTCATGGTCCATGAACTCCAGGCCGGTGACCCATTTGGCGCTCTTCCAGAAGTAGAGGTGGGGGACCACGAGGCGCAGTGGCCAGCCGTGCTTCGGCGTCAGAGGCTTTCCGTCGTACTCCCAGGCGAACACCACATCGTTGCGGTCCAAGTCTTCGAGCGGGAGGTTGGCGGTCCAGTCATTCGGAGCCTGGACCATGACGAAGCGGGCCTCCTCTTTCGGACGGCACCGCTGGACCACTTCGTGTCCCCGCACCCCGTGCCACTTGGTATCCAGTTTGCTCCACCCCGTCACACAGTGAATGTCCGGGGTAATGGTCGTAGCCGGCAGGGACGTCAATTCCTCATAAGACCACTCGAACGGCTTTTCCACCAGGCCCCCGACGCGGAAGCGGTAGGTGTCCAGGTCGATATCCGGGACCGGGCCGGCGTGAAGGACGGGGAACTGATCCGTGGCTTTCTGATCGGGGGGTATTCGGCCGGGATCCGCTTGGTGAGTACCTCTTAGAGCGTGGCGCAGGTCGAAGGCATCCAGCAACGAGCCCACTTCCATCCGTCCGGAGTCAGGGTCTCCCTCGGGGAAGTCCGACCGAAAGGGACCCGAACCGTCTCCACCGCAGCAGGGTGTTTCCCTCGAAGCCATTGGCGCAACGCCTCCCAGTGAGTACTAGTGTGACTGGCACCCTTAGTTTTGTCCAACGCAGGGAAGAGGCGCGGTTTTTGTCGAAACCCATCCGGCAGCAAGTGATGGTGGGCGGTGACTCCCGACAGCAAGGCGGAGTTATACTGCTTTCAGAGGTGGGTGGGACATGCTCATAAGCTCCAGCGCCCTCGAAGAACTCAGGCAGCGTCGGCGTTGTCTTCGTTCAGGCGCCAAGGTGCTTAGGATGGAAGACGCCGCCGCCTACATCAACGAGCGGGGCTTTGTCCCACTTTGGCCCCTAACGAGCTACCCGCTGCCCAGCCTGTCGGAAGCCGACGGCAATCCCAAGCCGCGTGGCTGGTCGGAGAGGGCCTGGGACTGGAAGGAGCAGTTACCGGGAGACAAGCTCTGCGCTTACTCCAAGTTCTTTGGCGGCCGTGGCACCTTCTTTTCTTGGGGCGCCTTTCCCTATTTCTGGGCACTGTACGGCCGATCCGGCGATTACGAAGAACAATACGCGGACGGCCTGCTGGACCGCCTGGAACTCCGGATCCTACGCCACCTGAGCGAGTCGGGCGAGACCGACTCACGCCGCCTGTGGCGTGAGGTAAAGGGATTGGCTGAAGGGAAACGGACCCGTTTCACCGCGGCCCTGACGCGGCTTCAGGAAGGGTTCTGGATCACCGTCAGCGGCGGGTCGCTGGAGGGCTGGTCCCTCCACTACTGGGATCTGCTGGACCGCCATGTCCCGGAGGACGCGTTGGCCTACCGGCCCACCAAGGAAACGGCGCACGACCGGTTGACGCTCATATACCTTGAAAACGCTGTCTTGGGCGACGCTCGCCAGGTGGCGCGGCTTTTCCGGTGGAACGTGAAGGTGGCCGAGGAATCACTGGCCCGGCTGGAGAGAAGCGGTGAGGTTACCTCGGACGTGCGTTGCGAAGGGGCGGCAGGGCGCAGCAAGTGCTACATGCTGGTAACGGCGGTCCAAGAGGTCAGAGGTTTGTCGAGCGACCGTGGCGACGGGGGCGTTCGGGGCGACCGGGGCCGTTGGGCGCCGGCCAAGGAAGCATAGAGCGTGGAACAAGCAGGGCAGAAGAACATCCTCATCGTCGAGGACGAGGCGGTACTGCGGAAAACCCTACAGTACAATCTCGAAAAAGAAGGTTACGCGGTGGAGACCGCTTCCGAGGGCTACGAGGCCCTGGAACGGTTCGAGAAGCGTTCTTTCGACCTCATCCTCCTGGACGTCATGCTGCCGGGGCTCTCCGGTTTCGAACTGTGCCAGATCATCCGCCGCCAGGACCGAGCGTTGCCCATCATCCTCCTCACGGCCCGCCGCGATGAACTGGACAAGGTGGCCGGTCTGGACCTTGGCGCCGACGACTATGTCACCAAGCCCTTCAGCCTGCGTGAGTTGATGGCACGTATCCGGGCGGCCTTACGCCGGTCGGCGGCGATGGCGGAGGCCGATACTGTGGCTCGGGCCGAACCGGCGGCGGCGGGGCCGGATGCGGCCAGGGCGGCGGCCGCGGCGGCTGGCGTGGCTCCGGTGACCGCGACGGGGGCCGGCAGGGCGGGTGGTCCGGTGCTCGAAGTGGCCGGCGATCTGGTCCTGGACGTCTCCCGGCACGAGGCGCGCATCGGACGGCAAGCCCTGACGACTTCGCGCAAGGAGTTCGACCTGCTGCGCCTCCTGGCGGCCTCGTCCGGCGCGGTGGTCACCCGCCAGTTGGCCATGGAGAAGGTTTGGGGGTACGATTTCCCCGGCGACGACCGCACCTTGGATGTGCATATCGCCTGGCTCCGGCAGAAGCTGGCCAAGGCCGGCGCCACGGCCCGCATCACAACGGTGCGCGGCGTCGGCTACCGGCTCGACGCCGAAGCGCCGCCCAAGGATGAAACTCGTGCCTGATCGGAAGGTTACCGCCGCCGCTCTCTCCACAAACGCCCGCGGCCGCCGCGTCGGCACGCGTGGCCTCAGTCTCCACGGGCGTCTGACCCTAACTTATGTCGGCCTAGTGGCCCTGTCGCTGGCGGTCACCGCGCTGGTGGTCGGCATCCTTGTTAACGGCTTCTTCCTCGACCGCATGCGGCAGGACCTGACCTGGCAAGCCAGGCTGATCGATGAGCGTGTCGCTCGCGAACGCTCGCCCGCCGGTGTGCCGCTAGGCTCACTACACCTACAGTCTCTGGCCATCACTCTCGGCCAAGTTTCGCTGGTCCGCATTACTCTGATGGACCAGAAGGGGGTGGTGCTGGCCGACTCTTGGGAGAACCCGGGGTTGATGGAGAACCATGCCACCCGCCCCGAAATGCGGGCGGCGCTCGCCGGGCAAGTGGGGTCGGACACCCGGCGGTCGAAGACGGTCGGGGCCGACCTGTTCTACGTAGCTGTTCCGGCCGAACAGGCCCGTCCCGAGGTGGCCGTGGTCCGTCTGGCCGTGAAGCTGGATAGCATCACGGGCTTCCTTCTTTCGGTACGGGCCACGCTTCTGGCCGTGTTCTTCATCGTGTCCTTGGCCGGGTTGGTTCTCAGTCTGCGGCTGGCCGCCTCGGTGGGCCGCCCCGTCTCGGAACTGGCGGCCGTGGCCGCCAGGTTGGCCGAGGGTGATCTGGCGGCCCGCGCCGCTCCCGACCCGTCGGCGCCGCCGGACTTGCGCGCGCTGGGGCAGACTCTCAACGGCATGGCCGACAAGCTGGAGCGGACGGTCAGAGACCTGGCCTTCGAGAAATCAAGGATGGAACGGGTCATCGCGAACCTGCACGACGCCGTGGTGGCCATGGGGTCCACCGGACTCATCTCGCTTTTCAACCCGGCTGCCGAACGGCTCTTCAGCACCACGGCAACCGGCGCCATCGGACGGCGGCCCATGGAGGTCTTCCAACACCATCGATTGGACGCGCTGTTCCGCCTGGCGGCCGAAGAACGCCGGACCCAAGTGGCCGATATTGAACTCCGGAGGCCAGATCGGCTCATCCACGCAGTGGCCGTGCCCGTCCTCGAAGGACTGGGGCCGGACAGAACGGATGCCGTCGCTATCAGGGTCACCGCCGTGGTGGCCGTTTTCCACGACATGACGGAGAAGAGCCAGGCAGAGCTGTTGCGCCGGGAGTTCGTGGCCGCCGTTTCCCACGAGTTGCGGACGCCGGTGGCTTCCCTCAGAGCCTTGGCCGAGACTTTGGCCGCTGGGGCTATCGATGACCGGGAGGCGGCTCGAGGGTTCTTGGAGTCGATGGTGAGCGAAGCCGACCGTCTGACCCGCCTGGTGGAGGACCTCCTGGACCTGTCGCGGCTGGAGGCAGGGCTGTTGGAGCTGCGGCTGCAGCCGACATCGCTGAACGCATTGGCTGCGTCAGTAGAGGCCCTGTTCCGCGAGAGGGCGGAGGAGGCCGGCATCTCCCTGGTGACCGAACTGGCGACCGGTCCGGTGTCCGTCCAGGGCGATCCGGACCGCCTGCTACAGGTGGCCTCGAACCTGGTCGAGAACGCCATCAAGTTCACACCGCGCCGGGGCAAAGTGACCGTCCGGACGGTGGTCGAGGAGGATCACGGTCGCTTCGAAGTGGCCGACACAGGTGTAGGCATCGATCCCGCGGACCTACCGCATGTCTTTGATCGCTTCTTCCGCGCCGACCGGTCCCGCGACCGCCGCACCGGCGGTTACGGGCTGGGGCTGGCCATCTCGCGCTACTTAGTGGAAGCCCATGGTGGGCGCATCTTCGCCGAGAGCCGGCCCGATGGGGGCAGCACCTTCTCGTTCATCCTGCCGGTGACTGAAGCCGGACCTGCGGCGGCGACGAACGCCTAGCGGCCCTAACCATCAAACCGGTAGCCCACGCCGCGGACGGTGACTATTATGCGGGGTGAAGCGGGGTCATCCTCTATCTTCTCGCGCAGCCAATGGATGTGTACGTCAAGAGTCCGCCCGTCTCCGTCATAGTCGATTCCCCAGACCCTTTCCACAGCTTCCCGCCCGTCGGCGGCCGTGAGGACCTCGTAGCGCTCCCGCTCCAGGTTATACCGGAGCGTCTGGAGCATTACTTCCTCATCGTCCACTACCAGAATCCTGGCTTTCATAGCCCGCGGACTCTAACCGAACCGGCCGGTGATGTAGTCTTCAGTACGCTTGTCGCTGGGCATGGTGAAGATCTTGCCGGCCGGACCGTACTCCACCATCTCACCGAGGAGGAAGAAGGCTACATGGTCGGAAATGCGGGCGGCCTGTTGCATGTTGTGAGTGACTATGACTACCGTGTAGTCCTCTTTTAGCTGTGTGATCAGGTTCTCCAGCTTACCGGTGGAGATCGGGTCCAAAGCCGAGGCGGGCTCGTCCATCAAGATCACGTCGGGCTTAACGGCGAGTACCCGCGCGACCACCAGCCGCTGTTGCTGGCCGCCCGAAAGACCCAGGGCTGAACGGTGCAAGCGGTCCTTGACCTCATCCCACAGAGCCGCCGAAGTTAGGCTGCGTTCGACGATCTCGTCCAAGGTACCGCGGTCGTTGATACCCTGAATGCGCAGACCGTACGCAACGTTCTCGTAGATGGACATGGGGAAGGGGTTGGGACGTTGGAAGACCATCCCGACTCTCTTCCGTAGCTCGACTACGTCGACCCTCGGGGAATAGATGTCCGTCCCGTCAAGGGTGACGCGACCGGTGACACGTGCCGTTTCTACCAAGTCGTTCATACGGTTGAGGCAGCGCAGGAAGGTGGACTTGCCGCACCCCGATGGTCCAATGAGGGCCGTGACCTGGTTGGCCTTGATTTCCAGGCTAATGTCTTTGATAGCTTGCGTGCTTCCAAAAGACACGGACAGGCCTTCAGTTCCCATCTTGCATTCGTCGGTAAACACCGCCTGATTGCTAGTCATCTGTGTGCCACCTCAGCTACAACAATAGGCGATGCAAGTCAAAGCAACGTTAAGGGAGTTTTAAATGGGTCTTAAAACGGTTTGCGGCATCGATTTAGCTAACCGATAATGAACGCTTAAGGTCCATTTAAAGGAGAGGCGGTATAACAAGAGCGTAGACAAATCGCGAAGGGGAGTTGAACAAAGTGCGCAATGGCAAATGGTTCAAGTCCGCAGTAAGCACCGGCCTCGTGATTACCCTTGTTCTGGCTATGACTCTAGCAGCCGGATGTAGCCAGAAGCCAAAAGCTGAGGCGCTTAAGGGCAGTTTCACCGCTGTTGGCTCCACCGCTCTGCAGCCGCTCGTGGACGAAGCCTCCAAGCAGTTCATGGCCACTAACACCGGCGTACAGATCAGTGTAGCCGGCGGTGGCAGCGGCACCGGCCTCAGCCAGGTAGCCTCGGGCGCGGCCCAGATCGGGAACTCTGATATCTTCGCCGAAGAGAAGAGCGGCGTGGACGCTTCGCAACTCGTGGACTTCAAGGTCGCCGTCGTGGGCATCGCGGCCGTGGTCAACCCCGGCGTCACCGTATCCGACCTCACCAGCAAGCAGTTGGTGGACATCTTCACCGGCAAGGTCACGAACTGGAAAGAGGTTGGCGGGAACGATCAGAAGATCGTCGTGGTGAACCGTGCCGCCGGCTCCGGCACCAGGGCCACCTTTAACAAGTTCGCTCTCGGCGGGGCGCAGGAGATCAAGAGCATGGAGGAAGATGCTTCCGGCACCGTCCGCACCATTGTGAAGACCACCCCGGGTGCCATCAGTTACCTGGCCCTCTCGTATATCGATAGCAGTGTGAAGGCTCTCAGCCTGAACGGCGTGGCGCCGACCAAAGACAACATCACCTCCGGCAAGTACCCGGTGTGGGCTTACGAGCACATGTACACTAAGGGCCAGCCCACCGGCGCCGTCAAGGCTTTCCTCGACTACATGCTCACCGGCGCGGTGCAGTCGACGCTGGTCCCCCAGCTCGGGTATATCCCGGCCACGGACATGAAGGTCGTCCGCGACGCCTCGGGCAAGGTGACCACCAAGTAGCAGCGGCAGTAGGGGCCATTGCGGCCCAACTGGGTCCAGAGACGTAGACCTCGGCCCCCTCCGAACAGCTCCTCCGACCCCAACGGGCGGAAGGGGCTGTCGGGTGTCAACCGGGGTGGACGGGGCAAGAAGAGAGGATGACATAAGATATGATCCGGCTCGGCGAACGGCGGGTTGCCTGGGACAAATGGTTGCTCTTCACGTGTGCGGGACTGGTCGTGGTCCTGACCGGCAGCATCATCCTCTTCATCGCCGGCAAGGGAGTGTCCACCTTCGTGACCAACCATGCCAGTCCGGTGCAGTTCCTCTTTAGCACCGACTGGGCGCCGGACCGGGCCGTCGCTGAAGGAGGTCCAGGCGTGGGAAGCCTGATCTTCTTGGCCGGCTCTCTGGCGGTTTCTCTGCTGGCCGTGGCCGTGGCCGTGCCGGTCAGTCTGTCGGCGGCTATCTTCGCCACCCAAGTTGCCCCCAAGCTTGGGCAGCGCATCCTGCAGCCGTCCCTGGAGATTCTGGCGGGGATACCTTCGGTCGTTTACGGGTGGATCGGTTTGACCCTATTGGTGCCGTTCATCCGCCTGCACTTCGGCGGCCTTGGCTTCAGCCTTCTGGCAGGTTTCCTGGTCCTCTCGGTCATGATCACTCCGACCATTTTCACCGTCTCCGTGGATAGTCTACGGGCAACCCCGGCCGAACTCCGTGAAGGAGCCTACGCCATGGGGTCCACTCGCTGGCAGGTCGTCCGCCGGGTTTTGCTCCCGGCGGCGCGGTCGGGCATCATCACCGGTGTCATCCTAGGCCTCTCCAGGGCCTTCGGTGAAGCGCTGGCCGTCCAGATGGTCATCGGCAACCTGCGGAAACTCCCCTCGTCACTGCTGGCGCCGATGACCACGCTGACCAGCGCCATCACCATGGACATGCCTTACACCATCATGGGATCGCTCTGGAACAACGCCCTCTGGTCCATGGCCTTGCTGTTGCTGCTCGTCAGCTGCGCCTTCATCGTGGGTACCCGTCTGATCGGACGGAAGGAGGCAAGGGTATGACGGTGACAGGCAATAAGAAAGCCCACCTCGCCGACAAGATCGCCACGGCCGTCTTCTGGCTGGGCGCCATCCTCCTGGTCGGGTCCATGCTGGGCCTGGTCGGATTCGTCCTCTACCACGGCCTGCGGCAGATATCTTGGCATTTTCTGACCGCCGCGCCCGAGACCATCCGGGCCGGCGGCGGCATCGGCCCCCAGCTCTTCAACTCCTTCTACCTTCTGGTCCTATCCATGACCGTCGCCGCGCCCATCGGCATTCTGGCCGCAATCTACCTGGCCGAATACTCGCGGCCGGGTTTCGCCACCGAGGCCATCCGGTTCAGCATCGAAGCCTTGAGTTCGCTGCCCTCCATCGTCGTCGGCCTCTTCGGACTATTGACCTTCGTCGTGCTGACTGGGTGGGGGTATTCGCTCATGGCCGGGGCCATGGCCTTGACCGTCATTAACCTGCCCCTGATCGTCCGCGTTTCGGAGGAAGCCATCCGGACGGTGCCGAGAGAGCTCAAGGAAGGTAGCATGGCCGTGGGCGCCACCAAATGGCAGACGGTCTGGCGCGTGGTGCTGCCCTCGGCCCTCCCCGGCATCCTGACCGGCATCATCGTGGCCTCGGGCCGCGTGTTCGGGGAGGCGGCGGCGCTTCTCTACACGGCCGGCATGAGCACGCCGCGCCTGGACTTCGGCATGATGTGGAACCCTTCCCACCCGGCCTCTCCGCTGAACCCCTTCCGGCCGGCGGAGACCCTGGCGGTCCACATCTGGAAGGTGAACGCCGAAGGGCTCATCCCCGACCTGCGCCAAGTGGGCGACGGGGCGGCGGCCGTGCTCATCCTGGGGGTGCTGGGGTTCAACCTTGCGGCGCGCGCGCTGGGGCGGTGGCTCCACCGGCGGATGACCGCGGCCTGAGGCCTGATTCTCCCTGATCCGCCGTTAGAGATTGTGCGGGCAGGCGCAGTAAATGACAAAATAGGAGAAACGGCAATAGTTGTAGAATGGGAAAGAACCGTAATCGAATCGGCGGTTCAGAAATCGAGGAGGTCTGCCCCGTGGCCGTTGCCCGAAAGTCTTTCGACCAGGAACTGAAGACTTTGGAGGATATGGTCCTTTCCCTCGCCAGCATAACGGGGGAGGCGGTCGCCGATTCCGTCGAGGCGCTGAAGCGGCGCGAAATGAAACTGGTCCGCAAGGTCCACGACTCCGAAGCCCAGACCGACAGCCTACGACATCAGATCGAAAGCAAGTGCGTCGGCCTTCTGGCTACGCAGCAGCCCATGGCGGGCGACCTGCGACGCATCCTCGCCGCTCTAGTCATCAGCATCGACCTGGAGCGCATGGCCGACCACGCCGAGGGCGTGGCTTCCGCCGCCGAGCGGATGATGGTGCAGCCGCCGTTGAAACCCTTGGTCGACATCCCGCGGATGGCCGAGATCGTTCAGGACATGTTGAGGAAGGCCATGGACGCTTTCGTGCGGCGCGACGCCCATCTGGCGGCTGATTTTACTAAAGAGGACGATGAAGTAGACAGCCTCCGCTCACAGGTCTTCCGCGAGCTCTTGACTTACATGATCGAGGACCCGCGTAACATTTCGCGAGCGCTGGAACTAATTCTGGTTACGCAGCACCTGGAGCGGATGGGGGACCACGCCACCAACCTGGGTGAGCGAGTAGTCTACATGATCACCGGGGAGCTGTCCGACCTGAACGTTTCTGAACGGGAACGGGTGGGGCAGCCGGGGCAGTCCGGCCGGGACTGACCCCGGGGAGCGTCCACCGCCCCTGGCTTCTAAGCTTACCGACCCACGGGGTCTGACCATACCTCAGCTTGAAGCCCCTAAAAGGGCAAAAAAGTAGGTTGTCGGCTTCCGGGGCCGTCGCCACGGCCCCGGAGGCGGCGGGTTTCGCCTAACCCGCCGCTTTACACCGCAACCTTGGAGGGAGGTAGGGAGTGGGGAGGTAAGCTTTTTTGTTGTAGCAAACTCTGGACTTGAAAAACCCTGAGAAACAACAAACCCGGACAGCAAGTCCACTTAACGGAACTTGCCGCTCGGGTTTTTTAGTACCCACGGTGTACCCCACGTTACGGGGCTGTACCGCTCGGACCAGACCCCGCGGCCCCCTTGCATCATCATACACGGCCGCGGGCGGAACCCTAAGGTACACTTCCTATTAGCAAGCAGTTTATTACAGTAAAGCACGCCCTGTCAACCCAATATTGGCAGGGTTTGCAGGAAAAGGCCACTGCCACCACATCCCATTTCCGCCGCCCGGGGCCATACTACCGTATAGACGGGTGCAGGCAAGACGGAAAGCAGGACAGACGGGGAGGATGGTCTCACATGAGCATTAGGCGGAACGTCGGGACTCTGGACAGCTACATCCACATCGCAGCCGGAGTCACCATGGTGGCCTGCGGCGCGTCCAGGGCGGCCCGATCTCCGGGCTTGTTCGCGGATGTCCTGATTCTGTTCGGGGCATCGAAGATCGCCGAGGGCATCACGAAGTACGACCCGCTTTGGTCGGTACTGGGCATCTCCACTCTGGACCGCGAGACGGGAAAACTGGATATCCGAAAACGGGCCGCCGAGATCTTCAGCGACCCGGTGACCCAGGTCTATCCCCATTTGAACGACCGCCGGGTCGAGATTCCGCCTCAGCCCACGATCACTTAGAGCTTTCGTGGAACTGCACAACCGGGAATGGCGCGTGGAGAAGAACGGTTTCCTCACTCCGTGGGGGCCCGGCGGGTGTGGCTGGAGAACTCAGAGTTGAAGGCGTCCGACTGACAACCTTGTGTCCAGAGTACTGGGTGCGGTACACCAACGGACGAGGACACTATTGTCTCCAGTCCATTCTGACCGTGGAAATGTACCCCAGAACTATGGAGCTAATTGCCAACATGGCTGCGTCATGAAGTGGAAAGACGCCGCTGAATAGAACCGTTCGCAAGCCATGTGCCGCATAGGTTAGAGGCATGATTGAGCTGAGGTATGCCAACGCGGGGGCGAGTGTTTCGGTCGGGACAAACACCGGGGACAGCAACAAAGTGACACCCAACACGAAGTTGGTCAGAAGCGCTGCCACACTCGGATTTGGCGAGAACACTCCAATCGCTGCCCCTACACCCGTCATAGAAAGCATGGAAAGCAGGGCGATGACGAAGAACCCCAGTGACAAGTGGAAGTGTACATCGTAGAGTTGGGAGCCTGCAATAAGCACGACTAACACGGAAGGCAGTGACGAGAGTGCCGCGATGACAAGTACCGATGAACTAAGCATCCACCGTTGGACGGGAAGAGCACCGTAGTATTCCACCTCGTTATTAACCTTGGCCCAAGAAAGACGTTCAGCCAATGTGGTTACGGGACCAAAGACCAAAGAGAGCACTGCATTACCCGTGACCAGATAGGCGATTCTGGAAGAGTCATATATACCTGCCAACTTGAAGAAGTACATCATGATCACCGGAAACAAAGCACTCATCAGTAGGGCCGGTACCCAAAGGCGCCTGTACATTGCAAGCCTTATTCTAACAAGAACCGAAAGTTGGGTAACGGTATTGTAATTATGCACTTTCATCCCTCATCTTGGCATAGACGTCTTGAAGGGTGCCCGTTGATATGGTTAGTGCCTGGATTGATTCAGGGGGTACGACGTCAGAAAGAGTCGCAAGGAAACGGGATAGATTCGCTCTGGCTATTTGGATCTGTAACCTGTCTTCACTTACCCTAGTCGCATCCCAAGGAAGAGTCACCGACAGGTTTGGTGCCGTCGACGCCAAGGTTACTATCATGGTATCTCCTAACCGCGCCCGCAGTTCTGTTGGTGTCCCAATTGCAGTAACCCTGCCATCGTTTATGAACCCAACTCTGTCCAAGACTTGCTCAGCCTCTAACACGTCGTGGGTTACCAGGATGACCGTGGTACCGAATTCATGATTTCTCCTCCTAATCTCATCCCAAAGTCGACGTCTGTTTGTAATGTCCAGATGAGTTGTCGGTTCATCCAGGATTAGCAGGGGACGATAACCCACAAGTGCAGCGCACACTCCTACGAGCCTTCGAGAACCACCCGACAGGGCTGAGAATAGCTTTGATGCCTGCTTGGTTAAGCCGAATAGGTCCATTAGCTCATTGGTGCCTTGCCTGGCCAGTGCAGGCGGTATACCCCTGAGAAGCGCGGTGTATTCAATGCATTCACTTACCTTCAGGTCAGAAAAGGGTGTGGGATTCTGAGAGAGATAGGCTGAGACTTTGGAAGGGACATCCCTCTGAGCCAAGATGTCATGCCCGTGTATTGTGATCGAACCACTGTCGGGCTTAAGAAGCCCGAGTAGGAGCTTGACAAACGTCGTCTTTCCTGCGCCGTTGGGGCCAAGAAGGCCAAACACCTCTCCTTGCCTGACCGAGAGAGTAACAGAGTCTATCGCCTTGACACCTGTCAAGTACGACTTCGATAGATCCCCGGTAGCTATGGTGTCTGTCATTTACTGCCCCCCGGCTAGAGAGAATAGACCTTGTACTTCAGCAACGGGACCGCGCCGTACCTACAAGCCACTCGGGTTGCCACCAGGTTTCGCTCGTCGATGTCTACCAGTACTCGGCCGTCCACTGCAGCTGCTTCAAGGGCTGACGCAATCAGGAGTTTCGTTACCCATGTTCCTCGAAAAGGCTTTCGGACTCCGACTCCACATAAGATCCCTTCGTACGGCGAGAAGTTGAAGAAGCCAGCGGCTGTATCATTTACGAAGAGGACTCTCAAAGTCCCTGGTGCTGCATCATCAAAGTCACTGGCTTTCATCGGCACGAAATTGGGTGCGTCCTGGATGGTTTCATTGTAGACCTCTATAAAGAGGTCAATGGGCACATCGGGGACTTGGTCGATATGCCATCCCCCGCCAAGTTGATCGTCAAGGGAGCAAGGTGAGATAGCCAATTCCACCATGCTACGTTGGGCAATGTGTCTGAGGGAGAACCCGGCCTTGACTAAGTCATCTCCAAACCACGGGCCATCACGCATGGTGAGGGGGTGAAAAGACTGGCGAAACCCGTCCTCCCGTGCAGGATCGACAATTGTGATAAGCCATGCCTTCGGACGTGGGCTAATCTGAGCGATGGTCTCCTCCAGAAACTGTCGTATAGCAGGCAATTCCTGCACTAATTGGGCGCGGCTAGTTGATACAGGTCCCAGGATCAGCCTTACACCAGGTCTGGCCTCCAGCAGTCCCAAAAGTGCCCCCGGGGTTCCCGCCTCAAATACCCGGCAGCGCCCTTCATGTGCCGCCTTGCCCAAAGCCTTGATTCCCGCGAGTGAGAGAAGTGGATACGAAGATCCCATGGATGACAGGAGTCTTTCCTCTACGCCCTCGCTCCATTCGACCTCTTGCACCAAGGAAATCTCTCCTCTCAACCTTTCTGCGCTAGGTAAGGCGCGTTCTCTTCTGTCTCACGTTGTGGCACCGCGGGTCGGGTGCCCAAGCTGTCCCAGTCGCTTTGATCGAGTCCCTTAGGCATCTGCCCCGACGCGTGCATTCGTCGAAGGTTGCGCAATCAAAACAGGCAGTCCCAAGATACTTCTCTCTTGGAGGCTGGACCAGCTCCATCATGGTGTCACTTTGCCACAGTGAGATCAGAGACTGCTCAGCAAGGTTTCCAATCCGGAAGAAATCCAAAGGTATGGACTCGCAGAAGCCCACATCTGCGTTGGGGTAAATGACTAGACTCTCTCGGCCGGCCGTGCAGCGGGCCCTCGACACGAAAGCCTTTTCGCGTTCAATGTCCGACAACTCGGTGTGGTCTGCCCGGGCGTTAAGCCTGACCTCGGCGTCTGGATGTTTGTCTTGAAGGCCTTTTACGATGTGTTCTGCTCTACGTCTCTCCTCGGGAGAAATGAAAAGCTCGTCAGAATGCCTATACAAGGATCTGCCGTAAGAGGTGAAGATCACTTTGCCAGTCCCTGCAGAGATCATTGCCTCTCCCAGTTCTGGGAGGTGACCGATGTTGTAGGGAGTCAGGACGGTTACAGTCTTAACCCGTATCCCTAAAGATGATGCTAGTTCGACTTGGTCTCTGATGGCCTTCCCATGATCCTGGAAACCGAGCATGTACTGACTGTACTGTCCATCCAGTGAATCAACGCTGAACTGAATCTGCCTCAGGCCGATCTCGGACAGTCTCTCGAGAACACGTCTACCAAGGATTGACTTGGTCGAAGTCTGGACGTGAATTCCCCGACACAGGAACGCGTCAATAACCTCGATGATATCCTTCCTTGCAAACGGGTCACCGCCGCTCAATTGCATACCGACACAGCCAGACTCAGCGCAGTCCTGGGCAATCTTGTCGATCTGCGGCAGATCCAGTTCGATGTGACCACCGATTCTGCGTTCCGCGTAACAATACTTGCAGTTGAATGCACACCTGAAGGTGGTCACATATACAAAAGAAGCAGGGTTTGCCAAACGCACCGGAATGTGAGGTGTAACGGGCTGAAAGACGAATGAGGTGGGGTCAATGGGGAGACGTTTGAACCATGAAAGCCGTTGGTCGAGAGGTGAAACCAAAACACCTTTATTGTCGGAAGTCAGGGTCGACAAGAAGCTGAGAGTCTCCTCAGCAGGCAAATCCGTCAGGAAGCACAGCTGGGAGGCAACTTCCGCATCGGTGGTGGGCTTCTGGTAGAGGCTCAGGGCTATTGCCCTCATGGGGTCAATGTACTCCACCACCCCTTCCTCAACGTCTATTACAACTACTTGGTCTCCATCACGTCTTAACCTGATCCAAGACCCCAATACACGCTGCACAGCTTCTTCACCTCTTGGCCGGATTGAGTCGGGACAGAGGGTGTCTGAACACGACCGGCTTCGACTCGTTCGACTCAACAACTGGCAACTGCTACCTTAGTGTGGGAAAAGGCCCCTTCCGCGCTAGGCGGGGACATCACACCCGAAAGGGCCTCGGTCACGTAGACTAGTTTTCGCCCTTGCCCCCGTTGAGGCAGGAATCACCACACCCAGGCTGGCATCCACCAAAACAGGAATGGTTCCTAACCGAGCAGGACATAGCCTCCTGCAAATGGTAGGTTCTCATCAACTCCTTCAGGACCAGGAGTTCACTCATTCGCAATACCTCCTTTCGCATGGCTTCCTTCAGATTGGGACATGGAGACTCGGTCGCCACACCCGACTGCAGACACCTCTCTGCCCCTTATCAAAAGATACCAGAAATTACGAATGTTTCCTTTTAACTTCAGATTAGTGATAACAAAAAGTTAACATTAGGTGCAGCCCATAACTCCTTAAGCTTTGATTTACATCACTGGCTCGGATACCATTGTCGCTTAACCTCAGCCCGGGCTGATGCAACATTTCTGGGATGACCGATACATGAACGGTTTCTCCTTAGGCATTGAGTGTTCCGCATCAGGGTGCCTCGCTGCTTCCATCGTCCATCGGGTTAGAAGTAGTTGCGTCGCCAGGTCTTCACCAGACACGTCTCGTTTCTTGGTCCTTCCTGCGTCGTCAGAGCCAGTTCTGGCCCTTCCTGGGGGTTCAGGACTCGCCGCGGCCAGCCCAACGAGCTGAAGCCGTTTTCTGTTTACCATGACCTCCGACAATGCTAACTGGAGCGAGTGGGGCAGTATGGCTCGACATCCCAGTGTGCTACTTTGGACGACAGGAGTGCCATAGCTACGGAACGCGCAGAAGACCGGAGACATCCCTCATGGAGAGCTGCGGAAACTGTTTATGCAGGTGCTGAGGCTATGCCAAAAGGCCGGCCTGAAACGTGGATTATCGAAGAGAAGGCATCCAGCTGTAACCAAAGTGGTGCCCCCTTCAACGCCAGTTCTCCGTCAGGACCGCCCTACGGACCGAGCCGGGAGTCAGCGGTTTTCTGGGATACGGCCAAATCAGGAATTCTGGTGTGCAGTTCAGCGGAGTTGACGAAGATGGACCCCAGGACTCCGCTGAAGCGGGAGCCCACTACTCGGAACTCATTGAGCACGAGGTCGCAGACGCGTTATCCCGCGCTGAGGTCTGTGATGCACAGCTATGCGGCTAGCAGCATTCCCGTCACCTTCCGGCACCCATGTCGTTTGCGAGAACAAGGAGGTGGAGGCCGCCTCCGAGAATCCTGGGGCAGTTCATGGATATCGGAGGAGAACCCTTTTGATTAGTGGTCCCGGTTCGACTACATCCAACCTTGCCGCGCCCACCCTAGCCGACGTCTTGGCCGCCCGCCAGATCGTCGACAAGTACCTGCGCCGCACGCCTTTCCTGCACCCCATGGCCCTGGGTCAGGCGCTCGGGCTCGATGTCTATCTAAAGTGCGAGAACATGCAGCCCACCGGCGCTTTCAAGGTACGAGGAGGCGTTAACCTCTTCGCGCGCTCGCCCCGGGCCGAACTGGAGCGCGGCGTGGTGACCGCTTCCACCGGCAACCACGGCCAATCCATCGCCTTCGCCGGCCGGGCGTTCGGTATCCCGGTCATCATCTATGCTCCGGAAAAGGCCAACACCTTCAAGATCAAGGCCATGCAGAACCTGGGCGCCACCGTGGTTCAGGAAGGGGCCACCTATGACGATTCGGTCGCTAACGGCCAGGCCCGGGCGCGCCGCGAAGGCCAGCGTTACGTCAGCGCCAGCGACGAGCCGCTGCTCATAGCCGGCGTCGCCACGGCCTACCTGGAGATGCTGGAAGAGGAACCGGCGCTGGACACTTTCATCGTCCCCTTGGGCGGTGGCAGCAACGCCTGCGGCGCCTGCATCGTGGCCAAGACCATCAACCCGCGGGCCCGCGTCATCGCGGTGCAGGCCGCCGGCGCCCCCGCCTTCTACAACTCCTTCAGAGCCGGACACGTCACCAGTACAGAAACCGTGAACACCTTCGCCGATGGTTTGGCGACCAGGGCGGCCTATGACCTTCCCTTCGGCATCCTCAGCAGGATGCTGGATGATGTTATCTTGGTTAGTGATGATGAGATCGCGGAAGCCATCGCCCTCCTCATGGACACCACCCACCAACTGGCGGAAGGGGCGGGAGCGGCCCCGGTGGCGGCGGCACGCAAGCTTGCGCCACAGTTGAAGGGCCGCAAGGTCGGGCTGATGCTGTCTGGCGGTAATGTGACCCTGGACATCGTCGCGCGAGCCTTGAGGACAAGGGGGGCAGATCGCCGTTGATCTCGACCCGCCGGCACGGAAGGCATCCGTTCTCGTATTCCCTGCGTTGTGTGCATTCATTTGCCGTAGTCTTGATCCTCGCGGCGGTCTTGACCCCGTTCCTGACCGGCTGTGCTCGGCGAACCGTGCCCAAGGTGAGACTTTCCGACCTGCAAGTTGCCTATCCCGGTTCGGCCTTAGCCGCCCCAACTCCGACCGGTTCGGCCCAGGTACTACGTGTGGCACTGGCCTCCGTGGTCTCGCCCAAAGAGAACCTCAACTACTACGGTGCGCTCCTTAGATACCTGTCCGATAAGACCGGGCGTGAGGTGAGACTGGTCCAACGGCAAACCTACGCCGAAATCAACGACCTCCTGAAGTTGGGAGACGTGGATATGGCTTTCGTATGTACCTACGCCTACGTTGAGGGGCAGCAGGAATTCGGCATGGAACTGCTGGTCGCGCCCGTGGTCAACGGCAAGGCGGAATACCGCTCATATCTTATTGTGCCGGCCGATAGCGAGGCCAAACGCTTTGAAGACCTGAAGGGCCGCACTTTCGCCTTCACTGATCCCATGTCGACCTCCGGCCGCCTGGTTCCCATGTATTGGTTAACCCAGATGGGACAAACCCCACGCGGCTTCTTCAGCAGCTACGTATTCACCTATAGCCATGACAATTCGATCCGCGCCGTGGCGAACCACCTGGTGGATGGCGCGGCGGTGGATAGCCTGGTCTTTGATACCATGACTGCCCAGGATGAGGAACTGAGCAAGAGGGTCAAGATCCTCACCCGCTCTCAAGCCTTCGGGGCGCCACCGGTCGTGGTCAGACCCGGACTGGACCCCCACCTTAAGACTCTACTCAAGGAGACGTTCCTCGGCCTTTCCGACGAACCGGCGGGCCACGACGTATTAAAAGGGTTACGCATCGACCAATTTGTGGCTATCGACGACCGTGCCTACGAGGGTGTACGGGAGATGGCGCGTAAGGTGGGATCCCGGTGACGGATCAACCGATTATGCCAACCCAATCTGCCGTGCCGGCCCGCCGTGATGTTTTCCACAGGACGGTTCTGGGGAACCTGTTGTGGTCTCTGCACGGCGTGCATGCCAGCGTGAGCCTGCGTTTCAAGATCATGGGCATCGCGGTCGCCATCGTGCTCATACTTGGGCTGGGGGTGGCCTTGCAGACAACACAAACGCTGTCCGGAGCCTTACTGGCGGGACTTGACGAGCGGGCGGTCTCCACCGCAACGGATCTGGCGACCCGTGCTACTGATCTTGTCCTCACCGGCAACAAGTATGGCCTCTACGAATTGATTTCCGACACCCTGGCGAATAACCGGGATCTGCGCTATGTCTTCCTGCTTGACCCGGAAGGCAACGTGATCGCGCATTCCTTTGGCGCCGGCTTTCCGGTGGATCTCCTGAGGGTCAACAGGGTTCTCCCAGGTGAGCGTTATAGCCTGCGTATCCTCGATTCCGAGGAAGGTTTCGTCCACGACGTGGCCGCGCCCATCTTTGGCGGCAAGGCCGGCCAGATTAGAGTCGGCTTCACCGAGAAGCCTGTGGCGCGGGCGCTGGCCAGCACGACTGCCAAGCAGATGATGATAGCGGGCCTGATGTCCCTGCTGGCGGTCGCCGCGGCCTACGGCCTGACCAACGTGCTGACCCGTCCCATCCAAGACCTGGTGGACGCCAACGCGGCCGTAGCCAGGGGTGATCTGACGAGGAAGACCAGCGTTCAGACCAACGACGAGGTGGGGCGCCTGGGCCGGGCATTTAACGAGATGACTGAAAGCCTCCGCCGGTCCCGCGAGGAAATCGAGAACCTGAGCAATATGCGTAGCCAACTGGTGAACAAGGTGATTTCGGCTCAGGAGGAGGAAAGGAAAAGGATCGCCCGCGAGCTTCATGACGAGACCGGGCAGGCGCTAACCTCTCTCATGTTGTGCATGCGTGCCCTGGAAGGGTCGGAAGACCTGTCCGGCGTCCACCATGGTCTGGAGCAATTGCGGTCCATGACCGCCGTCGCGCTGGATAAGGTGAAGCGACTGTCCCTGGAACTTCGTCCGAGCATCTTGGACGACCTCGGGCTGGTGGCGGCCCTCGAACGGTATGCGTCCGACTACTCTTCGCAATACGGTATCAAGGTGCAGATGAGAGTGGTGGAGATGGACGGCGTGCGGTTGCCCAGGCAAACCGAGGTGGCCATCTATCGTATTGTTCAGGAATCCCTCACCAACGTGGCCAAACACGCGCGGGCCGGCATCATCAGCCTAACGGTGAAGCGCGAGGCCGACACGGTGGTTGTCGCGGTAATGGATAACGGGCGGGGATTCGACCTGCAGGCTTTGATGGGGTCGGGTGATACCAGCGCCAGGCTGGGCTTGTTCGGGATGGAGGAGCGGGCCGCGCTGGTGGGTGGGCGCCTGTCGATCCGGTCCCACGTAGGAGAGGGCACAGAAGTATCCGTGCAGATTCCATGTGCGGCGGCGGAGTCACCTTGCCTTGGTGGGGAGGGGTTCGATGGACGGGGATAGAGCCCAGCGGAAGACACGGCTTCTGCTGGCGGATGACCATGCCGTCATGCGGACAGGGCTGAGAATGCTCCTCAATGCCCAGCCCGACATGGAAGTCGTGGGAGAGGCGATGGACGGGGATGAGGCTCTCGTCCTGGCCCGACAGCACAGACCGGACATCATCCTCATGGATATCAGTATGCCCTGCTGCGACGGTCTGAAAGCAGCTCGCCGCGTCCGTCAGGAAATGCCAGACACCAAGGTGCTCATCCTAACCATGCACGAGGACAAGGGGTACCTCTACCAAGCGTTAAGGGCGGGGGCCGCCGGTTACGTGGTAAAGAGCGCGGCGGATATCGAGCTGATCACCGCCATCCGCGCGGTCAAGGAAGGCGGTGTGTTCCTGCACCCCATGGTGGCGAGGGACTTGGTCCAGGAGATGCTCTCGGCGGCGGATTGGAAGCATGAATTCGGGAAGGTCGAAGAACGCCCCCACGGTCTGTCCCCTCGTGAACTCGAGGTGTTGCGGCTGATCGCCCTTGGCCACACCAACCAGGAGATTGCCGAAATACTGGTACTGAGTGTCAAGACGGTGGAGACTCACAAGACGCACATCATGGAGAAACTGGGGCCGCGCACCCGGTCCGAGCTTGTGCGCTATGCCATCAAGAATGGCCTTCTGGGCACCTTACGGGAGCAGTAGTCGGCGCCAAGGAGGAGGGCCCTGACGGGTCCGCTGAACTGACGCCGAACTGACGCGCTTTCTTTGAGTCGGCCATCGGGAAAAGTCCCGATGGCCTTTTCCTCTTTCTTGGAGGCTTCTCCTGATGGGAGCTTGCCCCTCGCCACGGCAGTATGTTCTATAGGGCACAAGGTGCGTACGAGTGGGTGCGGATCGTTCTGTCTTTTACGATTTCACGTCCTTAGAGAGGAGGAATGAAGGTGACAGCACTTAGAGAGGCCCGTGGCGGTGCAGGTGCCGTTGGGACCGAGGCGGTTGGGGCGGCTTCGGGAAATGGGGTCACGAGCAGGCGGGACCTGCTCAGGAAGGCCGGCGTCGCCTTGGCCGCCGTCGCCGTGGCCGAGATTCTGGAGACCTCCGAGGCGCTGAGCGTGGTTCACGCCGAGGCCTTACCGGGTGGGTCATCCGCGGGCGCCAAGCCGGCAGTGTCGGTACCGGCGGCACCCCTTGCCAGCCCCGGTTCCGAATGGCGTAGCAACGTCCTGCGCATGCAGGACGAGCTAGCCGCCGCGCTCAAGAAACCGCTGGCCGAACGGCGGTGGGGCATGGTCATTGACCGGCGCAAGTGCGTTGGGTGCATGTCATGCACGGTGGCCTGCAAGGCGGAGAACGGGTTGCCCCCGGGTGTGGTCTACCGGCCGGTGATAGAGGAGGAAATGGGGACCTACCCCGCTGTGGGCAGGCGCTTTACCCCCCGGCCATGCATGCAGTGCGAGAATCCGCCCTGCGTCCCGGTTTGCCCCGTGCACGCCACCTACCGGCAGCCGGACGGTGTGGTGGTCATCGACTATGAGCAGTGCATCGGCTGTCGCTACTGTATCACCGCCTGCCCCTACGGGGCCCGCGGGTTCGACTTCGGCGAGTACTACACCACCCGTACCCCAGAAGTGCAGCCGTACGAACTCAGCCCCAGCCACGAGTATGGCAAGAAGTGGGTGAGAAAGGGCGAACGCTCTCCGGTGGGTAACGCCCGCAAGTGTCAGTTCTGCCTCCACCGGCTGAACGCCGGCATGCTTCCCGCCTGTGTAACCACCTGCATCGGCGGCGCGACCTATTTCGGCGACCTGAAGCTGGCCGGCAGCCTGGTTAGCGAGATGATCGGCCAGGAGAGCGCCAGTCGTCTGAGAGACGAACTGGGCACCCGTCCCGCTGTCTACTACCTGGGATAGAGAGGCTCGGGACTGGAGTTATGCGGAGCGGGATTGACTGATGGAAAAGGGGGGAACGCCTTGAAACGAATCTGGGCCGCATTGTGGTTGATTCTTCTGGCGGCGGGCCTGGTTGGGGTGTACGAGCGGTTGGCCCAGGGGCACCGGGTAGCGGGATACACCAGCAATGTCCCCTGGGGCCTGTGGGTGGCGCTCTACATGTCCTTGATGGGTTTGTCGGCGGGCGCTTTCTTGCTATCGAATTTGGCGTATGTCTTTAACGTGAAAGCCTTGCGGCGTGTCGGGAGACTCGGCCTGCTAACGGCGCTGGTTTCCCTGATCGCCGCGCTTTTCGCCATTTGGTTCGACCTCGGCCACATGGCACGCTTCTGGAAAGTCTTCCTCAGACCGAACTTCGCATCCCCGATGGCATGGATGGTTTGGCTCTACACAGCCTATTTCGTGACCCTCGCGGGCGAGTTGTGGTACGCCATCCGGGCCGACTTGGTCCGGGCCGCCGACGGCGATGGCATCCAGGCACGTGTGGCACGTCGCCTGACCTTTGGCAACCGCGATCTCACCCAGCAAGCGATGGAGAGGGACGCGCACCGAGTGCGCCTACTAGGAACGATCGGGGTTCCCTTGGCGATCGCGTTCAACGCGGGGTCCGGCGTTCTGTTCGCCGTGGTCGAAGCCAGACCATATTGGAACTCGGCCGTTCTGCCCATTCTGTTCCTGGTATCCGCGCTCACCACCGGGGGCGCCCTCCTGACGTTCCTGGTGGCCTTCCTCACGCGGGATAAAGGGGGCGAGACCCACCGGCAGACCGTTGCTTTCTTGGGCCGTCTGACCCTCGGGTTTCTCGTGCTCGACCTCCTGCTACAGGTGTCTGAACTCCTGGTCGGGCTCAACACCACCGTTCCAGGCCATGGTGATGCCGTTCGCTGGATGCTCGCCGGTCCGGGTTGGTGGAGTTTCTGGCTGGTGACGGTCCTGGCCGGGGCGGTCGTCCCCATCGTGATGCTAACGCGGCGGGGCGCCTCGGTAAGCCAGATGGGGACGGCGGGGCTGCTGATAGCGGTCTCGTTCGTTGCGGTGCGCCTGAATATCGTGGTCCCCGGCTTGGTTGTACCCCCGCTGGCCGGGCTGCCCGCCGCCTACGTGGAGCCGCGGCTCGCTTTCCATTACGCCCCCAGCGCCATGGAATGGCTGGTGGCGTTGTTCATCGTGATCGTGGGGGTTGGCCTGTTCCACCTGGGCAGGAATGTTCTTCCTGTCGCGGGGGAGAACCGGAGGGAGGCGTAAGCGTGAACACAAAGGGGAAAGAACCCCAGGCCGGGCGGTCGAAGCCGAGGAAAGCCCACACTATTTCGCGAAGGCAGTTCATCAAGTCCTCAGCCTTTCTGGGGGCGGCGGCCCTGGCCGCGGCCGAGGCGCCCTGGGCCCTAGGCCAGGTAAAGGCGTTGGCGGCCGGCGCTGGACAGGCTGAAGGCCAAGACTACGACTTGGCCAAGGCCACCAATGTCATCTATGGCGCCTGCCTGCAATGCAACACCCAGTGCACCATGAAGGGCAAGCTTCTGGACGGCGTGTTGGTCAAAGTGGACGGCAATCCGTACAGCCCCCAGAATATGCTGCCGCCCATAAAGTACTCCACCTCGCTTGACGAGGCGGCGCGCGTGGACGGTAAGCTATGCCCCAAGGGGCAGTCAACCATACAGACCCTGTATGATCCGTATCGCTTGCGCAAGGTGCTCAAGCGGGCCGGGCCGCGCGGCTCCAACCGGTGGAAGGTGATCGGCTTCGACCAGGCGATCAGCGAGATCACCAACGGCGGCAAGCTCTTCGTCGACGCTGGCGAGGACCGGGCGGTCTCCGGCATGAAAGACGTCCTTGCCGTGCGCGACGCGGCCCTGCTGAAGGAGCTGTCGGGGGATGCCGCCAAGGTGGCCAAGAAGGAGATGACGCCGGAGGCTTTCCGGGCTAAGCACCAGGACCACCTCGACCTGCTGATCGATCCGGAACATCCCGACTTTGGCCCGAAGAATAACCAGTTCGTGTTCCTGGCGGGACGCATCGAGCCAGGACGCTCGGATTTCTCGAAACGGTTCGTCATCGGTGGCGCAGGCTCGGTTAACTGGTTCGAGCACACCACCATCTGTGAGCAGAGCCACCACGTGGCCTACAAGTGGACGACAGCCCAATACGACAAGGGCGCATGGTCGCCGGGCCCCAACCACATGAAGCCCGACTACATCAACTCCAGCTTCGTCATCTTCTGGGGCACAGGCGCCTTCGAGGCCAACTTCGGGCCGACCCCCATGGCCGAACACGTCACGCGCGCCCTCGTCGAACGTGGGCTGAAGATCGCCGTCGTCGACCCCCGCCTGTCCAAGACGGCCGCCAAGGCCGACATCTGGGTGCCGGTCAAGCCGGGCGATGGGGATCTGGCTCTGGCCTTGGGCATGATCCGCTGGATCATTGACCACGGCCGCTACGACCAAAAGTATCTGGAAAACGCCAACAAGGCGGCGGCGACCGCGGACGGTGAAAACACCTGGACCAACTCCGCCTGGCTGGTCAAAGTGGATAAGAACGGACATTCCGGCGCACTCTTACGCGCCGGCGAAGTGGGGCTTGGGTTGCCTGGAAAGGACGCCAAAGACCTGTTCGTGGTGAGCCGCGGCGGCAGTCTGCTCGCGGTCGACCCGAACGACACGAAAGCTGCCGTCGAAGGCGACCTCGCGGTCGACACGGTGGTGGGGGGTATCACGGTCAAATCCGCGTTCCAGGTGCTCAGGGACGAGGCTTTCGCTAAGGACATGGCGGCCTACGCGACCCTTGCGGGAGTTGATGCCGGTCTCATCGAACGGCTCGCCAATGAGTTCACTTCTTACGGCAGGAAGGCGGCTATTGACTTCTACCGCGGCGCTGTGCAACACACCAACGGTTACTATACCGCGCAGGCCATTATCGCGCTGAACCTGCTCATCGGAAACGTCGACTGGAAGGGAGGCCTTTCGACGGGCGGCGGAGCGTGGGCGGCCATGGGCGGTAAGTCAAACCAGCCCTTCGACCTCGGTAAGCACCCCGGGAAACTTCCCGCTTTCGGTCTTAAGCTTACCAGAGAAGGATCCGCTTACGAGAAGTCGAGCATCTTCCAGGGATACCCCGCCCCACGGCAGTGGTACCCTTTCACTACCGACGTGTACCAGGAGGTCATCCCCGCCGCCGGCGCCGGCTACCCGTATCCTATCAAGGTGCTCTGGCTGCACAAGGGTACCCCCGCCCTGGCCTGTCCGGGCGGCACCGAACAGATCAAGATCCTCACCGACCCGAGCAAGGTGCCGCTCTTCATCGCCACCGACATTGTGATTGCGGAGACCTCCATGTACGCCGATTACATCTTCCCCGACCTCTCCTTCGCGGAACGTTGGGGCTTCCTGGGATCGCCGCCGTCCACCGTGGTCAAGACGACGAAGGTCCGCCAGCCCATGGCTCCCGCCATTCCCGAGATGGTCAAGGTGGCTGGAGAGGAAATGCCCATCTCCATGGAATCGGCCATGCTGGCTTTGGCCGACCGCCTGCGTCTGTCCGGGCTCGGCAAGGATGCCTTCGGCCCCGCCTCGGACCTCCTTCGCCCCGAGGACTTCTACCTGAAGGCCGTGGCCAACATCGCCGCTGGCGACAAGGATGGGGACGCGGTCCCGGCAGCGGGTGACCGCGAGCTGGAGATCCTCCGGCAGGCAAGGCGCTCTATGCAAAAGGGCGTGTTCGATGAGGCGAGGTGGAGGAAAGCGGTCGGCGACGCCAACTGGGCCAACACGGCCTACGTGCTCAACCGTGGGGGTCGCTTCGAGGACGCGAGCAAGGCTTACGCCGGTGAATTACTGGGCCACCCCTTCGGCAAGCTCCTGAACCTCTATGTGGAACCGGTGGCGACGGCTCGAGACGCCGTGACCGGGGACTTCTACTCCGGCGTGGGCAAATATGAACCGGTCAAGAACGCCAACGGCAAGCCGGTCGCGGACAAGGATTTTCCCTTCGCCCTCATCACGTTCAAGGAGATCTTCGGTGGACAGTCGCGCACTCCTGGCAACTACTGGGCCCAGAACGCGCTCCTACCAGAGAACTTCGTGCTCATGAACGCGAAGGACGCGGCCAATCTTGGGGTTGCCGACGGGGACATGGTCGTGCTCAAGTCCCGCACGAACCCGAATGGCATCATGGACCTCGGACAAGGCGGGAAAGAACCGGTCAAAGGGCGGGTCAAGATCACGGAAGGTATCCGACCCGGAGTGGTGGCGGCGTCCTGGCACTATGGGCACTGGGCCTACGGGGCACGGGACGTCGTGGTCGACGGCAAGGTGGTCAAGGGTGACCGCCGCCGCGGCACCGGTCTTTGCCCCAACCCGGTCATGTTGCTGGATGAGCACATGAAAACCGTATCCCTGACCGACCCCATCGGGGGCAGCGCCTCGTTCTACGATACTCGCGTGAAGGTCGAAAAGGCTGGCGCGTAGACGAGAAGAAGGCCAACATGTAGCAGAGCGAGTGCGTCTGGGGCCGGGAGGAGGGATGAACTCCTCTCCCGGCCTCAGGCCGTTGAAGGGTTCTCGCCTTTATCGGTTTTTCGGGATTACCGCCACAGACGGGCACGGAGCGCCAAGCGCATACCTATCGGATCACCAAGAGTACGCGAGAAGAAGACACCCCTACACGGTCATCGGGAAAAACCCTGATTGCGACATGTTTGACTCAGGTTGTTTGCCGATAGCGGGTTGATTTTGGTCGGTGCAAAATGAGATTGGGACAAGCGGCACAATCATTGTGTTTGATCTGACTGACGTCAAGGGAGGTGGAAGTAATGCGGCTTGGAGTAACGGAACTGGTCCTGATCTTGGTAGTGGCCCTGGTGATTTTTGGCCCGGGCAAGCTTCCTGAACTGGGCAAAGCGCTGGGGCGGAGCCTGAAGGAGTTCAAGGAGGCCACGAAGGGTCTGGTAGCAGAAGCGGAGACCGTCAAGAAAGACGTCGAGAAGACGGTAGAGCAAGCTGGACAGGCGAAGTGAGAGTATACGTGCGGATCGTTCGGATTTGGTAGCCAGATTCAAGTGGGGGAACCGACGTGAGAATGTTGAGAGTCGAAGACGCTGTGGGGATGGTGCTCTGCCATGATATCACACGCATCGTTCCCGGCGAGTTCAAGGGACCGGCGTTTCGGAAAGGACATGTCATTGCCCCTGGGGACGTCGACCAACTCCGAGAGATCGGCAAAGAACACATATACGTCTGGGAGCCGAGACCCGACGAGGTCCACGAGAACGATGCCGCTGAACGCATCGCCAGGGTAGGCGCGGGTTCCGGGCTCGAGATCACGTCCCCCGTGGAAGGGAAGTGCAACCTGGTAGCGGCTAGAAAGGGCCTGCTACGGGTCAAGCGGAGCACACTCCAGGCGGTGAACGCGGTGCCGGAGATCGTGTTCGCGACTCGGCACGACTACACGCCGGTGGAGGCCGGCGAGGTAGTGGCCGGCACACGGGTGGTTCCTCTCGCGGTCCGCGCCGAGAGGGTGGAAGCCGTCGAAGGTATCTGCCGAAAGGCGGGGTTTGTCCTTGAAGTCAAGCCCTATAGGCGGGCGCGGGTGGGTCTCGTCACTACCGGCAGTGAGGTATACCATGGCCGGATTCCCGATCGATTCGGACCGGTGGTCCGAGCTAAGCTTGAGGCGTACGGTTCGCAGGCTCTCGGCCAGACCTTTTGCCCAGACGACGCTGAACAAATCGCATCCGCCATCCGACGCTGGGTGAACTTCAGCGCGGACATGGTCCTCGTGACCGGCGGGATGTCGGTCGACCCCGACGACGTCACCCCATCCGCCATCCGGCGCACCGGGGCGCGTATCGTTGGTTACGGGGCCCCCGTGCTTCCAGGGTCGATGCTGATGGTGGCCTACCTCGGCCGTGTGCCAATCTTGGGCCTGCCGGGCTGCGTGATGCATGACAAGGCCACCGTATTTGACCTGGTCCTGCCGCGGCTGTTGGCGGGTGAGGGGATAACCCGGCGCTATTTGGTCTCCCTCGGGTACGGTGGGCTGTGCCTGCGCTGTCCGACCTGTCAGTTTCCGCGGTGTGCCTTCGGGCGGCCATGAGGCAGATGAGGAGCGATGCCGGTGGTTAGGGAAGCGTATGGGGAAGTCGTCCACCAACTGAACAACTCGCAGCATCTGATTAGCGTTGACGAGGCCCGCCGTACCATCCTCGCTCAAGTAAGAGGGAATGATCGAGAGGGCGAAGATGGCACAGGCCCCACAAATCCCTCCGGGAAAGCCGGCAAGCCAGGTGGTCGGGAGGAGCAGGTTGAGCTGCTGGAAGCCAGGGGCCGGGTGAGTATACGCCCCGTGTTTGCCGCGGGAGCCGCTCCGCCCTTTGATCGTTCGCCGCTCGACGGCTATGCGTTCACGGCGGCGGACCTTGCGCTTTATCCCGACGGCCTGAAGGTGACCGGTGAGGTAGCGGCTGGAGCTGCTCCAGAGAGCGGGCCAGGCCACGGTGAGGCCTGGCGGGTGGCCACGGGGGCGCCGCTGCCACCCGGTTGCGACGCCGTGGTGCGTTTCGAAGACACTGAGTCGCGGGGTGATATCGTTCACGTCAGAGTGCCGGTGCACTCGGGAGACAACGTGGCCCGACGGGGCGAGGATTTCGCGGTCGGTAGCCTACTCCTGCCGGCTGGAGTGGTGATAAGAGCTCAGCACATAGGCCTCTTGGCGGCCGGCGGGCATCCCCAGGTGTGGGTCTGCCGCAAACCTTGTGTCGCTATCGTTTCGACCGGGGACGAGTTGGTGGAAACCGGTCGCCCCCTGGGACCAGGACAGATCTGGAATAGTAACCGTTTCGCTCTGGCAGCGGCCATCGTCGAGGCGGGGGGCCGGCCCGTGACTCTAGGTACCTGTCCGGACTCGGCCCCGGCCATTGCCAAGAGTCTGCGCCGCCTCCTGGTCGGCTACCGCCCGGACCTGATCTTGACTACGGGCGGGGCTTCCGTAGGCGAGCGGGATGTCTGCCGGGCGGCTGTGGCCGAACTGGGTGGACGCGAGTTGTTCTGGCGCGTCGCGATGAAGCCGGGCACGCCGGCCTTCGCCGCCTTGTTAGGGCCGAGGCTCCTTATCGGGCTCTCCGGCAATCCGGCGGCCGCCCTGACCACCTTCGACGTGTTGGTACGCCCGGCGCTAGCCGCGTTTCTGGGTGTGAAGTGGCGGCCGTCCGTCGTCCGCGCCATACTGGTCAACGGAGTGGGCAAGCCCTCTTCGTTAAGGAGATACTACCGCGCTTTGCTCACCTGCTCCGGCGGCCAGTGGAGGGCGGACGTACTGCCAGGTCAGAGCCCAGGCGCATTGAGTGGTATGGCCCGCGCCAACGGGTTGGTGGTGGTACCTGAAGGAAAGGGCCCCATCCAATCGGGTGAACCGGTCGAAGCCTGGCTCACAACGGACCTCACGATAGACGGGGGTGAAACCTTTGCCGTTGACCCCACCCATCCTCTCGCTAGTTGGTAGATCGAATACCGGCAAGACCACGCTGATGGAGAAACTCATCGCTGAACTGGGTCGCCGCGGGTATCGCGTAGGGACGATCAAACACGACGTCCACGGGTTCGAACTGGACCATCCGGGCAAGGACACCTGGCGGCACGCGCGGGCGGGAGCACGAGCGGTGGCTATCTCTTCCCCGGGCAAAGTGGCGCTCATCCAACTGGTCGACCACGAGCGCAGCATCGATGAAGTGACAGCCCTAATGGATTGTGTCGACCTCGTCATGACGGAGGGGTATAAGCGCGCCGACAAGCCTAAGATTGAGGTCACCAACGCCGAAAGCGGCGGAGAGTTGATCTGCGGCCCCCATGACCGACTGCTCGCCGTGGCAGCGGAGAACCCAGCCCTGGTCTTTGCCAAGATGGGGGTGCCGCCATGGTCGGCGGACGTACCCGCTCCCGCGCCCCTCTCCGTCCCCGTGTTTCACAGGGATGACGCGGTGGCCCTGTGCGATTTCATCGAGGAGAGCCTGCTCAGGTCGGCGACCGCGAAACGGGGCCGAGACGGTGGTCCCGCCAAGGGGCTCAGCCTGGGAGGAGGTGGGCCTCAGTGAGCGCCATGTCCGGGATGGTCACCGGTGTGATCCTGGCTGGCGGAAAGAGCACGAGGCTTCCTCCCGATAAGGCCCTGATGCCCGTCGATGGAAAGCGCTTGATTGAGCACGTGGCCGGAGTCCTGGGAGACGCTTGCGACAACGTCATCATGGTCACCGATCGTCCCGAGGCCTATAGTTTCCTGGGGCTTCCGGCCGTAGCCGACCGCTACCCGGGCAGGGGACCGCTGGCCGGCATTCACGCGGCCCAGATC
>JAJYWN010000029.1 GCA_021791495.1 Bacillota bacterium
GAAGGATATCGCAGACGAAGACGAAGATGAAGACGAGGGCAAAGGGGTGGGGTCAAGATGAGTTTTGATATGAACAAGATGATGAAGCAGGTCAAGAAGATGCAGGACCAGATGGCCAAGATGCAGGAGGAAATGGAGGCGCGCGAGGTCGAGTCCACCGCCGGCGGCGGGGCTGTGAGAGTCGTAGCCACCGGGGGACGTGAGGTCAAGTCTATCACCATCAGCCCGGAA
This sequence comes from Bacillota bacterium, assembly GCA_021791495.1. GTDB lineage: Bacteria > Bacillota > Sulfobacillia > JAJYWN01 > JAJYWN01 > JAJYWN01. The sequence continues at coordinate 232 of JAJYWN010000029.1, forward strand.
GCTGTGGACCCCGAAGACGTGGAGATGCTTCAGGACATGCTGGTGGCGGCCGTGAACGAAGCTCTGAAGAAAGCCGAGCAAATGGTAGCGGAAGAGATGGCTAAGCTCACCGGCGGCTTGAAGATCCCCGGGCTGTTCTAGCCACAGCCGGGCTTCCCCTCCCTCACGCTCATGTTCTACGCTGAACCCCTGGCCCGCCTCATTGAGGAACTGACCAAGCTGCCCGGTATCGGCCCGCGTACCGCCCAGCGGTTGGCCTTCCACCTGCTGGCCGCCCCCGAGGGTGAGGTGCAGCGGCTGGCCGAGGCACTGCTCACCGCCAAACGGGAGATCGGATACTGCTCCACGTGCTTCAACCTTACCGACCAGGACCCGTGCCGTATCTGCCGCGGCACCGACCGCGACCGCGGCCTCATCTGCGTGGTCGAAGACCCGAAGGATGTGGCCGCCATGGAGAAGACCCGCGAGTTCCGCGGCCTCTACCACGTCCTCCACGGGGCCATATCACCCCTTGATGGCGTCGGCCCCGAGGACATCCGCGTCCGAGAACTCATCGTGCGCCTGGGGAGCGGCCAGTGCAAGGAGGTCATCCTTGCCACCGACCCCGACACCGAGGGTGAAGCCACCGCCATGTACATCGCTCGGCTGGTCAAGCCTCTGGGTGTGCGCGTCACCCGGCTGGCGCGCGGCCTCCCGGTGGGCGGCGAACTGGAATACGCCGACGAAGTCACCCTCTCCAAAGCTTTGGAAGGGCGGCGCGAGATATAGCCCTCGCTCCCCTTCGGCCCCTCCCCTGCCTCTGCCTCGCAGTCTAGCACAGCCAGAATTTGGGCATACTGCGCCTGTAGCATCAGCTTTACCCTTCGGAATAGGCTGTAAGTCGAAGTCACTTTGGGTGGAGCAGCGCAGGAGGCAGGCCATGAAGTCGCCCATCGGCACTTTGTTCTCAGCCCTGGGGTCGCAGATGTCGATCCCCGACGATCAGGTGCCCCATTATAAAGAAGTCCCCCATCACGTGGCGGTGGAGAAGGCGCGCCGGGAATGGCTGGCGGCCAAGTCCTATTTCGACGCTGTGACCGATGTTGGGTTGGTCGACTACGCCATCCACTTGGTCGAGGCGGCCGAGCGGAAATACATGTACTTGCTGCGCCTCGCGCGTGATGGGGACGCGCCCGCGCCTGCCACTGCCGTCACGACTGCCGCCGCGCCCACCAAAACCGCCGCGACTGCCGCCGCCGGGTCCCCGAAGTCCGCGGGCGTCTGACACCCCGTCGCCTCGTACCGGTCGGCCCTCCCGCATAGCTCGGCCACCGCGCCGCATACATTCCTCCAGGGAGGGATGGCCGTGGACCTGAACCTTTTGCTGGCTTATGGCTTCGGACTGCTTCTGGTGTACATCGTGGCCCGGATCCTTTTCTTGCCCTTCAAGATTCTTTGGGTGGCGCTCTGGAACGGTGTAGTGGGTGGCCTCACGCTTTGGGCGGCGAACCTGGCCGGGGCCTACTTTGGTTTTCATCTCGGCCTGAACCCCCTCACCGCCCTCATCGCCGGCTTCCTAGGTTTACCTGGGTTTGCTCTCCTGGTGGCGCTGAGGTATTTCGCTACATAATGAAATAGCTGCGTAAATCCTAGCGCGCACTGGCACGTTCATTGACGCTTCGTTGCGGTGTTGATAAACTAAGGTTGGTTTTGGGCGCCTTGTCAGTCCCTTTTTTTTCGCTTTTCTGAAGGGGGACAGGCCCCCGATCGATCCCGCAGCAAGGAGGAGAACCAATGGGGAAACCGGTTGAAATCCGCTGGCACGGCCGGGGCGGACAGGGTTCGAAAACCGCCGCCAATCTCCTGGCCGAGGCCGCTTCGGACGCCGGGATGTACATCCAAGCTTTCCCGGAGTACGGTCCGGAGCGCATGGGAGCTCCAGTCGTCGCTTTTAACCGCATTGGTGATGAACCCATCACCATCCACAGCAATGTCTCGAACCCCGACGTCGTCCTAGTTCTCGACGCCACACTCATTGGCAAGGTGGACTTGGCCGAGGGCCTGCGCCCCGACGGTGTGCTGATCATCAACACCAACCAGTCCCCCGCCGCCATTCGCGCGAAACTGAAACTGAACCACGGCAAGGTCTACGCCGTGGACGCTTCCAAGATCTCGCTCGAGACCATCGGACGCGACATCCCCAACACCCCCATGATGGGTGCCCTCCTGAAGGCCACGGGAATCCTGAACTACGATAAGTTCATGGCCGTCACCAAGGAGCAACTGAGTTACAAGTTCAAGTCCCGCCCTGAGGTCGTGGACGGCAATCTCAAGGCCATCAAGCGGGCCTATGAGGAGGTTCAGGCCTGATGGCTACAGAGGACAACGGCAAGAACAAGACGACGAAGGTCAAGAGCGTGGCCCGCGCCATCATCGACACCGGTAAGAAGCCGGGCTGGAAAGACATCCCGCGCGGCTCGCTCATCCTCGACGCCGGCAACGCCGAACTCTACCAGACCGGCGACTGGCGCTCCGAACGCCCGGTGTGGGACGCCGAGAAGTGCATCCATTGCCTCTTCTGCTGGGTCTACTGCCCGGATGGGGCCATCGAAGTGAAAGACGGGAAGATGGTCGGCATCGACTACAAGCACTGCAAGGGTTGCGGTATCTGCGCCCACGAGTGCCCGAAGCGCGCCTCGGCCCTCACCATGCATAAAGAAAGCGAATTCGAGGAGTAACAGGGGGGAGACAATTGGCAAAGAAAGTAGCACTGACGGGTAACGAGGCCGTGGCCCTGGCCATGAAGCAGATCAATCCCGACGTCGTGGCCGCCTACCCCATTACTCCGCAGACCGACATCGTTCAATATTTCTCGTCTTTCGTGGCCGACGGCCAGGTGGACACAGAATTCGTCACCGTGGAAAGCGAGCACTCGGCCATGTCGGCTACGGTCGGCGCCTCCGCCGCCGGAGCCCGAGCCATGACCGCCACCTCATCCCAGGGCCTGGCCCTCATGTGGGAGGTCCTCTACATCGCCGCCGGAAGCCGGCTGCCCATCGTCATGCCCATGGTGAACCGCGCCTTGTCCGCGCCGATCAACATCCACTGCGACCACTCGGACAGCATGGGTGCCCGCGACTCGGGCTGGATCCAGATCTACAGCGAGAACGCCCAGGAAGCCTACGATAACGTCCTCCAAGCCATCCGTATCGCCGAGCACCCCGACGTGCAGCTTCCGGTCATGGTCTGCTACGACGGGTTCATCATCAGCCACGGCATGGAGACCTTGGAAGTCATGGACGACGACCCGGTGAAGAAGTTCGTGGGCGCCTATAGGCCCGAACACGCTTTGCTGGACGTCGATCATCCCTATACCATGGGACCCTTGGCCCTACAGGACTTCTACTTCGAGTCCCGCCGCCAGATGGCCGACGCCATGGAACATTCGCCCAAGGTCATCTTGGACGTGGCCAAGGAATACGCCAAGCTCAGCGGGCGCGAATACTCGCTCTTCGAGACCTACAAACTGGACGACGCCGAGATCGCCATCGTGGTGCTGTCGTCGGCCGCCGGCACCGCCCGGCCCGTCATCGACGACCTGCGGAAGAAGGGCATCAAGGCCGGGATGCTGAAACCCCGCGTCTTCCGGCCTTTCCCCGCCGCCGAGATGGCCAAGGCACTGTCCCACGTGAAGGTCGTCGGCGTCCTGGACCGTGCCGACAGCCTGGCCGGCCACGGCGGACCGCTCTTCAACGAAGTCCGGTCCGCCCTGTATGAACTCCCCGGGAAGCGGCCCGTCGTCACGGGCTACATCTTCGGGCTCGGCGGCCGCGACTTCACGCCGGAAAACGTCGACGGAATCCTTGCCGACCTGAAACAAACCGCCGATACCGGCAAGTACGCTAACCTCGTCACTTACGTCGGTATTCGGGAATAGGGGGCGACACGAAATGGCCACTCTAAAAGAACTTTCGGCAACACCGGACGTGCTCGGCCCCGGGCATCGCCTCTGCGCGGGGTGCATGGCCCCGACCGTCGTCCGTCAGATTCTTCACGCGACGAAGCACCCGGTGGTCGTGGGCAACGCCACGGGTTGCCTTGAAGTGTCCACCACCATCTATCCGTACACCGCCTGGCGTTCGCCCTGGATTCATAACGCCTTCGAGAACGCGGCGGCCACCACCAGCGGGGTCGAAGCCGCCTACCGGTCCTTGAAGCGGCAAGGGAAGATCGACAAGGACATCCGTTTCGTGGTCTTCGGCGGCGACGGCGGCACCTACGACATCGGCTTCCAATCGCTGTCGGGCGCCATGGAACGCGGCCACAAGATGGTTTACGTCTGCTACGATAACGGCGCCTACATGAACACCGGCACGCAGCGGTCGTCGGCGACGCCCATGGGCGCCGACACCACCACCAGCCCGGTCGGCAAGGTCGTCCCGGGCAAACCCATGCACCGGAAGGACCTGACCGCCATCATGGCGGCGCACAATATCGCCTACGTGGCCCAGGCTTCTCCCAGCCACTATAATGACCTCATCGCCAAGGCCGAGAAGGCTTTCGAGGCCGACGGTTCGGCCTTCATCAACGTGCTGGCCACCTGCCCGCGCGGCTGGCGAGTGCCGGCCGAAATGTCGGTGGAGATCCTGCGGCTGGCCGTGGAGACCCATTACTGGCCCTTGTTCGAGGTCGACCACGGGACGTGGAAAATCACCTACAAGCCGCGCGAAGTGAAACCCGTGGTCGAATTCCTGAAGGCCCAGGGTCGGTTCCGCCACCTCTTCACGAAGGGAAACGAGCACATCGTGGAAGAAATCCAGCGGTACGTGGACCAGGGTTGGGCCGAGCTGGAAGCCAAGGCCGAATGGAGCAAGCAGAAGAAGGAGGCCGCGGCGGCCGGGACGGCTTCGTAGAGGGCAGTCACCGTCAATCCGGCCTGCCCCGCCCGCCCGCGCCGGCCCCGCGCCTTGACAGGCTTTGGCGCGGCGGGGTATATTAGGGCAGGCTAAACACGCCATGAACCCCCGTCCCGAACCGGGCGGGGGTTTGCGTTAGTGCGTCAGGGAGGTTACCAGAAGCATGACGACTGACAAGGGATCAACGGCGGGGGCCGGCGACCGGCCAGTCAGAGTGAGGTACGCGCCGTCGCCCACAGGGTACCTGCACATCGGCGGTGCCCGCACCGCCCTCTTCAACTGGCTGTTCGCCCGCCGCTTCGGCGGATCGTTCGTCCTCCGGATCGAGGACACCGACGTTTCGCGCGGCAAGGAAGGCTCGGTCGAGGGCATGACCCGTGGCTTCAAGTGGCTGGGACTGGACTGGGACGAAGGGCCGGAGAAGGGCGGACCCTACGGGCCCTACTTCCAGTCGCAACGCGGTCACCTGTATAAAGAAGCCGCCCTGCAACTGGTAGAATCCGGCACGGCCTACTACTGCTACTGCACCGTGGAGGAACTGGCCGAGCGCCGCGAGGCGGCCCGGCGCGAAGGGCGTCCCCCCCGCTACGACGGCCGTTGCCGCCACCTCTCCCTTGAGGAGCAGCGGCGGTTGGAGGCCGAAGGGCGCCAACCGGCCATTCGATTGGTCGTGCCCGACGAGGGCGCCACGGCCTATGAGGACATCATCCGCGGGCCGGTCTCCTTCGAAAACTCCACCATCGACGATCTGGTGTTGGTCCGTTCGGACGGTATGCCCACCTATAACTTCGCCTGCGTGGTAGATGACCACAACATGGCCATCAGCCACGTCATCCGCGCCGACGAGCATATCTCGAACACACCGAAGCAGTTGCGCATCTACCAGGCGTTAGGCTGGGAGCCGCCCCGTTTCGCCCACGTGCCCATGATCCTGGCGCCCGACCGCAGCAAGATGTCCAAACGCCACGGCGCCACCAGCGTCGAGGAGTACCGGGACCTGGGGTTCCTGCCTGAAGCGGTCGTGAACTACTTGGCCTTTTTGGGGTGGACCCCGGAAGGCGAATCGGAGTTCCTGAACGTCGAACAGATGTTCCCCCAGTTCGCCCTGGAGGACGTGAACCGCGGCGCGGCCATCTACGACCTGGCGAAGATGCAGTGGGTGAACGCCCACTATCTGCGTTCCATGGACGTGCGGGAGATCACCCGGCGCGCCGTCCCGTTCTATATAAAGGAAGGTCTCCTGGCGGAGGCGCCGGACGGCGAGGCTTTCGACTGGCTGGTGAAGGTGGTGGCTGCCATGCGCGAGAGGGTCAAGACTCTGGCGGAGCTGCCCCCCGCCACGTCCTACTTCTTCGCCGATCAGTTCGATTACGAAGAGAAAGCGTGGCAGAAGTACTTCGCCGGCGACCGGCGCGACCAGACTGTCAAGGTCTTGACGCAGGCCCGCGACCTGTTGGCCTCCATCGATGACTTCACCATTGAGAACACGGAGGCCGGCTACCGTAAGCTCGTCGAGGACCTGGGCATCTCCGGCGGCGACCTGTTCCACCCCACGCGCGTGGCCCTCTCCGGCCGAACCGTGGGCCCGGGGCTTTTCGACGTCATCACTTTGTTGGGGCGGCGGCGGTGTGTCGAGCGTTTGGACCGTGCCATTCGGAAGGCCGGCGCGGTCTAAGGCGTGGGGTCCCGCCGACGCGCGGGGGCGACTTGGAATCGGGGCTTTGAGATGAGAAAGAAGCGAGCGTACGCGGGTACGCTCGCTTCTCCAGTCTGGTGCTGGGGGACGTGGATTCGAACCACGGCAGGCAGATCCAGAGTCTGCTGGCCTACCACTAGCCGATCCCCCAATAGCGTTCGCTGCCGATCAAGCCGTCGAGCAGCAAAAACTATTTTACGCGCCCGCGCTGCCCAAGTCAAGGAGAGGTCGTCGCGTCATGCTCCGCAGCGCATCTGGACCGGCGCCACGCCGCAGTTTTAGTAAACGAGGCGGACGTCTATAATGTAGGCTCGCGTCAGCCGCTGTCAGCTTGCCACGGCGAAAACCGTGATGTATAATACCTTTTGTCGCTGACTTTGACAAGTGAACACGCTAGGAAACGCAGTCGTGGCCCCATCGTCTAGAGGCCTAGGACGCCGCCCTCTCACGGCGGCGACAGGGGTTCGAATCCCCTTGGGGCTACTATCCTAACCTACTTCTACGGCACCATGAGAAGAGCCGAAAGGTTCTTTTTTTGATGCTCGGAGATGCCGAAAGATACTCCGCCAGAACGGCGGAAAGACGGGCAGAAGAAAGTCTCAAGTCGGCTTGACACAGCATAAACGAAGTGCTAAACTCTGTACTTGCGACCGCGAAAGCGGCGCTGGACAAGAGGCAAGAAAAGACGAAACCTGGTCTTTGAAAACTGAACAGTGCGCAGGAAAAGACGGAGGAGTGCGGTTGGTTTTGAGACTGCACGAATCGTCTTGAGGCGAAAGCCTTAAGGCCGATTTGATTTGTAAATCGGGAGCCTAATCGGCTTTTCGAAGATATTCTTCGGAGAGTTTGATCCTGGCTCAGGACTAACGCTGGCGGCGTGCATCATACATGCAAGTCGAGCGAGGTTAACCTGGTAGCTTGCTATTAGGTTAGTCTAGCGGCGGACGGGTGAGTAACACGTGAGCAACCTGCCCACGACTGCGGGATACCACTTCGAAAGGGGTGTTAATACCGCATAAGACCACGAGGTAGACATCTACTGGTGGTAAAAGCCGAAAGGCGGTCATGGATGGGCTCGCGGCCCATTAGCTAGTTGGTGAGGTAACGGCCCACCAAGGCGACGATGGGTAGCCGACCTGAGAGGGTGACCGGCCACACTGGAACTGAGACACGGTCCAGACACCTACGGGTGGCAGCAGTAGGGAATTTTGGGCAATGCGGGAAACCGCGACCCAGCAACGCCGCGTGAGCGATGAAGGCCTTCGGGTCGTAAAGCTCTGTCTTCGGGGACGACAACCGACGGTACCCGGAGAGGAAGCCCCGGCTAACTACGTGCCAGCAGCCGCGGTGATACGTAGGGGGCGAGCGTTGTCCGGATTTACTGGGCGTAAAGGGCGAGTAGGCGGCTCGTTAAGTTGGGTGTGAAATCCCCCGGCTCAACTGGGGTAGGTCATCCAAAACTGGCGGGCTTGAGGGCAGGAGAGGAGAGCGGAATTCCCGGTGTAGCAGTGAAATGCGTAGATATCGGGAGGAACACCAGTGGCGAAGGCGGCTCTCTGGCCTGTTACTGACGCTAAACCGCGAAAGCTAGGGGAGCGAACGGGATTAGATACCCCGGTAGTCCTAGCCGTAAACGATGGGCACTAGGTGTGGGAGGTATCGACCCCTTCCGTGCCGGAGTTAACGCAATAAGTGCCCCGCCTGGGGAGTACGGCCGCAAG
>JAJYWN010000050.1:0-12882 GCA_021791495.1 Bacillota bacterium
TGGCTACCGCTAGAATTTGGCGGAAATCGGCCTCCAATAGTCTGACAAAGACAAAACCTAGCGTTTTCCGCGGGTGAGGGTGCCACGTTTTGGCGGTTCTCCTCCTCTTCTGTCCCCCTCCTGGTGAGCTTCGAAGCCACGACGGTTCACACTGTCGAGGCTGGCGAACCCGGATCGGGCGAGTGGGTAAGGTAGGGGCCAGGGATGCTCCCTTGATTCCCAGAGGGTCCTTTAGGGCCGGGGGGGACTGCCTGCCCAAGAGGCACATGCCGGTGTCGGTGGTGTTTCCGCAGGTAGACTGCTTCCCTCCTCCGGACTTGCGTGAGTGGCTACCTGAAGGGTCTTTGGCGCTGTTCATCAGCGACGTGGTGTACACCCTGGACCTTTCAGATATCTATCGTGTCTATGAAGACGACGACCGGGGACACCCGGCGATGATGGTGAAACTGCTGATCTATGGCTGTAGCACGGGCAAGTCGTCATCCCGGAAGATCGAGCGGGCCACGTGGGATGAGGTGGCCTTCCGGGTGTTGTCGGTGAACCAGAATCCAGATCACTCCAGCATCGCGGCTTTCCCCCAGCGGCATCCTGGGGAGCTGCGGAAGCTGTTAATGCAGGTGCTGAGGCTATGCCAGAAGGCCGGCTTGGTAAAGCTGGGCCATGTGGCCCTTGACGGGACGAAAGTGAAGGCCAACGCCTCGAAGCACAAGGCCATGAGCTATGGGCGGATGGTCGAAACGGAGAAGCAACTGGAGCGAGAGATTGAGGAGTTGCTCAAGCTGGCCGAACGGACCGACGCCGCGGAAGACGCCAAGTTTGGGAAGGGGCAGTCTGGGGACGACCTGCCGAAGGAGTTACAGCGACGGGAAAGTCGGGTGGCGAAGATCAGAGAAGCCAAGGCCCAACTGGAAGACGACAAAGAGCAACTGGTACCGATGTTGAAAGAGGCGGCCACGAACGTAGGGCAGGCGCCGCTGGTAGCATCGGCGGATGCCGGATACTTCAGTTCGAAAGCGGTAGAGGACAAGGGGCTGGCCGGGGTTGACCTTTATGGCCGCGAAACAAACAAAAGCACGTTTCACCTCCAGCCGGCGACACGGCGCCGGAGGATGGGCCCGTAGCTGAACGGATGCGCCACAAACTGTGTACGGACCAGGGGCGGGATATCTACCGCAAACGGAAGGCGATCGTGGAGCCGGTGTTCAGTCTGTCGCTGGCAGATTGCCCGACAGGCTCCTAGGGCGTGGCCGGCGGCGCCGGAGGTGGACACACCCACCCGGCGGCGTGACCCGATAAGTCCTTGATGGTGGGGTGCTCCCCGCATAACGGGCATTTCGGGTTCCGGGCAATAGCCACTTCACGGAAGGAGGCCCCCAGCCCGTCGAAAATGAGCAGGCGCCCGGACAAGGTCTCCCCGATCCCGGTCAAGAGCTTGATGACTTCCATGGCCTGGAGGGTGCCCATGACCCCGGGGATGGGCCCGATGATGCCCGCTTCCTGGCAGGTCGGAATGGTCCCGGGCGGCGGGGGCTCGGGGAAGACGCACCGGTAGCAGGCCCCTTTTCGCGGAACCACCGTGGTCATCAGACCTTCGAACCGGAGGACGCCCGCTTCCACCAGAGGTTTCCCCGCCAGGTAGCTGGCGTCATGCAAGAGGTAGCGGGCGTGGAAGTTATCCACCGCGTCCACCACCACGTCATAGGGGGCCAACAGATCCATAGCGTTGTCCGGCCCGAAGGCCACGTGGTGGGTCTCCACGTAGACGTGGGGGTTCAGCCGGCGGAGCTTCTCCGCAGCCGATTCCACCTTCGGGCGCCCCACGTCGCCGGTGCCGTGAATGACCTGCCGCTGGAGATTCGAGAGGTCCACCACGTCCATGTCTACCAGACCGATAGTACCCACGCCGGCGGCGGCGAGATACAGGGCCACGGGCGACCCAAGGCCGCCGGCGCCGACCACCAATACCTTGCCTTTGCCCAGCTTCATCTGGCCGGCGACCCCGAACTCCGGTACGATGATTTGTCGTGAGTAACGGCGGATCTCTTCCTCATTCAAGAGTGGCATGGGTCGGCGACTCCCCCCATTTCCGTCCGCCCTCCGGCGGTCTCCCGGTCTCCTTCGTCTCAGCGCTTACTGCGGCCTTGCGCTCTTCCGCACCACCACGGTCCAGCGCCCGGGGCCCGCTTCGTCGATGGCCAGGATCTCGTGGCCGTAAGTGCGCAGGCTCTTGGGGACGTTGTTCAGCGCCGGAGGGTAATCCAGCACTACGCGAAGCACGTCCCCTGGCTTCATCTCTTCCAGGGCCAGCAAGGTGCGCACCAGGGTGTACGGGCAGACCTCGCCGCAAATATTGAGGGTGACATCGTCTGCCTGCGGCGGTTGTGCGGGTCCATCCTTAGGTTCGCCCATAGGTTCATCCACGGGTTCGTCCATGACTATAAGTATACGCCTTTGGCGGACCTTCGCCTGCCGGGTAATCCTGCCCCGTTTCCAGGCTCACGGGTTTCGTTCCAGTCGCTCACGGGTTTCGCTCCTGCCGCTCACGGGTTTCCTGCCGCTATCGGGTTTCGTTCCTTCCCTCTTGTCCTGAGAAGACAGGTGCGGTGCGCGTAACCCACACAGTGCGCAGTTAGGGGTGTCGGGGGGCGGTTTGGTAGCGCCACAATGGTGTGCCATTCCAGATCGTTGAGCCCCCTCGGCGGAGCCGTTGGCAAGGAAGGTGCTTCTATCCGCGGCAATACGGTTGCCCAAACAAGGGTCAGATTCAGACCGTTGACTGGTTAGTTGACCCGAGCAGCCCCGGGGGTCCCCGGAGGCCCCCCGAACCCCCCCGATGTCTTCTCCAGACACACGCCATTTTCCAGCTGTTAGTCTGGAGAAGACAACTTAGTTACCCACTGCTCAATCCCGTCACCATAGCCGTGCGGTAGCCGTCACGACAGCCGTCCCGCGGGCCGCCAGTGACTCGTCACTCCCTGGCAACCGGTCACAGACGCGGGTGCCAGGAGAACGACACCCTTGTCAGCGATCGGCGGCCTCGGGCTTGCCCGGGGTCGGGGTCGTCTCGTGCCGGCCGAACTGCCAGCGCAGTGCGGCGATCACTTTGCCGGAGAAGGTATCATCCTGCCGGGAACGGAGGCGAGCCATGTAGGAGGCGGAGATGGCGGGCATGGGCACGCCCACTTTCCAGGCCTCTTCGATGGCCCAAGAGCCCGTCGACCCGCCGCCGACGCGGCCGGAAAGGGAAGTGAGGTGAGGCTCCTGTTCGAAGGCGCGGGCCGCCAGCTCCATGAGCCAGGAGCGGACGACGCCGCCGTGATTCCAGAGGTTTGCGACCTGGGCCAGGTCCACATCGTAGGGGCCTTCCTCGAGCAGTTCAAAACCCTCGGCCATCGCCTGCAGCTGGCCGTACTCGATGGCGTTATGCACCATTTTGATGAAGTGGCCCGCTCCCCGCGGCCCCACGTGCGCGTAGCCATCCTTCTGGGCAATGGCGGCGAAGAGCGGCTCGGCCAGAGCGAACGCCTCGGGCTTGCCGCCGACCATCAGGCAGAGGCCGCTCTTGGCGCCCTCGATGCCCCCGCTCGTACCGCTGTCCAGGAAGTGGATCCCCCTGGACTCTAGTTCCTCACCCCGGCGTACCGAATCCCGGTAAAAGGAATTGCCGCCGTCGATGACCACATCGCCGGGCGCCAGGTGGGGGACCAGGTCCCGCAGCACGGCATCCACCGGTTCCCCTGCCGGCACCATCACCCAGATGACGCGCGGCACGGGTACCTTCCCGGCCAGGTCCGCCAGGGACGCAGCGCCAACGGCGCCCAAGGCTTCCACTTCGCGCACACTCGCCGGGTTTAGGTCGAAGACGACGGCCTCGCCGCCTGCCGCGCGCAGGTTTTCCACCAGGCCGCCGCCCATGCGACCGACGCCCACTACTCCGTAACGCTTACCCTTTGTCTCCAGAAGAGTGCACTCCCTCTTTCTCGGCCCGCGGCGGCTACTTGGTGGCTGTGACCAGGCGGGCGTCCAAGATAGCGAGCCCCTTCCCCGCCGGCAGGACGCGCACGGGATTGAGGTCCAGTTCCCTGATGGCCGGCTCATTCGCCGGAAGCTCCGAAACCTTCACCAAGAGGTCGACCAGCGCCGCAAGATCCGCCTTCGCCTGGCCGCGGAATCCGGCCAGCAAGCGGTAACCTTTCAAGGATTCGAGCATAGCCTGGGCGTCGGCCCGCGCAATAGGAGCGGCGCGGAAAGCCACATCTTCCAGGAGCTCAACCAATACTCCGCCCAGGCCCACCATGACCACATGGCCAAACTGTGGGTCGAACGTCAGCCCGGCGATAACCTCCACACCCCCGGAGACCATGGGAGAGACGAGAACGCCATCGATGGCTGCCGCCGGGTTATAGGAACGGCATGACCACAGGATATTCTCGTATGCCTCGCGCACCTCCTCCGGCGTGGCTAGCCCCAACCGCACGCCGCCGGCGTCTGTCTTATGGACGATGTCACGCGAAACTACTTTCAAGGCGACGGGCAGTCCCAACCCAACCGCGGCCACCGCAGCTTCCTCGGCCGACGCCGCCACGCTGAAGTCACCTGTAGAGATCCCGCCCTCATTCAGAAAGCGCCGGGCTTCTGGTTCGGTCCAGACCCTGGTGGTCGCCCTAGCACCCGGAGAGGAACCCGTCGCCGCCCGGCGCTCAGCCCCGGCGGCCGCCAGCTGGCGGTGCCGCACCATGGCCAAGGCCGCCCGCGCGGCCTGCTCGGGCATGTCAAAGGTGGGGATTCCCCGCTCTTCCAGGTACACCCGGGCCGGCCGCACCCAGTCGCCGGCCATCAGGCAAACCAGCACGGGCTTGCAAGTGCCATTCGTCCCCCCGGCCGGCCCCCCCTCAGCCGCCGCCGCTCCGACGGCCGCGGCGATCTCCTCCGCAACTTTCCGCGGCGAAAGAAAAGTCGGCGGCACGCTGATGAGCACGACGGCGTTCACTCCAGGGTCGGCCAGCACCGTCCGCAGGGCCGCCGCATGCTGCTCTTCCATGGCCGCCGCAGTCATGTCCACATACCCGTCGGGCTTTCCCACCATGGCCATGGGAGGCAGAATGGCGCTGAGCTGCCGCACGGTATCCGCGTCGAAATGGGCCATTTCAGCGTAGCCGGAGGTGGAGATGGCGTCCACCACCACGGTCCCCGGTCCGCCGGCCTCGGTCAAGACGCACACACCGTTCCCCGCCGGCGGCGGTTGCATGGTCAAGGCCTTGGCCGCCCCCAGGAGGTCCTGCATAGTATCGACCCGCACCGCGCCCACTTGCTCAAAAACTCCCTGGTAGACGCGGTCCGACCCGGCCAGGGAGCCGGTATGGGAAAAGGCCGCCGCCGACCCGGCACGCGACTTGCCCACTTTCAGGACAAGGAGAGGTTTGGACCGCGTCACCGCGCGGGCCGCCTCCATGAACCCACGGCCATCGGCGACGCCTTCCAGGTAGAGGCCCACGACCTTGGTGGCCTGGTCCGCGGCGTAGTAGCGCAGAACCTCCAGCACCGACACATCGCTCTGGTTGCCCACGTGGGCGAACTTAGCGAACCCCGTCGGCACCGGACTGTCGCCCGAGAACATCAAGAGCGAAGCCCCCAGGGCACCGCTTTGGGAGATGATACTGAGCCCGCCGGCGATAGGCTTGACGCTGGGCGCGAAGGTGGTGTCCAGGCGGTTTGCCGTGTTCATCACCCCGACGCAGTTCGGCCCCATCACCCGGATACCGGCCGCGCCGGCCGCGGCCACCAGGCGCCGTTCGAGTTCCGCCCCTTCCGGCCGGCCCGTTTCGGCGAACCCGGCCGCCAGCACCACGATGGCCTTGACGCCGCCTTTACGGGCGGCCTCTTCCACCACGTCCGGCACGAACTCCGCCGGCAAAGTCAAGAGCAGGAGTTCGACGGGCTCCGGTAATTGGGTCACCGACGGATAGCACGGGAACCCCAGTATCTCCCGCTCTTTCGGGTTCACGCCGTACACTGGGCCGGGGAACCGGGCGTTCTTAAGGTTCAGTAGGACCTGGTGCCCGGCCTTCGTCGGGTTCGTCGAGGCGCCGACCACCGCTACACTGCTGGGATAGAAAAAACCGTCCAAGGGTCCCCCGGCCTCGGCCACCCTTATCCTACGCTCCGGCACTCTGCAGGACCTCCCCGCTCGCCGCCAACTGGCTCCACGTACGGTCCACATCCGCCTGCATAGCCGCCACCTGTTCTTCACCAATACCCGCGAAACGGCCCTGGGTCTTCAGGTACTCGGTGACCGGCAGCCGCTTGGCGGGTTTGATGTTGACCTCCAAGACCCCATTTACCCGCTCGTAGATCACCCACATGCCGGTGCGCACCGCCAGGCGGGCGATTTCGATCCCCTTGGCCGTGGGGAACCGCCACCCGGTGGGGCAGGGGGTGTGGACGTGAATGAAAGATGGACCGGGCGTCGCCGCCGCCTTGGCCACTTTCTTCGCCAAGTCCTCCAGGTACGCCGGGGAGGCTGTGGCAACGTAGGGGATGCCGTGGGCGTCCATGATCAGCCCCAAGTCCTTGCGCCGGCTGGCCTTCCCGCCCGGAGTGGTGGTGGTCCAGGCGCCCAGCGGCGTCGAGCCGCTGCCCTGAATGCCGGTATTCATGTAGGCCTCGTTATCGTAGCACACATAGAGGATGCGGTCGCCGCGCTCCACAGCTCCGGAAAGGCTCTGCAATCCGATGTCCGCCGTGCCTCCATCGCCCGCGAACCCCAGGACATTGACGTCGTTCTTGCCCTGAGCTTCCAGACCGGCGCGGATACCGGCGGCGAAGGCGGCCGTAGCCTCCAGGTTCGACATAACGACCGGGAGTTCCAGGGGGGTCTCCAGACTATATCCAGCCAGGATGGCGGCGCACCCAGGGGGGATGACGACGATGGTCTTCTCCCCAAGGGTATCGAAGACCGTGCGGGCGATCAACTCCATGGTGCAGCCCGCGCAGGTGGTCATACCGTGGGCCAGGAATCCTTTCTTCACCGCGACTTCACCTCCACCACCGCCGGAGCAACAGCCGTGGCCGCCGGAGCCGACCTGATCACATCCACCCAGTTTTCCAAGGCGGGGGCGTCGACGAAGGCCGGACCGGCTCTACCGATGGCGCTCGCCGCCGCCAGCGCCTCCTCCATGGCCCGCAGTACCGTGGCCTCGGGGATATCGCGCCCGCCGATGCCGGCCACGAAACCGCTGACCTCCGGAGGCGGATTGGTTCCATAGAGAGCCGTCCGCACCTCCGCCTGCAGCGGGCCGACGGTCCCCACCGCCGGCGTGCGGTCCAACACGATGACGTTCTTCGCCCGGACCAAGGCCGCTCGGACCTCGTCGTATGGGAATGGCCGGAACATCACCAAGCGCAGGAGCCCGACCTTCCGCCCCTGGGACCGGAGCTTATCCACCACATGGTGCACCGTCCCGCAGACCGAACCCATGGCCACCAGTGCCGTGTCCGCATCTTCGCAGCGGTAAGCCACGACTTGCGCGTACTGCCGCCCGAAGACGCGGCCGAATTCGGCCATGGCCCGGCCGGCCACGCCCGGCACCCTCTCCATGGCCTCGGCCATAGGGTACTTGGCCTCCGTGAAGAAGGGGGGGCCGGTCAGGACGTTGGCCGCCACCGGAGCGGCGGGGTCCATCCGCATGAGCCCAGGGCCGCGCGGCGGCAGGAAGGAGTCCACCTTCTCCTGTTCCGGGATTTCCACGGTATCGCTCATGTGCGAGAGGAAGAAGCCGTCGATGGCCACCACCGCCGGCAGTTGCACCAGAGGGTCTTCGGCGATGCGGTAGGCCAGGGGCACGAAGTCCAGCGCTTCCTGGCAGTTCTCGGCGTACATCTGGATCCAGCCCTGGTCCCGCATGGCCATGGTGTCCGAATGGTCGCACCAGAGGCTCCAAGGGCTACACAAGGCGCGGTTGGCCACCGCCATCACGATGGGCAGACGGCTTCCGGCCGCTACCCCGATGACTTCCATCATCAAGGCCAGTCCCACCGAGGCAGTGGCGGTGAAGGCCCGCACGCCCGTGTACGAGGCACCTACGGTGGCCGACATGGCGGAATGCTCCGACTCCACCCGCAGGTACCTGGCGTTCAGACTGCCCTCGTCGCAGAAGCTGGCCAGGACTTCGGCGATGGTGCTCTGAGGGGTTATGGGGTAGGCGGCCACCACCTGGACGCGGGAGAGCCGCGCTCCGTAGGCCACTGCCGTGTTGCCGTCCATCACTTGTCGCACGGGCGTCACCTTCTCTTCGGCAAGTTGCTTTGCGGGCGGGCGGGGCGCCGTCACTCCTCGCTCTCCGCCACCATGGCGATGGCGACCCGGGGGCACTCGTTGGCGCAGACACCGCACCCCTTGCAGTACGTCAGGTCGATGCGCGGGACGGTAGTCCGGGACTCGGTGATAACCTGCAAGGGACAGTAGCGTTCGCAGATACCGCACCGGTTGCACCGGGTCAGGTCGACGACCGGCCGCTCCAGCCTCCAGGCGCCGGTTTCCACACTGACGACGGCAAAAGCGGCCGGCACCTTGATCGGGCGCCCGTCAGGCAAGACGGGTCGCGGCAAACGCTTGTTTGGCGTAGCCGGCATTGGCATCCCCTCCCCTGGCGCCGAAATAATCCTTGATCGCCCGGGTGGCCGCGTCGATAGAAAGCCACCCGGTGGTGGCACAGAAAGCGCCGATCATGGCGGAATTGGGGACAGGCCCCAGGCGATGGGCGTCGACCGCCCCCACCTTGGCAAAATGGGAATGCAGATCCCAATCCGCCGGCGGGTGGGCGGAGTTCACCACGGCCATGGTGGCCGGGTTTACGCCGGATAGCAGGTTCACCCCGAGGGACGGTAGTTCCGGGTCGAAGACGAGGATGGCGTCGGGTTCGTAGACGAAAGACTTCAGGTCGATGGGCGCGTCGGAAAGACGGACGTAGGCGTAGACGGGCGCCCCGCGCCGTTCGGCGGTGAAGGCCGGTATGGCCTGGGCGTAGACCCCTTCGTACACGCCGGCCGCGGTACAGATGAGCTTTGCCGCAGTGACGACCCCCTGCCCCCCCCGGCCGTACAGAATGAGCTGCTTCAAGAAACCCGGCACCTCCTCCAGTCTATCCTTGCCCGTCAAGACGCGGGCGGCTATCGTCCAGACACGGGCAGCCGCCCAGGCTTCCTAGCGCGCCTCTCCATCTCCGGACGCCGGCGCCGCGGCCGTGGCCGCCACCGCCTCCCGGATCAGTCGGGCCGCCCGCTCCGGGTTGAAAATGCCGCAAACACACTGGAGGCCCAACCGGCGGGCCCCTTCCTCCGGCGTGGATCGGCCGGTTCGCACATCCCCCAACACTTCCTCAGCCAGCGACCGCGAAATGAGGCCGTGGCCGCACATGGTGATGAGGGGGCGGAGGTGGGCCGGGGCCAGGAGGTCGCGCCTCCCCAGGACGCCCAGGGAAAACTCCACGCTATGGCGGCGGATCCCGGCGCGCTCGGACAGGCGGGCGACTTCCTCCACCGGTCCGCTGACCACCACCGAGATGCCCATGTCGGCCTCCTTCAGGTCGCGGAGCACCGCCTCCACCTGAGCGGAGGTGGTGTAGACGGCATGGATCATGGGCGTGTCCTCGGCGATAATCCTCTTCATCTGCTCAGGGGAATCGGCCAAGAGGTAACCGGCCTTGATGGCCCCTGCGTTCACCGGTCGGTGGCGAAGGTAGATGTCCAGCGCCCGGCGGAGTTTGCCGACGACGGCAGCGTCGTTGTTGTAACCCTTGGCAGGCATGAACATGACCACGAAATCCTGCCCCAGACTCTCGGGAGTGCCTTCACGGTGGTTGGTGTGGGTCACCGGCCGACACCCCCTTGCGAAGCCCGCCCCAAACCCATGTTGGTCTTGCCCCAGATGGACGGCTCCAGGCCCAGCCCGGCAAAGTAGGCCGGGGTGGGCAGCCCGTCGGTGTCACGGTCGGCGTCCGGGTCGACATCCCGGTCGGCGGCGAAGAACATAGCCACGCTCATGACCGTATCAAGGGACCCCGCCACCTCGCGGAGGGCCCGGACAATGGCGGGGACCAGCTCCACCGGGGCGGTGCATTCCACGATAGCCGAAAGCACTCGTTCATCAAGGATATCGGGCCGCAACGCGCCCGTGGTCGGGTCGGTCATCAGGCTGGTGACGGGGGTCTTCGGGGCGAAGGTGACGCCCAGGGGGGCCAGGGTGCGCGTGATCTTTTCCAAATCCCTCAGGGACGCCCCGACGCCGGGCCGGCCGGGTTCGATGGCGATGCCCGCTGTTCCCGGGGTGACCAGGTTGGTAACGTCGTTGGTCTTGACCTCTTCCGTGCCGCGGCCCATGTGCTGTGTGGAAGGGTGCTTGCCGAAGGGGTCCGAGAACATGGCGCGGACGGCCCGGGGCCAGGCCAGTTCGTCCTGCTCCAGGGCGCCGACCGGGCACCGGTCGGAACGGAAGCAGGCGTGGCATTCCACGCAGCGGTCCAGATCGAGGATCACGGTCCCCCCGTCATCCCTCAGGGCGCCGACCGGGCAGGTCACCAGGCACAGGCCGCAGTCGGTACAGAGTCCTTTGTCCAGTCTCAAATCGGGGTCACCTCTGGCTGTCGGGACGCCGGGCGCAGCTCCTCGCGGCGCGGCACTCTTCACTCTTGCGGCCCCCGACTTCACGTTCTAAAATGCGGAAAGGTAAGCCTTTGTCCAAAGGGGCAAAATACGGGTACCGTCTTTCGTCAGGGGCGACAAACGCAGGCCGTTAGCCGGTCCGGCCCAGGAGGTCATCGGCCAAGAAGGCCACGGCCAGCGCCGTCCGGACATCGCCTTCCTCCAGCTTCATACCGGTCAGTTCCTCGATCCGTTTCAGGCGGTACTTGAGGGTATTGGCGTGCACGAAGAGGCGCGCGGAGGCCGCCCGGATGTTACCGTTGCAGGCCAGGAACTGACGCAGGGTTTCAGTGAGCGCCATTTCGCGCCCGGCGTCATGCCTGAGCAAGGGGCCCAGCACGGTGTCGCGGAAGGCCGTCAGTTCTTCCTGAGGGCAGCTGGCGATGAGGCGCAGCACGGCCAGGTCGCGTGTGAAGACCATCCGGCTGCCGCGGGCGCCGATCCCCTTCAGCGTCTTCAGGGCTTTCTCCACTCCAGAATAGGCTTCCGCCAGTTCTTTCAAGGAACCCGCCTGCGCCCCCACCACCACTGTACAAGGACCACCCAAAGCTCCGCACAGGTCGTTGAACCACTGCCCCAAACGCAGATCCACACTGGAGCGGGCGTTGCCGCAGGTGGCGGTCCACTCCGACCGTGAGGCCACCGCGGCCGGCCCGGGCGTGGCAGGTGCCGCCCGCGTCCGGTCTTCGGCGGGTGCTACCGGCGTCCGGTTTTCGGCGGGTGCCGCCTCCTGCCAGATCACGGTCACCGCCTCTCCCACGGCCGCTACGATGGCGGCAGGGTTGAAGCGGGCCGTGACATCCCTTGTCACGGCTTCTGTCCGTTCCAGTGGTGCGGCCGCCGATACCGCCAAGGGGTAGCTCTTGGGCAGGAGTTTGAGACCGAGCGATGAGGCTTGCTGGGCGGCCACATCGTACCGCAGGCGCCCGCCGACCAACTGCTGCACGAACTGGGAAGCGTAGCGGCGTTCCACTTTCTCGGCCGACTGCTGGCGACCCACTTCGAGGGCGGCGGCCAGGGCCATGGAATCGGCCAGCTTGGACACCGCCGGTGGAAAGGGGTTGATCTGCCACAGGCACAGGTAGCCGTAGACTTGCCCGTTGGCTTCCGCCGGCACGACCAGTCCGGGTTGGGGCGCCGCTTGGATCCGCCGGCTCCGCCCGTTTTTTTTCACCAGGGACTTCAGAGCCACTGTGTCCAGGCGGGCCACCGAGTCCAGGACCAGGTCGGCGTTCTGATCGGCGGCGACGGCCAGCACCTTGCCATCGGCCGAATGGAAAGTAACGGGATTCGTGATGATGCGGGCCATGAAGGAAACCATGGGCTGTAGCCCGCGCCCTTCCACCACCATGTCGAGCAACTGGCGGGTGGCCTTCTCCGACTCGCGCAGGGCATCCGCTTCGTCGCCCAGGAGGTGCCCGAAGACAACGTTGATGACGTCGACGAAACTGATGTCCACCGGCAGTTCGATAAGAGGCAGCCCCAGCTCCTCGGCGGTCTGGACCATGCCCTCCGGCATGACGTCCAGGAAACGCTTGGGTTTCACCACCAAGGCGGCGACGTCTTTCCGCGCCAGTTGCCTGACCAGCGAGACCTGGGCTTCCGGGTCGCTCCGGACCGGATAGCCCGTGGTCAAGAGCATTTCGCCGCCACGGAGCCAGCGCCAGACGTCCGGTACCTCAATAACGCTCACCGATTTGATCTCGTGCTCTAGGGACCGGACGCCGGCCACCACGCGCGCGCGGACGAGCGGTTCTAGCTGCATGGATTCACGGACGGTAAGGGCCAAACTTTCACCCCCCGGAGCATCGCCGGCGCAAGATGACCTGACGCTGCGTGGCTAATTCCACCGCAGGCAGGCGAATCCTTCATCCTAAGATCGGTGCTCTCCGAGTTGGCATACTTGGGCCGAGGCACGGCACAAACCACGGGTGGAGTCAACTCGGGATACTCTTCTCTCGACACGAATGTATCTTGGGTTTACCTCCCTTCTCGGAACCATACCCCTGGGGGGTATCGGAGAGCCCCTTCGGACCTCTACCGCCAAGTTTCGGAACCAATCCGTGCCCGGTCCGAACCAATACCTCCGGATTGTCGCGCCACCCAGGAACGCAACCGTAGACCCGTGCTCTGTAGCAGCAGAAATGAAAGCAAGGCCACGTGGTCCTCACCTCGAGAGACCAG
>JAJYWN010000050.1:12892-42423 GCA_021791495.1 Bacillota bacterium
AAGCCGGCACAATGGCCTGGGGTAAACCCAAGATACCCTGTTGGTCTCGGAAAAGTATCCCGAATTGACTCCCACGACCCCATGACGGCGGATACCCCCCCACCCCCGATACGGACTAAATATGTACCGTCTGGGCGGCCCCAAACGCCGTCAAGATGAGGTGTTTTGTGCTTGGTAGATCTCTTTGTCAACAAGTTAGGAAACGAAAGCGCTGGGCAAGCCCAGCGCTTTCGTTTCTGTGCGATTCTGTTATGATTCGATGGCCTCCGACCTGGAGGCCTGCCATGCTACCTTCAGCCACCCGCGCAGTTGACCCGGTCGTACTCGTCGCCGGCCCAGCCGATGTTCAGCTCCTCCAGCTTCCACCGCTTCGGCACCCCGGTCCACCGGTCCCAGCCGGCCAGTTCGTAGAAGTCACGCTTGGCGCGGTCCACTTCCTGCGGTGTGGGGGCGACGCCGGCGATGGCGCCTTCCTTGAAGGGAGTGAAGAACTTCTTCGTCAGGGCGTCGTCCCGCTCCGTGAAACCTTCGCGCAGGTTGAACAGGCGCGCCAGGTTGTAGGCCCGCTCGCCGACCTTCGTCAGCTCATACACGCTGGTGTTCCACCCCGTCACGGCTTTGACGATGTCCACCACCTGATCCGGGGACCACGGAACGAACTGACAGAGCTGCGCGCAGTTGTCGAAGATCTTCCACTCGGTGCCCACCTTCAGAATGGCCATCTTCTTCGTGCTGAGATCGGTGGCCTTGATGGTCTCCACGAAACCCCAGGGTCCCAGCCCATCCACCCGCTTCTCGTAGCCCGTGTCGTGGATGTTATGGCAGTGGTCGGCCCCTGTGGGCGAAAGCATGTAACCGACGCCCAGACCCATCTTCAGCCGTGGGTCGTGCATTGGAGCCTCCTGGCCCTTCACCGTGACGTTCAGCTTCTCGGCACCGTTGCCGATCTTCGCCGCCGCCCGGGCGCTGCCCTCGGCCAGCAGCGCGCCGAGGCCTTCGCGCTTAGCGATCTTCGTAATCAGGTCGACCATGGCCGGCCCGTTCCCGAACTTCAAGTCGACGCCGCCGGTCTGCTCTTTAGTCAGCAGGCCCTTTTCGTAGCACTCCATGGCGAACCCGATGGTCACGCCGGTGGAGATGCTGTCCAGCACGTAGGCGGCCACCAACTCGTTGCCCTTGCACACGGCCTCCAGGTCCTTGACCCCGCAGGTGGAACCCAGCGAACCCAGGGTCTCATACTCCGGTCCGCCGTACTTCGGGTCCACGTTATAGGGGGCGCCCGTTTTGACCACGCGTTTGCACTGGATGGGGCAGGCAAAGCAGCTATCCCGGTCGATGAGGATCGTCTTGTTCATGGTCTGACCAGAGATATCCTCGGCACCTTCGAACACGCCCTGAGTGAAATTCCGGGTCGGCAGGCCGCCCGCGGCGTTGAGGTTCACGATGGTGCCGGTGGTGCCGTACTCGTGCATGCCGCCGGCGATCTCCGGCCACTTCTCCACCATGAACTTGGCGATCTCCGAGACCTTCGCCTTATCGGCGACTTCCACCGGGGTGTGCCCGCGCACAGCCACGGCCCGCAGGTTCTTCGAGCCCATGACGGCTCCCATGCCGGTCCGGCCGTAGAAGTGGGTGAGATCGTTGGTGATGCAGGCGAAGCGGACCAGGTTCTCGCCGGCGATGCCGCATTGAGTCACGCGCGTCCCCTTGTCGCCCAGTTCCGCCTTGATGCCGTCCTCCACGTCGCCGGCCAGTTTCCCCCAGTATTGGGAAGCGTCGCGGATCTCGACCTTATCGTCGATGATGGAAATGTAGGACGGTTTGGAGGCCTTGCCTTCGATGATGAGGGCGTCGTAGCCGGCGCGCTTCAACTCAGGCCCCCAGAACCCGCCGGCTTCGGTGAAACCGATAGCCCCGGTCAGGGGGCTCTTCCCACCGACACTGTTCCGCCCGGACCCGGCGATGGGGACGCCGGTGACCGGACCGGTGGCAAAGATGAGCTTGTTTTCGGGCCCCAGCGGGTCGATGCCGGGCTCCAGTTCCTTCATCAGGTAATAGGCGATGGTCCCGGTCCCACCGAAATAAGTGCGGTACCAGGTATCGGACGGGGTCTCAACAGAGATGTTGCCATTGGATAGATTGACGCGCAGGATTCGGCCGGTATAACCCTTGCCCATGATGTCGTTCAACACCTCTCTGTTCCAAGGAGTGAAAGGACCCGATAGACGCCGGTACGCTAGCCGCCACCGACCGGCGAGAAGACCAGGATCTCGTCGCCCTCTTTCAATAAGTGGTCGAGCTTCACCTGCTGTCCGCCGACCGACGTGATCCAGACGTCCTGCAGGTCGATACCGGCCACTTGCAGCGCATCCTCAACGGTGGCGTCCGGCGGCAGCTCGAATTCGCCGCTTTCCCGGCCGCCGCGCATGAGGTGGTAGGTCGTGCCGAAAGCCTTGATCTTGATCCGCATGCCGCGTTATTCACCTCTGCCGCAAGCATAACACGACGTGGAACCAACCGTGCTCGTGGCGGCGGTGCCGCATTATCCCACTAACCGGCCGTCCGCTCGGATCCCTCGGCCCGCTCGCTCCGTTCTTTCTCCCACTCCTGACGGGTCATGGGAACATAGGTCCGCGCTTTCTCCACGGGTTCGTCCATGTCTTCCGTCATATAAACGTAGAGCGCCGTTTTCTGGTTCGAGAAAGCGGCCGGCTCCCCGAAACGGTCGAGCGCCACGATGTTCATGCTGCCGGCGTAGGGGTCCTGGACCGCCCACAAGTCTTTCATAGCCTCCAGGCCCGCCTCTTCCAGAGACATGCCCATCTTCATGTAGAGAATCACCGAACGCGCCGTCCCGGCGTTCACGGCCATTTCGCCGCGCCCCGTGCAGGCTGCCGCCCCATACCGGTTATCCGCGTAGTTGCCCGCCCCGATGACCGGCGAATCGCCGAGCCGCCCCGGATACTTCCAGGCCCAGCCGCTGGTGGACACGCCGCAGGCGATATCCCCGCGCGCATCCATGGCGATGAAGTTAGTGGTGCCAGTGTACTTCTCGGGATCGGCACTCTTCTTCACCCACTCGCGGATCTTGTCAAGGTAATCGGTGCGCTCCCGGTACACCCCGCCCAGTGCGTTCCGGTTAAGAGTGTCCAGCCAGATGCGGCGTGCCTCGGGTGTCAGGAGGTCCTTCTTCGGGAACTCCATCTCGGCGGCGAACCGTTCGGCCCCCGTCCCCACCAGAAAACAGTGGGGAAGCTCCTCCATGACTTTGCGGGCGATGGAGATGGGGTGCTCGTATCCCCTGACCGATCCGACGGCCCCCGAGGCCAGCCGGCGGCCGTCCATAATGCTGGCGTCGAGCTCGACTTCGCCCAGGAGGTTGGGCAACCCCGAATAGCCGACGCTGTGGTCGGCGGGGTTGCTCTCCACGTGGTGAATCCCTTCTTCGATGGCGTCAAGGGCGGACCCGCCGGCCTTCAACACGGCCATGGCCTGCCTGATGCCTACGTTTCCGTTTCGGCTGGCGACGACGATCAATGCGACTCAAGCCTCCTATCAGGTGTCCGCCCGACTAGCAGCAGCAGCCGGCGTCGGGGCCAGGATCGGACCGCTGATAGACGACCTGCCCGTTGATGATGGTCTTTTCGCACACCGTGAAGGTGCACATGGGATGACCCGACCAGACCGCCACGTCGGCGTCCTTGCCCGCCTCCAGGCTGCCCATGCGGTCGGCCACGCCGATGATCTCGGCCGCGTTGATGGTCATGGCCTTGAAGCCTTCCTCTTCCGGCAGTCCCTCGCGCACGGCCAGGCCGGTATAGACAGCTAGGTGCTTGGTGTTCCCGGCGGTGTCCATCTGAATGGAGATCTTCACGCCGGCTTTCGCCAGGATGCCGGGGTTCTTCAAGGTGACATCGATGATCTCCATCTTCCCACGGCTCATGCCGAGCGGGCCGATGGTGGCCCGGGTGCCCTTGGCCGCCAGGACGTCGGCGATCTTATAGCCCTCGGTGCAGTGCTCGATGACGTAGTCCAGGTTGAACTCCTCGGCGATGCGGATGGCGGTGAGGATGTCATCGGAGCGGTGGGCGTGGATGCGGGCCTTCATCTCGCGGCGCAGGACTTTCGCCAGCGCTTCCAGCTTCAGGTCGCGGTCCGGTAGTTTCACGGGCTCGTTCTTCCGGGCCGCCTCTTCCTTCGCCCGGTCGATCTTGTCCATATAGTTCCTGGCTGCCACAAGGGCTTCGCGCAGGACGGCGGCGTTACCCATTCGGGTGGCCGGGTAGGTCTTCCGCATCTCACCATACACGCGCTTGGGGTTCTCGCCCAGGGCCATCTTCATGCCCTCGCTGCCCGGGATGAGCATCTCATCGGCGGTGCGGCCCCAGAGCTTGATGACCATGCCCGTGCCGCCGATGATGTTGGCGCTGCCGGGACCGGTGTAGACGGTGGTGACGCCGCCGGCGCGCACGTCGGCGATGGCCGGATCGTTGGGGTTCAAGGAGTCGATGCCCCGGAGCTGCGCGGTGTTGGGAGCGGTGGTTTCGTTACCGTCGGCGTTGGCCCAAACCGATGGTTCACCGAAGACAGCCAGGTGGCTGTGGGCGTCGATGAGGCCCGGAGTGACCCACTTGCCGGTGGCGTCGATGACTTGGGCTCCGGCCGGGACGGCCACGTCCTTACCCACGGCCACGATCTTTGTTCCGTCGATCAGCACGGTCCCGCCCTCAATGGTGCCCTGGGTGATGGTCAGCACTTTGCCGTTCGTAATGGCGATCATCCTGCAGGATCCTCCCTTTCGATATGCCTTGCCGCGTAGGGCCGCCCCACATCGAGTGCAGTCCGAGCTAACAGGTGTGACGGCGGCGAAGGCCGCGCCCGAGGTTATTTCGTAACGCTAAAGATGTCTATTCGAATCGGGCCGGGTTTCTCCTGCCTTGGCGCTCCCGCCAGTGCGAGATGAAGAGTTGGGACACGTGGATGTCCAGGTCGCCGCCGTGCTCCGGGCAGGCACGGTGGAAACCCCCCACCACGGTCAAAGTGGCGCCCGCTGGATGAGTTCGAATCCGTATTTACGGGTTTTGCGGAGATTGTGGTTAACAAAACAGGAGTATACTGCTACTGCAAAGTAGGAGTATTTTGACCTATGGCGAATGTCCATTGAGACGGATTTCACAATGCATGCGTATACGCAGTGTGGCGAGGGCTCTGATGTCCGATACGGTAGATTACTACCCGATTATGATGGACCTGCAAGACCGGGACTGCCTAGTAGTCGGCGGCGGGCAGGTGGCTACCCGTAAAGTTCAAGGTCTTCTCCAATGCGGCGCCAGAGTCACCGTCGTCGCTCCAAGCCTAGCGCCGGAACTGGCCGCTTTGGTGGAGTCGGGCTCCATATGTTTCCAGGACCGCGACTACGTACCATCAGATATGGAAGGGAAAAGCCTGGCCATCGCCGCTACCGATGACCGAGCGGTGAACCAGGAGGTCTCACGGGAGGCCAAGGCCCGGTCCATCCCGGTGAACGTGGTCGACCAGCCGGGTCTCTGCAGTTTCATCGTCCCCGCTATCCACAGGGACGGGGACTTGTGCGTTGCCGTGTCCACCGGCGGGCGTTCCCCCGGGGCGGCGGCCCAGATCCGCGACGAGATCGCCCGGTCGTTGGGACCTGGATACGGGGACTACCTAGCTCTAGTTGGTGAAGCAAGGAACAAACTCAAGGAATTCTGCACCGACCCCGCCCGACGGCGGGCTGCCCTAGCAAAACTCACCGACGGCCGCCTCCTGGACTTGGTACGGCGAGGAGACGCCCACAGGGCCAAGGAGCTGATCCAGGAATGGCTATCATCGGAATTGGACTAAGTCACCGCACGGCGCCCGTCACTCTCCGCGAGAAACTGGCCTTCGACCGGGAAGGGGTAAAGGAAGCCAACCGCGACCTGGCAGCGGAGGAGGCGTTCCACGGCTGTGTCATCGTAGCCACCTGTAACCGCACGGAAGTGTATGTGGATACTACCCGGCAGGACGATGCCCGGGACGTGGTCGCGGCCTACCTCGCGCGCCGGGCCGGCGTCGCCCGGCGTTTTCTGAGCAACCATCTTTATGTGCTTGGCTCCTTCGAAGCGGCCCGGCACCTTTTCCGGGTGGCCTCGGGGCTCGACTCCATGGTCCTGGGTGAGCCTCAGGTCCTGGGACAACTGGCCGAGGCCTATCAGGTCTCCCTGGAGACCGAGACAACTAACAAGCCGCTGAACGTCCTCTTCCAACGGGCCATCGCCGTGGGCAAACGGGTCCGCACGGAGACGTCCATCGACCGCAATCCCGTCTCGGTCAGTTCGACCGCGGTGGAACTGGCCCGGCAGATTGTGGGGAGCCTGAAGGATGTCAGGGTGGTGGTGGTCGGGGCCGGAGACATGGCGGAGTTAGTCCTGCTATGCCTTGGCGCCGACAGTCCGGCCGAAGTGGTGGTCACCAACCGCACCTTCGAGAGGGCCCGCGAGTTGGCGGCGCGCTTCGGAGGAACGGCCGTCCCCTTCGACCAACGCTACGAGGCTATCGCCCGGGCGGACCTGGTCATTAGCGGGACCTCCGCCCCCGAATGCGTGGTCTACTCCAGGCCTCTGGAGCGGGCCAGGCAGAGCGTCGCGACGTTCCGCGGTTCCGTGACGCGACCTGCGGCCGCCGCGGAACCGGCTTTAGCCACGGTCATCGTGGATATCGCCCTCCCCCGCGACGTGGAGCCGTCGTGCGCGCACATTCCGGGCGTCACCGTGCTGAACCTGGACGATATTCGGGCGGTGGTGGACCGGAACCTGGAGCAGCGGCGGGCGGAAGTGCCCCGTTGTGAAACCATCATCGAAGAGGAAATGGACGCCTTCATGCGGTGGCACAACTCTTTGACGGTGATCCCCATCGTCCGGGAGTTGGTGTCGCGGGCCGAGTCCTTCAGCCAGGCCAAAGCGGCGGAAGCCCTGGACCAGATGGGGAAGATCTCGGAGAAGCAGGCCCAGGAAGTACGCGACCTGGCGCGGACCGTGGCCAATGGTGTATTACACGATTTGATCGTTAACTTGAAGGAATACGCCGCCACCTACCAGGGAGAGCTTGAAGTGAAGACTATTGCCCGCCTGTTCAACCTGGGCGGAGGCCAGTCGCGAAGCGGGGCCCAGCGGAGCGGTCTGGCGGGTCACCCTGGTGAAGCGGGAGCAGCGGGCCACCGGGGGGATGTCCACCAGGCCGCGACCGACGGACGTCAGGCAGGTGAACGCCGGTGAAAACGACCTTCCGCATCGGCACCCGTGGCAGCGCGCTGGCACTGTGGCAGGCTATCTGGGCCAGAGACCGCTTGGCGGCGGCCCGCCCCGAGCTTTCGTTTGAACTGGTGACCATCCACACCAGCGGCGACAAGGACCGCACCACTCCTCTGCCCTTTCTCGAGGGGCAGGGAGCGTTCACTCGCGAGATTGAGGGAGCGTTGGTGGACGGGAGGATCGACCTGGCCGTTCACAGCCTGAAGGATATGCCCACCATTCAGCCCGAGGGGCTGGCGGTGGTGGCCGTGGGACCGCGGGAGGACCCGCGCGATGTCCTGGTCCTGCGCCCGGAACTAGTGGCGGGCGGTGCAGGCGGCGTGGGCGGAGCGGGCGACGCGGGCGGGGAGGCGGCGAGCCCCGTGACCGCACCCGAGATCTCGTCCATTCCCGATTCCATGCTTCCCAAGGGCGCCGCCATCGGCACCAGCAGCCTGCGGCGGCGGGCCGCCGTGCTGGCCGCTCGCCCCGACCTGCGGGTCAGGGACCTGCGCGGGAACCTCGATACCCGCCTGGGCAAGGTCCGCCGGGGGGAATTGGACGCCGCCGTGTTGGCCGCGGCCGGTATCCTCCGTCTGGGGGCGTGGCCGGCGGGAGCGGTCTACCTTGAGCCGGGCGCTTTCCCACCCGCCCCAGGGCAGGGAGTGGTGGCGTTGGAGGCACGCGAAGACGACGACGAGACCAAGCTCCTGGCGACCCTCCTGGAGGACCGGGCGGCGCTATTAGCCGTCACGGCGGAGAGGACTTTCCTGAACGAACTGCACGGTGGTTGCCGGGTCCCCGTGGCGGCTTACGCCCGCTTCGTGCGTCCGGATCACCTCCAGCTGCGGGGCGCGGTAGCCTCGCCCGACGGCCGTCGGATCATCTGCGTGGAAAGCGGGCGCGAAGTGCCGGCGGATAGTGACCGCGGCGCGGCCTTGGCTCAGGCCGAGGTCCTGGGTCTCGAGGCGGCCATCGCCGCCCGGAAGCAGGGTGCCACCCTGGTCCTTGATGCCGTCCGGGAGGCTATCGGGCTGGCGGCGGCCGCCTCTGCCGGAGAACGGCCATGACCGCCGAGGGCACGACCGCCCGGGCCGCGACGACGACACAGAAAAGAAGTGATCTCCCTCCGATGAAAGTGGGTACGGTTTACCTCGTTGGCGCCGGTCCCGGCGACCCAGGGCTATTGACCGTCCGGGGGGCCGACCTGTTGGCCCGCGCGGAAGTGGTGGTCTATGACCGACTGGTCGCGCCGGAGACCTTGATGCGCGCCAACCCATTGGCCGAAATAGTCTACGTGGGAAAGGACCCGTCCGGCGATTCGGCGGCCCAGGACGAAATCAACCGGGTGCTGTTCGAGCAGGCAGCGCAAGGCCGAATGGTGGTCCGCCTGAAAGGCGGCGACCCCTTCGTCTTCGGCCGCGGTGGCGAGGAAGCCCTGTATTTGCGCGAACGCGGCATCCCCTTCGAGGTGGTCCCCGGGGTCACCTCCGCCATCGCCGTCCCGGCCTATGCCGGCATTCCGGTGACCCATCGGGGGCTCGCCTCTTCCTTCTCCGTCATCACGGGCCACGAGGACCCGTCCAAGCCCGAGTCGGCCATCAGTTGGGCCCACCTGGCGCGGGCCACCGACACCTTGGTCTTCCTGATGGGAGTGAAGACCCTCCCCGATACCGTTTCCAAACTGGTCGCCAACGGCCGCCCGGCCACGACGCCGGCCGCCGTCATCAGTTGGGGGACGTGGCCGCGGCAACGCATGGCCAAGGGTACCTTGGAGAACATCGCCGACCGCGTCAAACAGGCTGGCGTCACCCACCCGGCCATTTTCATCACCGGCCCCACGGCCGGGTTGTCCGGGGACCTGGCCTGGTTCACGGAAAGGCCGCTTTTCGGGAAGACGATCCTTGTGACCCGCGCCACGGAGCAGGCCGGTTCCCTCGCGGGCGCCATCCGGGACCTGGGGGGCCAGGCCCTCTCCTTCCCGGCCATTTCCATCGAGCCGGCCGACCCCGGCCCACTGCGCGAAGTGGCGGCGCGGCTGGCCTCTTTCGACTGGGCGGTTTTCACCAGCCCCAACGGGGTCTCGGCCTTCTGGCGGGTCCTGACCGACCTGCACCGTGACGCGCGCGCCTTCGGGGCGACAAAGATCGTGGCCATCGGCCCCGGCACCGCCGCGGCGCTTGAGGAAAGGGGCATCCGGGCCGATCTGGTTCCTCCTACCTACCGGACCCAAGCCGTAGCCGAGGTCATGGTACCTCTTATCAAGGAAGCCGCCGCCACCGGGACAGCCGGCGTCAGGGGCGCCACCGCCGAGGCCAACACCGCGGCTCCTCACCGGCCCAAAGTACTGTTGCTCCGGGCCGACATTGCCGCCAAGGAGCTGCCCGCCGCCCTCCTCGCCGCCGGCGCCACAGTGGAAGACGTGCCCGCCTACCGCACGGCTAAGGCCACCCAGGTCCCGCCCGAGGTGGTGGAGGCTCTTCGTGCCGGCCAGATGGACATGGTGACCTTCACCAGTTCGTCCACGGTCGAAGGGCTGTTGGGGGCTCTGGGCGGTCCGGTCCTCCTTGACAAAGTGGCCGTCGCCGCCATCGGGCCCGTCACGGCCGAGACCTGCCGCGCGCACGGCCTGACTGTGGATGTGGAAGCTCCCGAACACACCGTGCCCGGCCTTCTGGCCGCGATTCAGACCTATTTCACCCACCAAGGAGGTGGCCACTCTTGATCAGTGTCACGCGGCTTCTCACCGACGCTAAGCACTACGGAGACAGCCTGCGCTATACGGCGACGGCCCACCGCTCACCGGACGGAACGTCCGAAGGACGCGGGCCGGTGGTGGTCTGGAACTCCACTCTCGCCTGTAACTTGGCCTGCATCCACTGCTACATGGATGCCCGTCCGCAGAGCCGCCGGAACGAACTCACCACCGCCGAGGCCAAGGCCTTCATCGACGACTTGGCCGAATTCCGCACGCCCGTCCTGCTCCTCTCGGGCGGCGAGCCCCTGGTGCGCCCGGACTTTTACGAACTGGCCGAATATGCCGCCTACCGGGGCATCCGCCCCACCGTCTCCACCAACGGCACCCTCATCACCCGCGAGGTGGCGCAGCGCCTAAAGGACATCGGCGTGGGGTATGTGGGCATCAGCCTTGACGGCCTGGAGGAAGTGAACGACCGGTTCCGCCGGAAGAAGGGTGCGTTTGCCGCCGCCATGCGGGGCATCGCGAACTGCGTGGCCGTGGGACAGCGCGTGGGGCTGCGTTTCACCATTAACCAGCATAACCTCAGTCAGATCGGCCCCATTCTGGACCTCATGGAAACGGCGAACATCAACCGCATCTGCTTCTACCACCTGGTGTACAGCGGGCGCGGTGGCGCCATGCAGGATCAGGACGTGACTCCGGCCCAGACCAGGGAGGCGGTGGACCTCATCATCGACCGCACCCGGGACTTCGCCGCCCGCGGCCTGGATAAGGAAGTCCTCACAGTGGATAACCACGCCGACGGTCCCTACATCTACCTGCGGCTCCTCCGCGAGGACCCGGAGCGGGCCGCCAAGGTCCGCGGGCTCCTCGAGACCAACGGCGGCAACCGCAGCGGCATGGCTTTCGCCGCCGTGGACCCCGAAGGCAACGTCCACCCCGACCAGTTCACGCAGTATGTCACCTTCGGCAACGTCCGGGAACGGAAGTTCTCCGAAATCTGGACGGACCGCGGCCACCCCTTGCAGGCCGGCCTGAAGGACCGGCGGCCACTGCTCAAGGGACGGTGCGCCACCTGCCAGTTCATCGCCATGTGCAACGGTAACCTGCGGACCCGCGCCGAGGCGGTCCACGGCGACTTCTGGGCCCCCGATCCGGCCTGTTACCTGACGGATGAGGAAATCGCGCCCGGCTCCGACACCAAGACCGCCGCCGGGATGGGAGGCGACTAGCATGTTCCCGGTCACCCGGCCCCGTCGCCTGCGCCGCACCCCGGCCCTGCGTGACATGGTCCGCGAAACCAGCCTGGCGGCGGACGACTTCATCTGGCCCCTCTTTGTCACCGGCGGGCGCGGCTTCCGCGAGCCGGTGGAAGCCATGCCCGGCGTGTACCGTGTCAGTCCGGACGTCCTCCTTGACGACCTTTCCGGTCCGGTGGGCCTGGGCCTCCGGGCCATCATGCTTTTCGGTGTGCTGCCCGACGACCAGAAGGACGCCGTCGGGACAGGCGCCTACGCCGATGACGGAGTGGTACAGACCGCTATCCGCCAGGTGAAGGCGGCCTACCCCAACCTCATCGTGGTCCCCGACGTCTGCCTGTGCGAATACACGGATCACGGGCATTGCGGGATCGTCCGCCCGCCCGCCGCCGGCGCCGGCCCCGGTGCCGCGGCTACCATCGATAACGACGCCACCCTGCCCGTTTTAGCGAGGACCGCCCTTTCGTGCGTCCGGGCCGGCGCCGACATGGTAGCCCCTTCAGACATGATGGACGGTCGGGTGGGCGCCATCCGGGCGGCCTTGGACGAGGCCGGTTTCACCGATACCCCAATCATGGCCTACTCGGCCAAGTACGCTTCGGCCTTCTACGGCCCGTTCCGTGAGGCGGCCGGTTCAGCCCCGCGTTTCGGCGACCGCCGGTCCTACCAGATGGACCCGGCCAACCGCCGCGAAGCCCGGCGCGAAGTGGAACTGGACCTGGCCGAGGGGGCGGACATCGTCATGGTGAAACCCGCCCTCCCCTACCTGGATATCATCGGGGACGTGGCCGCCGCCTCGCCGGTCCCCGTGGCCGCCTATAACGTCAGCGGCGAATACGCCATGGTCAAGGCCGCCGCCGCCAACGGTTGGGTGTCGGAGCGGCCTTTGGTGACCGAGATCCTCACGGCCATCAAGCGGGCCGGGGCCGACCTGATCCTCAGCTACCACACGCCGGATGTCCTGCGCTGGCTAAAAGAAGGCTAGACACCCGGAAAACACCGGAAAGAAGGCAGATCTGCGATGATCGTGTCCTGGAATTCCACTAACGCCTGCAACATGTTCTGCGACCACTGTTACCGCGAGTCCGGCACGGCGGCCCAGGGCGAGCTCAACACGGCCGAAGCCAAGGCGATGATCGATGAGATCGCCAAGGCCGGTTTCATGATCATGATCTTCTCGGGGGGCGAGCCCCTCTTGCGCCCCGACATTCTGGAGCTGGTGGCCCACGCCACGGCCCGCGGCCTGCGCGCCGTCTTCGGCACCAACGGCACTCTCATCACTCCGGAACTGGCCGCCAAGCTGAAGGCGGCGGGCGCCCGTGGCATGGGCATCAGTCTCGACAGCCTGGACGCGGCCAGGCACGATTCCCTCCGGAAGTACCCTGGAGCGTGGGAGGGCGCCGTCCGTGGCATGGAAAACTGCCGCGCCGCCGGCCTGCCCTTCCAGATCCACACCACGGTCTTTGATTGGAACAAGGACGAACTGGCGGCCATCACCGACTTCGCGGTCGAACACGGCGCCGCCGCCCACCACTTCTTCTTCCTGGTGCCGACGGGCCGGGGCGCCAACATCCGCGACCAGTCCCTGGACGCCCAGGAGTACGAGGACACCATTCGCCGGATCATGGAGAAGCAGAAGACCGTCCCCATTGAACTGAAGCCCACCTGCGCCCCGCAGTTCACGCGCATCGCCCGCGAGATCGGCCTGGATACCCGGTTCACCCGTGGCTGCCTGGCCGGGACCACGTACTGCATCGTCAGCCCCAAGGGCATTGTCCAGCCCTGCGCCTACCTGAACCGGTCCGCCGGTAACGTCCGCGAGACCCCTTTCTCGGAGATCTGGCGGGACAGCCCCATCCTGAAGGAACTGCGGACCATGAAGTACCGGGGCGGGTGTGGGACCTGCCGGTACATAAAGGTCTGCGGGGGCTGCCGGGCGCGCGCCGCCGTATACCACGACGGCGATTACATGCACGAGGAACCCTGGTGCCTGTACCGCATCCAGCGTGAGAAAGCGGGCCAGGCGGCCATCAAGGAAGAGGAGATCGCCGCCCCAGCCGGTCACCCAGGGACTCATCCGGGAGGACACCCCCATGCCGCACGGGCAGACAAGAAAACCGCCGACTGACGGAGAGCCCGCCGTTAGGGCGGAGGGGCGGCACGGGTCGGGGCGCGGGTTGGAGGCCCTGAATGGCCTGGAAGCCAGGATTCTGACCCGCATCCAACGGGACTTCCCCGTGGCGCCGAGACCCTTTGACGTCCTTGGAGTCGAACTGGGACTCAGCGGGGACGAGGTCCGGCGCACCGTTGAGACCTTGTTCGAACGGAAACTCATCCGGACCCTCGGACCGGTCTTTGACCCGAGGGCCCTCGGGTATGTCAGTACCCTTTGCGCCGCCTCCGTCCCCGCCGACCGTCTGGATGAGGTGGCGGCCATCATCAACCGGCGGCCGGAGGTGACCCATAACTACCTGCGGGACCACGCCCTGAACCTCTGGTTCACCCTCATCACCCGTCCGGCGGCCAGGCTGGCCGAGATCATCGGCCAGCTTGAAGGCGAGACGGGCATCGTCATCCGCGACCTGCCGGCGGTGCGCCTGTTCAAGATCAGGGTGGAGTTCGATTTCACGGATGGGGCCGCGGCAACGGCGGGCGACAGGGAACCGCCGGCGAGGGCCGGTGGGGTGTCACCAGACCCTGGATTCCCCAGCCAGACCGACCAGGCCGCCATCCGGGCCCTGCAAGAGGGCCTGCCCGTGGATGAACGTCCCTTCGCGGCGGTGGCCGCCCGTGCCGGCCTGTCGGAAGCGGATTTGCTGGCCAAGGTCGCCTTCTACCTGGAACACGGCTACGTGCGGCGCTTGGGGGCGCTGGTGCGGCACCGCGCCACCGGCATCACTGCCAACGCCATGAGTGTCTGGGTTTGCCCTCCGGAGCGGATGGAGCGCGCCGGACAGATCATGTCCGGCTTCCGCCAGGTATCCCACTGCTACCAGCGGCCTACCTTCACTGGATGGCCCTACAGCCTGTTCGCCATGATCCACGGCGCCGCGCCCGAGGAATGCCGGCGCACCGCCGCCGAGATCTCGGAGGCCACCGGCCTCACCGATTACCAACTCCTCTACAGCACCCGAGAACTGAAGAAATCCAGTATGAAGTACTTTGTTCCCTAGGACCGGAGGTGCCTCCCATGGCCGCCAACATTGCCGGAACCACTGCTCAGGAGAGAATCTACTCGGAAAGCCACCGCCTTTTCGCCGAAGCCTGCCAAGTCCTGCCGGGCGGTGTAAACAGTCCGGTCCGGGCCTTCAAAGCGGTGGGCCGCGACCCGGTCTTCTTCGCCCGCGGGGAGGGCTCTCGCCTCTACGACGTGGACGGTAACCAGTATGTGGACTACGTTGGCTCGTGGGGGCCTCTGATTCTCGGCCACGCCCATCGGGCCGTGGTCCAGGCCCTGCAGGAAGCGGTCCTCCGCGGGACCAGTTACGGCGCCCCCACCGCCTTGGAGACCGAACTGGCGAAGGCCATCATCGCCGCCGTCCCCTCCATTGAAATGGTCCGGATGGTGAACTCCGGCACGGAGGCCACCATGAGCGCCCTGCGGTTGGCCCGCGGGTACACCGGTCGGAAACTCATCATTAAGTTTGAAGGTTGTTACCACGGTCACGCGGACTTCCTACTTATCAAGGCGGGGTCGGGCGCCCTGACCCTGGGCGTCCCCACCAGCCCCGGCGTGCCCGAGGAAACCGCGCGAAACACCATTACCCTCCCCTACAACGACCTGGACGCGGCGATCCGGGCCTTCGCCGAGTTGGGGCGGGAGGTGGCCGCGGTCATCATCGAGCCCGTGGCCGGAAACATGGGCGTGGTCCTACCGCGTGACGGTTACCTGGCCGGCCTCCGGGAACTGACTCGCGAGTGCGGCGCCCTCCTCATTATCGACGAGGTGATGACGGGGTTCCGTGTGGCCCATGGCGGGGCCCAGGCGGTCTATGGAATCGACCCCGATCTGACCACACTGGGCAAGATCGTCGGCGGCGGCCTTCCAGTGGGCGCCTATGGCGGCAAGCGCGAGATCATGTCCCAGGTGAGCCCGGCAGGTCCGGTCTATCAGGCCGGAACCCTGTCCGGCAACCCGCTGGCGATGACTGCCGGGCTGACCACCCTGAAACGTCTTGACTCCCAGCTCTACATGGATCTGGCCGCTAAGACGGACCGTCTGGTCCAAGGCTTGCTCGGTGCGGCCGCCGCCGCCGGAGTGCCGGCCGTCGCCAACCAGGCCGGCTCCATGTTCACCCTATTCTTCTCGGGAGGGCCGGTCACCGACTACGCCTCGGCCACCGCCGCCGACACCCAAGCCTACGCCCGTTTCTTCCGCGCCATGCTGGACCGCGGCGTCTACCTGCCACCCTCGCAATTCGAGGCCTGTTTCGTCTCGGCCGCCCATACCGACGAGGACATCGCCTTCACCGTCCGGGCGGCGGAAGAGAGTCTCCGCACCGTCGCTCGTTGACCACGCCGACCATTGGGTGAAGAAAGCAAGGCGAGAGGCGCGGTCCGTTGCCCCGGGGGGTGGGGTGTCACGGGTCCGCGCCACTCGCGATCCTGATCGCTGCTCGTGGCCTCCTCGTACAACTAGAGTTGGGGAATCTTGAGACTCTGGTACGCTAGAGTTTGAACTTGTTGACCAGGCGGTTCAGTTCCTGGGCCATGCTCGACAGGGAGGAGGCGGCGGAGGCCACTTCCTCCACGGCGGCGCTGACGGTCTCGGTCATCTCGGTGGTCTGAGCCCCCACACCCTTGGCGGTGCCGGTGCTCTGAGTGGAGACCGCCGAGATCTCTTCCACCGCCTTCTTCACCGTGGTGCTGCCGGCAGCCATCTCTTCGGTGGCGGCGGTGCTCTCTTCGGTTACCGAGGCCACGCTATCCATGGCCTGGACGGCTTCGTTGCTGCTGGCGGCGATCTGTTGGGTCGCGGCGGTGATGCCCTGGACCTGCAGATTCTGGTCATTCACGGTCCGGAGGATTTCGTCCAGGGCCGCACCGGCCTCGCGGGCCAGGACATCGCCCTCTTCCACTTCGCGAGTTCCGGCGTCCATGGCCCGGACGGCGTTCTCGGTGGTGGTCTGTATGTTGGCGATCAGGGCGCCAATCTCTTTCGTCGCCTCGCTGGCCCGCTCGGCCAGGCTACGGACGGCGTCCGCCACCACGGCGAACCCTTTGCCGTGCTCGCCGGCGCGGGCCGCTTCGATAGCGGCGTTCAGTGCCAGGAGGTTGGTCTGGCCGGCGATTTCGCTGATGACATCCACGATCTGCCCGATTTTTTGCGAGTACTCACCCAGCTCTTTGATGCGGTTGGATGAGTCGAGCACGGTGTTGCGGATGCGGTCCATGCCGGCGATGGTCTTGTGGACGGATTGGCCGCCCTTCTCCGCGGCCGCCGCGGTCTGCGTGCTGGCGGCGGCCAGGTTCTGTGTGGTGGCGGCCACCTGCTGCACGGCGGTGGCGACCTGCCCCAGGACGTTGGAGGTCTGGGTGACGCTCTTGGCCTGGTCCTGAGAACCCTGGGCGATCTGTTGGATGGCCTGGTCCAGCTGGGCGACGACGGCAATGGCTTCCTCGACGCTCTTGCCCTGGAGGTTGCCACCCTTCTCGATCTCGGAGACGGTGCGGTCCACAGCCTGCGCGATCTCGCCCGTGGCCTTGGCGGCGGTATCGGCGGAGGCGGTCAGTTCTTCGCTGGTGGCCGCAACCTGCTGGGCGGATGCCATGATCTGGGAGACAGTTTCCTTCAGGCTGGCCTCCATGGTGTTGAAGGCGTCGGCCAGCTGCCCGATCTCGTCTTTCGAGGAAACGCGGACCTTCTCACCAGTCAGGTCACCGGCGGCCAGGGCCTCAGCCCCCTTGACCAGCTTCTGGACGGGTCCGACGATCGAGCGGCTGATGGTGATGGCTAGCGTGAGACCGATGGCAATGGCCAGGATGATGGCGGTGATAAGGAGGAAGCGCGAGTCGGCGTAGAGCTTGTCACCGGCCTTCATCGAATCGTCGGCGGCCTTCTGGTCCAGGTCCGCCATCTTCTGGAGGTCCGTTTCCAGCCTGGTGAAGGCCTCGCGGCTGGTCCCGAGCAAGAGGGCATTGGCTTCAGCGTCCCTCTGCTGGTAGCTAAGCTGCGTGACCTTCTGGGTCTGAGCGATGTAGGCCGTCCAAGCCGCTTTGGCGTCGTCGAAAGCCGCCTTGGTATCTTTGGCGTCCGGCCTCAGCGTCTTCGCGTAGACATCGAACAACCCCGGCATGGCTTTCTGGACATCTGCCAGGCGTGTGTCCTGGGCCGCCTTGTCCTTGGCGGTGTCGGAGAGGACGTGCTGCATTTCCGCGCGGCGGTGAATGTTGGCCTGCCGGACGATGTCCGCTCCAGCATCGATACTGACCACCGAGTTCCTGCCCATGTCCTCAAGGGCGACCGATAACCGGCCCGCCACCACCACTCCCGCGATGCCGACCACGGACGTGATCAGAAGAACGATGCTGAATCCACCAATCAACTTTGCGGCAAGCTTCAACTTCCCAAACATGCCCGTTCCCCTTTCCTTGGGTATGCGTCCTGGTCGGCCGACCGCTGCCAACGTGGCCACTCCTTTGGCCGCGTCCCGCCGGGGACGTACTCTCCAACCCATTTATCGGGGGGACGCTTGTCGAATTTTAGGGGTTTATGTTCTCGGAAGCCTTGTCGCGCCTGGTTTTCTGGGGATTACCCTGGGGTTTCCTTTTCTGGTATGAGGACGGGGCCCGGCGCCGGCGGTCCGCCGGTCCGTGGGCCCGCCGGGGAACGGGCAGTTCTGGCGGGCCCACGGCCTTCGGACGCAGGGACCCCACGGTCTGGGCGGCTCAGGCGTCAGGGGCTGGAGGCCCCCCGTTACAGCTTGAATTTGCCCACCAGCCTCCGCATTTCCTGAGCCATGGATGAGAGAGACGAGGCGGAAGAGGCCACTTCTTCCACCGCGGCGCTCATCTCTTCCGTGGAGGCCCCCACATCTTTAATGGCCGACGCGCTTTGTGTCGAAACGGCGGAGATGTCGGCCACGGCTTTCCTCACGGTGGAGCTGCCGGCCGCCATCTGTTGGGTGGCGGCGGTGCTCTCTTCGGTGACCGCCGCCACATTATCCATGGCCTTCACGGCCTCGGTGCTGCTGGCGGCGATCTCCTCGGTGGCGGAACTAATGCTCTGTATCTCGCGGTGCGTCTGCTCTACAGTCTTCAGTATCTCGGCCAGTGCGTCGCCGGCTTCTCTCGAAAGAGCCGTTCCTTCCTCGACTTCCGCGGTGCCGGCCTCCATGGCCCGCACAGCGTTCTCGGTGGCACTCTGGATGTTGGAGATGAGGGAGGCGATCTCTTTCGTCGCCTGACTCGACCGCTCGGCCAGGCTGCGCACGGCGTCGGCCACCACGGCGAAGCCCTTGCCGTGCTCGCCGGCCCGGGCGGCTTCGATGGCCGCGTTGAGGGCGAGCAGATTGGTCTGGCTCGCTATTTCGGAAATGACTTCGACGATCTGGCCGATCTGCTTGGAGTAGCTGCCCATCTCGCGGATGCGGTCGGCCGACTCGTTGACGACCTGGGTGATCCGCTCCATGCCGGCCACGGTCTTCTGCACCGAGAGGCCGCCCTTCTCGGCGGCCGCCGAAGTCTGGGTGCTGGAAGCGGCCAGGTTCTGGGCCGTGGCGGCTACCTGTTGCACGGCGGAGGCTACCTGACCGAGGACCGACGAGGTCTGCGTCACGCTCTTGGCCTGGTCCTGCGCACCCCGGGCGATCTGCTGGATGGCTTCGTCCAGTTGGTGTACGACGGAGGCGGCCTCGTCAACGCTGGCCTGTTGCGCCGTGGCCCCCTGTTCGATCTCGCTGACGGTCCTGGCCACGGCTTCGGTGATGTCGGTGGTAGCGCGGGAGGCGGTGCCGGCCGTGCCGGTCAGCTGCTCGCTGGCGGCGGCGACTTGCCGCGCCGTGGTGACCATCTCCTTAACCGTATCACGCAGGTTCCCTTGCATGCGGTTGAAGGAGAGGGTCAGTTCACCGACCTCATCTTTCGTCTTGACCTCGAGAGGCGGGACCGATAGATCGCCTTCCGCCAGCGTATGGGCGGCACCGGCCAGAGTCCGCAAGGGCAGAACGATGGACCGGCTGAGGGTGATGGCGAGCCCGGCTCCCAGGAGGGCGCCGAAAGCGGCCACGGCTAGAAGCAGCGTACGGGACAGCGCATCCAGGCGGTCCGTCTCCTTTCCGATAGCTTGGCCGTCGGTTTCGTGAAACTGGTTCAGATGTCCCAGCTTATCCTCGATCTGCTGAAAGAGGTCGCGGGATCTGGCGTTCAGGAGGTCCTGCGCTTCAACCATCCTACCCTGGCGGCTCAGGGCCAGAATGGCGGGGGTCTCGGCGGTAAGAGAGGTCCAGAGTGTCTTAATGTCGATGGCGAGGGTTTTGGCTTCGCCTGTGGAGATGATCCTGAGGTAGGCGGTCAGGGCTTCGTTGACACTCTTTTCAGCGTCGCCTAAGACTCTCTCTTGTTGGGTTTTGCTCTCGGTGGTCTTCGCCAAAACGTGCTGGAGTTGAGCTACACGGTAGGCATTTGCCTGACTGGACAAGTCGGCGACCAGTCTGACTTCTGGAAGCTCCTGGTCCGCCAAGCGCTGGGTTAGCGAACTCAAACCGCTATTTGTGACAACTCCCGTGATACCCACGGCCAGGGTGATGAGAACGACGATGCCGAACCCACCCAGTAGTTTCGCAGTGAGTTTCATCCTGCCGAACATGAGAAGTCCCCCCGTATTCTTTTGTCGGGGCTCGATTCACCACCCAAGCCACGACCGAGCGGCTTTGCCATCCGGCTTAATCGTAACTTTAGTGGATGAACCCCACGCCTTTGACACTACTATCGAAGAACGTCACGGGGGATTTTAGGCGGTCCGGGGGAAAATCTACGGCCATCCTTGGCAAGCCCCGGGCGGGTAGCGGTCAGGTCGCCGGCCACGGCCGGACATCCGCGGGGCGCTGTACACGGAGACTTGTCCCTGCTAGACGCGTTTTAGGAGCGGGCCTGGGAGTGGCAGCGTCTAGCCTTCTCTGTCGTTCAAGGAGAAGGCATCCCTCCAGCCAGCCATTCTCGGAAGACGAGAGATACGGTAGTCTAAGTTAAGCAGGCCTGAAGCTGCTTTAAGGGCTAGTTCTTCACAAGAACCTCACCGGTCCTTGACAATCTTCCTTTCAAACCGGTGGCAGTTTCAGCAGGGCTCGGGCTTCCTCGGGGGTGGCCGGTTCGCGGCCCATGGCGCGGGCGATCCCCACCATCCGTTCGACCAGACGGGAGTTCGCCGCCAGGACTCCGCGGGCATAGTAGATGTTATCCTCCAAGCCGACCCGCACGTTCCCGCCCAGGGACATAGCCATGACCGATAGGTCGACGTGGGGCGGCCCAACCACCGTGACCTGCCACGTCAGATCCTTCGCCAGTTCGCCGTAACGGGGCAGGCTTTCGTAGAGGAAAAACAGGTTCTTCGGCGTGGCGGGAAGGGACCCGGGTACACCCAGGACCAGGTTAAAGTGGAGCGGCTTCGGGATCAAACCTTTTTCGGCCAAGGCCACCGCCAAGCTGATCATGGCGGCATCAAAGATCTCGATCTCCGGGACCACGCCGCGCCGCGTCATCTCCCGGCAGAGCTGCTCCACCAGGTCCGGCGCGTTATCGTTCACCTGAGTGGCGAAGTTAGAGGAGCCTGTGGTCAAGCTGGCCATTTCCGCTCCGGCGGCCAGACATTCGGCCCGCTCGGGGGCTGTCCTCCCAGCCCTGGCACCGGTGGAGACCTGCGTAATGATGTCCGAACTGGCCCGCACGGCGGCGACTATGTCCCGGAATACCTCCCCCCGGTAGGTTGGACGTTGCTCGGTGTCGCGCGCGTGCAGGTGCGCCAGCGCCGCTCCGACCTGGCGGCATTCCCCCACCGAGCGGGCGATTTCGTCCGGGGTGATGGGAACGTGCGGGGTCCGCTCGCGGGTGGGCACGTTGCCGGTGGGGGCGATGGTGATGATGATCTTGTCCATAGTGGCTCCTCCCAGGATAGCTGTGACCGTTCTCTGACCACGTGGCCACACGGCACTTCTCTTTCCGGCGGGCCTTTTTCCTGCAAGGGTGAGAGGGGTCCGGGGGGACGCCCGTCGAAGGGGGATAGAAACCGGATCCTGCCGGCACCCGAGCCGGCCGGAGCCAGTGCCACAAGGGAGGGTGCCCCCGTGACCCGAAAGACCACCGCGCGCGGCGCCGTCGTCGCCCCCCAACCCGAAGCCGCCGAAGCCGGGTGGGAAGTTCTACGCGATGGCGGTAACGCTTTCGACGCCGCGGTCACCGTCGCCTTGGTACAATGTGTCGTCGACCCGGTCAATACTTCCCTGGGAGGGTCCGGCTGCGCGGTCTTCTTCGCCGCCTCCACCGGAAAGGCCGGTTCGCTGTCCTTCATGAGCCGGGCGGGGACGCGGGTCCGGCCGGACATGTGGGCCGCCCGCGGCGAGACGGTGGATCTTGGCTACACCGGGGCCTGCGTCCCCGGAAACGTGCGCGGCCTGTCCACTCTGCTTGAGAGATACGGGACCATGCCCTGGGCCCGGGTCCTTTCCCCCGCCCTGGAACTGGCCCGAGGCGGCTTCCCGGCACCCCGCCAGATGGTGCGCGAATGGCACACCGCGGCGCTGGGCAACAGTGATCCATACATGCGCCTGGTCACCCCGGGCGCCCAGCGTGCCTACCTTAAGGCGCGGAGCCCTTATTCCCTTGGTGAGCTTTTCCGCCAGCCCGACCTGGCCGAAACCTTGGCCTTGCTGGCGGCCGAGGGGCCGGACGCGTTCTACCAGGGAGATTTCGCTGCCCGCGTGGCGGAGGACAGCGAGGCCAACGGAGGCTGGCTGGCCTATCAAGACTTTGCCGCCTACCAGGCCCGATGGGAGGAACCCGTCACCGGCGCCTACCGCAGCCTTTCTTACTACGGGGCCACGCCGCCCGCCTCGGGAGCGGTGGTCCTCCATGCCCTGCGCATCCTGAGTGGTTACGACCTGGCGTCCTTGGGCCATAACTCCCCCGTCTACCTGCACCTTTTGGCGGAAACCTTCCGCGAGGTCTTCGCCGCCCGCCAGATCTACCTTGGCGACGGCGCCCCGTACGCCCAGTTCATTTCGGAAGAGGCGGCGGCAAGGTCACGCTCGCGGATCCGTCTGGACCGGGTGACACCCGAACCGCCCGTCCCCAGCCTGCCTCCCGACACCGGCACCACGCACCTGGCGGCCATGGACTCCGCGGGTAACGCCGTCTCTCTCACCCACTCCATCGGCAACCCCTTCGGTTCCGGGGTGGTCCCGCCCGGGACGGGAGTGTTGTTCAATAGCCATATGGACGCCTTCACGGCCAAGCCCGGCGGCCCAAACGAGATCCGCCCGGGGAAAGCCCGCCGCACGGCCATCAGTTCATGCCTGCTCCTACGCGACGAGCGGCCGGTGCTGGCGGTGGGGGCCTCCGGGTACGCCCGCATCATCACCGCCACCCTACAGGTGATCCTGAACGCCGTGGATTTCCAGATGACCGCCATGGAGGCCGTCGCGGCGCCGCGGTTGCACTGGATGGACGGGCGGCTCGGCCTGGAACGGCGGCTGCCGGAAGCCACGGCGCAGGCGCTGCGGGCCATGGGCCACAGGGTGGACCGCAGTGTGCATGGTCTGGACCCCGGTTTCGCCTTGTGTCACCTGCTTCAAGCCGGACCGGTTACCGCAGCCTTGACCGGAGCCTGCGACCCGCGGGCGGAAGGGATGGCGCTCATTGTCTAGACTGACGTCAAGTCTATCCTCAGGTCCGGCTTCACGCCCGGCCTCAAGTCCGGGTTCGCCCATCCAGGATCTGCTGTTCCGGCCGCTCACACCTGACCGCTGGGGTGACCTGGAGGAGCTTTTCGGGCGTAAAGGGTGCGGGGGCTGCTGGTGCATGTGGTGGCGCTTGAATCGCTCCCAGTTCAATGCGGGGAAAGGCGAGGGCAACCGCCAGGCGCTTCAAGATATCGTCGCCTCGGGTGAAATCCCCGGTATCATCGCCTATAGCGCGGAGCGCCCTGTGGGGTGGTGCTCGGTCGGCCCGCGGGACGCCTTTCCCGCTCTGAACCGCTCACGCATCCTGGCACGTGTCGATGACCGTCCGGTGTGGTCCATCGTCTGCTTCTACGTGGCTAG
Organism: Bacillota bacterium; assembly: GCA_021791495.1. Lineage (GTDB taxonomy): Bacteria > Bacillota > Sulfobacillia > JAJYWN01 > JAJYWN01 > JAJYWN01. The sequence continues at coordinate 36,396 of JAJYWN010000050.1, forward strand.
ACCCTTTCGGCGCGCCGGCCTGACCGGGCGGCTCATCGGCGCCGCGGTGGAATGGGCCACAGCTCGGGGAGCCAAGACCTTGGAAGCCTATCCCGTCGAGCCGAAGAGCGGAAAGATGCCCGACACTTCTGCCTACCACGGCATGGCCTCGGTTTTCGCCAGGGCAGGCTTCACGGAGGTGGCCCGGCGCTCGGAAACCAGGCCGGTTATGCGGATCGAGCTAAGCTAGCCTTGGGCCGCGACCGACCGAGCGCCCGCCTGGCGCCGACGGCGTAGGCCACCACGACCAGAAGATTGCCGGCGATGATGGAGGCGGCGTTCCCAAAGCCTTGGGCCACCGCCCCGAAGGCCAACGAGCTCACCAGCCGCCCGCCGCTGCCGGCTACCTCGGAAAGCCCCATGGCTGTGGCCCGTTCGGACGGGCGGGCGCCTTCGGCCATGAGGGCCTTGTTTATGGGTGGGTTCACCCCGACACCCAAGCCCATCAGGAGAGATAGCAGCAGCATAACTGGTAGCCCGAGAGCCAGGCCACTGGCGCCACCTGCCAGGGGGACCAGGAGGCCGGCGACGGCGCTTATGAGGACGAACCAGATAAGCAAGGAGCGCAGGCCCATGCGACGCACCAGAGGGCCCATGGTGAAGCGGGAGACAGTGAGGGTGGTGTTCCGGGCCGTCATGATGATGCCGATGACGGCCACATCCAACCCAGCTTCTTTCAGGTAGAGGGGCATAAAGATGTCCGCCATGTTCCAGGCCAGAAAGGCGAAGAACGTGGTCCAGAATGCAGTCAGGATGGGCTCGCGTTCGAAGAGGCGGAAACCTTCCTTAAGGCTAGGGCCCAGGCGCTTGAAAGCCGCCAGGGCGCTGCCGGTGTCTCCGATCGCCTGGCTGCCGGGACCGGCGCCCGTGGCTCCGCTCCGCCGGGCAGGCAAGGCCGAGGCCAGGAAATAGCCGGCCACCGAGAAGGCTGCGTAGAGCAAGAACATCGCCCGGAAGCCCGCCAGGTCCACCAGATAACCGCCGATCAGCGGCCCAAGGATGGCCCCCAGTCCCGAAACCCCAGAGGCGTAACCCATCATTTTGGCCTGTTGCGGCCCGGGGACCAGGGAGACCAGGTGCGCCGCCCAGGCCGGCCAAAACAGAGTGTTGGAGACGGCGTAGAAGAACTGCGGAATGAAGAGCAGCCCCGCCGTCGGCGTCACCACATAGAGCAGGGCGCCGGCAATTCCCAGGATGTAAGTCCAGCGGAAGAGGGCACGGCTCCCCAGCAAATCGGATAGCACCCCGCTGGGGACGGAGGTGATGATGAAAATCACCGAGGTAACCGAAGTGATGATCCCCACCAGGAACTCGTGGGCTCCCAGTTCGGCGGCGAACAGAGGTACAAGGGGCACGACCATGAACCAGAAAAAGCCCTGGAGAAAGGTGAGGGCTATGAGCAGGTAATATTCGTGTTCACGTCCGTCTAGCTCAAAACCGGGGTTGATGGCCCGGCGCAAAATGGTCGGCATGGGTCCCTCGTAGAAAGCAGCTAAAGTCTATTATAGATGATGGGACCAGGTTTTGGAGTCACCGTTTACGGTTCGGCCCGTTTCCACTAATAGGTCACATGCATGACGCCCATCCGACTTGCTTGTGGTTGGTCAAGAAATGCGCGGCACATTCCCCAAGGATGGCCACGACGATCCACTGGCTGTCGCGACGATGGCGACCTTGACACCGAGGTCTTCCACCAGGGCGCTGGAAAGGAAGGGCTGGCAGGCCTCATGGGCGGCGTGGATCAGGGCGTGGAGGTGCGACGGGACCCTTGAGACCACCCCGCATTCCAAGGCCACGCCCATGACGGCGGCCACCAGTTTCTGGCGGAAGACGGCGACCTTGGCGCCGACCTCGGTGACGGCGCACTTATAGAGGCCGGTTTGTTCGAGACTTCGCTTCAGACGGGCCTCCTCATCCCTGGAGCCCGTCAAGAGAAGGCCAAGAGCCGCCTTCTCAGGACCCAGGCCGCTCAGCTCAAAGGTGATCACTTTAGAGGTACCGGGGGAGCCCGAGAGGGCTGGAGTGCGTTGACGTCCGGACCCTTCGGCATTTCTCGAACCGTGTGGCCGGCTCCTTTTCCTGGGCCAGCCCCGTCTGGCCTTTTCCCCCAGCAAAACGTCGGCCTTACTTGGTGCGTGTGACCATACCGTCCCAGGTCGTGACCTTCTCCTCTTTCGGAGCCGCCCCGAACCAGCGCGTGGTGACGGACTTGGACTCGGTGTAGAACATGATTCCGTCGCGGCCCATGACGTGCAAGTCACCGATGAACGAGTTCTTGTGACCCGAGAAGGGAAAGACCGAGATGGGCACAGGGATCCCGATATTCACGCCGACCATTCCCGCGTGGGTCCGCCGGGTGAACTCCCGGGCGTAATGGCCGCTCTCCGTGAAGATGCAGGAACCGTTGGCGTAGGGGCTGGCGTTCATGATGGCCAGGCCCTCCTCGAAGTCCTTGACCCTCTTTACCGCCGTCACGGGGCCGAAGATCTCCTGGTCCCCCACGCTCATGCCCGGCTTCACGTGGTCGAAGATGGTGGGCCCCACAAAGAAGCCGCCCTCGAAGCCCGGTACCACCACATCGCGGCCGTCTAGGACCAGCCGGGCGCCTTCCTCCACACCCTTGTTGATGGCCTTAATGATGGACTCCTTATGCTCGGCCGAGACCACCGGCCCCAGCTCGGTAGCGGGGTCGTAGGCGCACCCGATACGCCGTTCCTTGGCAAACTTGACCAAGTATTGAAGGAACTCGTCGGCGACCTCCTCCTCGACCACGATGGCCGGCAGGGCCATGCAGCGCATCCCGGCGCAGCCGAAGGTGGAGTTAATGATCACCCGCGCCGATTGCTCCAGGTTGGCGTCCCGCAGGACCAGGCCGTGGTTCTTGGCCTCGCCCAGCACCTGGACCCGTTTTCCGTGTGATGCGGCGGTGGCATAGATGTGCCGGCCGACGGTGGTCGACCCGACGTAGGAAATGCCCCGGACGTCCGGGTGCCGGAGCAGGAGTTCGGCCTCGTTGCGGCTGGTGGTGACCACGTTAACCACGCCCTTGGGCAGCCCTGTCTCCTGAAGCAGCTCCGCGATGCGCAGGGCCGTCTGCGGAGTCTGGCTGGCCGCCTTCAGGACGAAGGTGTTGCCGGTGGTGATGCAGAGAGGGATCATCCAACCGAACGGGATCATGGCCGGGAAGTTGAACGGGACGATACCGGCGAAGACACCCACCGGCTCACGGTACATGACGGTGTCGATGCCGTTCGAAACGTTCATCAAGGAATCGCCCTGCATGGTGACGGGTAGGGCGCAGGCCAATTCGACGACTTCCACCGCCTTGATGATGTCCCCGCGGGCCTCGTCCAGGTTCTTTCCCAGCTCCATCGAGACCAGCAGGGCCAACTCCTCCAGGTGTGCGTCGAGGACGGCCTTCAGCTTGAACATATACTGGGCGCGCGCTGTGACCGGGGTGGATGACCACGCCGGGTAAGCCGCCGCCGCCGCGGCCACGGCTTCGACCACCTCATCGGCGGTGCAGCATGGGGCTTCAGCCATGATCTCACCGGTGCTGGAATTGGTGACCGGCATGTACTTGTCGGTCTTGGATTCCCTCCACTCACCGTTGACGAAGAACTTCAGGCGCTTCGGGTTCGGGGATGCCATTATTGAACCTCCTCTTTCGGCAGGGATGCGAAGGCTCTATCCAGGGCCGCCAGGGCCACGTCGGCGTCGGCCTTGGTGATATTCATGGGCGGGGTGATGCGGATGACGTTCCCGTAAAGTCCGCCGCGGCCGATGAGGAGCCCCAGTTCGCGAGTCTTTTCGAAAACCCGCGGGACCAAGTCGGCGGCGGGCTGCTTGTGGGCGTGTACCAGCTCGACACCGATCATCAGGCCCATGCCCCGGACGTCGCCAATACAGGGGTACTTCTCCTGGAGGGCGAGCAGGCCCTGGCGCAGGTGGGCGCCGACGACCTCGGCGTTGTGCGGGATGTCCTCTTTCTCGATGACGTCCAGGGTCGCCAGGGCGGCCGTCATGGTCACCGGGTTCCCGCCGAAAGTCGAGATGGTCGACCCCTTCCAGCTATCGGCGATTTCCGGTCGGGCGATGGTGGCGCCGATGGGGGCACCGTTGGCCAGCCCCTTGGCGAAGGTCATGATGTCCGGCTCCACCCCGTAGTGCTCGATGCCGAACATCTTGCCACCGGTCCGGCCCCAGCCGGTCTGGACTTCGTCGCAGATAAAGACGCCGCCATACTTGCGGACGATCGGAATCGCGATCTGGAAGTACTCTTTCGGCGGCGTGACGAAGCCACCGACGCCCTGGATTGGCTCAGCGATGAAGGCGGCGACCTGGCCGGAGGTCTCGGTGCGGATCAACTCCTCCAGGTCGGTGGCGCACCGCAGCTCGCAGCCGGGGTAAGTCAGGCCCATGGCGCAGCGGTAGCAGTAGGGGTTATGGGCGTGCTTGATGCCGAGGATGTGAGTGCCGCCCGATCGCCAGGAGGCATGACCGGTCAAGGAGATGGCCAGCATGGACCGCCCGCTGTAACCATGGCGCAGGGCCACGATTTCCTGCCGGTCGGTGTAGAGCTTGGCCAGCAGGACCGCGGTTTCGTTGGCCTCAGTACCGCTATTCGTGAAGAAGGTCTTCTGAAGGTTCCCTGGGGTCAGCTGGGCTAGTCTTTCGGCCAGGTCGGCCTGGGGCTGCAGATGGTAGATGGTGGAGGTGTGGACCAGGGTCCCTACCTGCTCGGTGACCCGGCGGGTGACTTCGGGATGGCAGTGCCCGACGCTGATGGTCAGGATGCCACCGAAGAAATCGAGGTACTGCCGACCCTGGTCATCCCAGAGGAACTTCCCTTGGCCCCGGACCATGGTCAGAGGCTCCTTGTAGTAGGCCGAGACGGACGGGAAAACGTATTTCTTATACTTGTCGTCGGTGGTGCCACTCACGTTTTCTGCTCCCCTTTCTTTGTCGTGCTTCCAGCCAATAGCCCATAGGTTTCACCGCGGCGGTTCCGCAGAAAATCCCAGCGCCGACGCTCTTCGCCGATGCGCTCAAGGTCCAGCGTGGCGACGACGATGTCATCCTGGTCCTGGCTTCCCTGGGCGATGATCTCGCCTGACGGGTCACAGAAGTAACTCGTCCCGTAATAGGTGCCCGAACTGTATGGCTCCTGGCCGACCCGGTTGACCGTACCGACGAAGACCGCGTTGGCTACGGCGTGGCTGCGCTGCTCAATGAACCAGGCGTAGTGGGAGAGGTCCATCACCGTGGTGCACGGGTTGTAGAGGACCTCTGCCCCTTGGAGCGCCAGAAGCCGCGGCACCTCGGGATAGTGCCGGTCGAAATCGATGAGCACACCTATGGTGGCGAAGGCCGTCCGGAAGACCGGGTAGCCCAAGTCACCGGGTTGGAAGTAGGTTCTTTCCCAGAAACCCTCCATGTGCGGGACATGCATCTTGCGATACTTGCCGGAAATGCTCCCGTCGGCGTCGATGACCACAGCCGTGTTGAAATGCGCCCCTCCCGGAACAGCCTCAGCCAAAGGTACCATAAGCACGACACCCAGCTCCCGCGCCAGGTCCTGCATGAGTCGGGTCGTGGGCCCGGCGGGCACGGGTTCGGCCCATGGCGGCGGTTCTGGGCCCGGCTGTGAGATGGAGCGGGCCGCGAAATACTGCGTGTTAAACAACTCCTGGAGACAGATAATCCGGGCACCCTGGAAGGCAGCCTGCTTGATGGCTTCGACGTGCTTGGCCACGTTATCCGCGGGGTCAGGACCGACTGCGGCCTGGATCAAGGCGGAAACAAGCGAAACGGCACTCAAATGCCTCTCACCCCCTTTCGGCCCAGAAAGCAAAAGTGGACCCACCATGCGTGACGTACTCCGCTGACTGAAAGTCAGCGGCATCTCAGGCAGCAAGAGCCACCTTCGACCTGGTTTCGTGGACCGTATGCCATCCGAGGCGGATCGGCAAGACCACGGGCCGCGCCA
>JAJYWN010000079.1 GCA_021791495.1 Bacillota bacterium
CGCCGCCCGAACGCTCCGCCGGGCGAAGCCCGGCTCCTCTGGCGGCTGCGGGACCCCGGCCCCCACACCCCCTTCGAACCTTATCGTGGTGGCCGCTCCCTCCGCCGCCCGAACGCTCCGCCGGGCGAAGCCCGGCTCCTCTGGCGGCTGCGGGACCCCGGCCCCCACACCCCCTTCGAACCTTATCGTGGTGGCCGCTCCCCCCGCCGCCCGAACGCTCCCGTCGTGTCCGGTCAAGCTGGTGATTCCGCCCTGGTCGCTTCGCGGGCCACTTCCTGGATCACAAAGGGCTCGATGACGTCCTTTTCGCGGATGTCCTGGAACTTCTCCAGGCCAATGCCGCATTCAAAACCGGCCTGGACCTCGCGGGCGTCATCCTTGAACCGCTTCAGGGATTCTATCTTGCCCTCATGAATGACCACGCCATCACGGATGACGCGCACCGAGGCGGCGCGGGTCACCTTCCCGTCGGTCACGTAGCAGCCGGCGATGGTACCCACCTTCGGGACCTTGAAGGTGGCGCGCACCTCAACCCGGCCGAGCACGACCTCCTTGAATTCGGGCTTCAAGAGGCCTTCCACGGCCTTCCTAATGTCGTCCAGGGCCTCGTAGATGATGCGGTACAGGCGGATGTCCACCTTCTCGCGGTCTGCCAGCTTGCGCGCACCGACATCGGGACGCACGTTGAAGCCGACGACGATGGCGTCGGACGCCGAGGCAAGCATAATGTCGTTCTCGCTGATACCGCCTACCCCGCCGTGAATTATGTTAACCTTAACCTCTGGTAGCTCAAGTTTCTCGATGGCGGCCCGGAGAGCTTCCACCGAACCCTGGACATCGGCCTTGACCACCAGGCGCAGTTCCTGGTTCTCCCCTTCCTGCGTGCGGCGGAAGAAGTCGTCCAGACTGACCTTGCGGGCCGTCTCCATATCCTCCGCGCGGCGCCTGTCCTGACGGACGATGGAGATTTCGCGGGCCAGACGCTCGTCGTCCACCACGCGGAAACTGTCCCCAGCCTGCGGAACGTCGGCCAGCCCAAGGATGGAGACCGGCGTGGCCGGCCCGGCCTTGCGCACGGCGCGCCCCTTCGGGTCCAGCATGGCACGGACCTTGCCGTGGGTGAGCCCGGCGACCATGGAATCGCCGATCTTCAAAGTGCCCGACTCAACCAGGACGGTGGCCACTGGACCACGGCCCTTGTCCAACTCCGCTTCCACCACGCTGCCGCGGGCAGGACCGTCCGGATTGGCCTTCAGGTCTTGCATTTCGGCCACCAGAAGCAACATCTCAAGAAGGTTGTCGACGCCGGCGCCGGTGATGGCCGAGCAAGGCACGACGATGGTCTCACCGCCCCACTCCTCGGGCACCAGACCCTGCTCGGTGAGTTGCCGTTTGACCTTCTCGGGATCGGCGCCGGGTTTATCGATCTTGTTCAGGGCCACCACCATGGGCACCTTGGCGGCGCGGACGTGGTTTATGGCTTCGATGGTCTGCGGCATGATGCCGTCGTCGGCCGCCACCACTAGAACGACGATGTCGGTGACATGCGCTCCGCGGGCCCGCATGGCCGTGAAAGCTTCGTGACCCGGGGTGTCCAGAAAGACAACCCGTTTGCCGTTATGCTCGACCTGGGAGGCGCCGATGTGCTGAGTGATGCCTCCGGCCTCGGTGGCGGTGACGTTGCTTTCGCGGATGCAGTCAAGGAGCGAGGTCTTGCCGTGGTCGACGTGGCCCATGACGGTCACCACGGGTGACCGCGGTTTCAAAAGGGCGGGGTCTTCCACGGGGGCGGCCGGAGCCTCAGCGGGCTTGGCTTTGACCTCGGGTTCCACAATGCTGTAGCCCAGCTCGGTGGCGACGATCTTCGCCGTGTCCTCGTCCAGGTTCTGGTTGATGTTCGCCATAACACCCAGTTGCATGAGGCAGCGGATGACCTCGGACCCTTTCAGGCCCAGCTTCTGAGCGAGGTCACCCACACTCATACTGCCCTGGATGGTGACGACTTTCGGCTCGACCCGCCTCTTGGCCGCGGGCGGGGTTTGCTCGCGCGTCTGGGGCGCGCTGGGATGGTGCCTCAGCGCGGCTCGCCCGGCCAAGCCCTTGGTCCCGGGGGGAGGAGTCCTGCCCCTACCGGAAGCCGGTTGGGGAGCGTTGCCCGGTCGGGGACCCCGCTGCTGACCGGGCGCGCCGGGGCCGGAATAGCCGCCATAACCGCCGGCGGAAGGACGGGGACCTTGGCCCTGCCCTGGGCCCTGTGGCCGGTACGCTGGAGCGCCGGCCGCGGGAGTGCTGGGGCGGGGTGCGCCCTGACCCTGAACGGGACGCCGGGGCAAGGCCGTCGCGGGAGCGCCTCCCGCGGGAGCACCGGAAGCCGCACCCGGACGCGGAGCGGCGGGCGAAACGGTAGTCGGGCCGGCCGCGGCGGCTCGGGGTGCCGGGGCACCCGGAACAGTGGCGGCCGCCGCGGGTTTGGCAGCCGGCGCGGTCCCTACACCGGCGGTCGCGGCGGTGCGGGCGGCGGCTCCCGGAACACCGGCCGCAGGGGCCGGTGGGGGCGGGGTCGCCGGAGATGGGACCGCGGTTGACGGAGCGGACGGCGTTGCCGGGGTCACGGCTACGGGGGCAGCCGTGGGGGACGGTGCTGGGCCTTGGGCCGGACGGACACCGGCCGGGCCCTTGGCGGTCGGAGCCGCCGTGACGGCCTCACCGGCCCCACTAGGAGCCGCCGAAACCTTGGCGGCGCCGGCCGAAATCTGGCTGGGAGCCTTACCTCCCCCACCGGCAGCCGGTCTGCCGGTAGAAGGCCTGGTAACCGGGCGGGAAGCCGCTCGGCTCGGTGTCGACGTGAGCGTGGTGGGCCGGCCGGTGGCCGGAACGGCCTTAATGGTGGTGGAAACCACCCTGGGCCGACCCGCGGTCCTGTTGGTGTCGGAGGCTCCAGCGGCGGCGCCGTTGTTGTTCTCGGCATTCCCGGCCGGCGCCGGTCCTGCTCCAATCCGGGCGGCCGGAGGGACGGCCTTCCTGGATTTTACGAAGGCCGTAATCTGGTCAACGTCCTTATCGGTGAGGACGCTCATATGACTTGCGACATCGATATTGAGATGCTGGAGGATCTGCATTAGTTCGTCTGGTCCCAGGTTCAGGACTTTGGCCAGTTCAAAAACCCGTGTGCGGACTCGCAACATGCGGCGCCCTCCACCTCCCCTACCCTGTGATGCGGGCTCTAAGCTTATCCATGACCTCTTCGGTGATGGGAGCTTCCAAGGCCCGTTCTAAGCGTTTCCCTTTCAAGGCCAGTTCCAGGCATTCCGGCGACGGGCAGACGTAGGCGCCTCGACCGGCCTTCTTGCCGGTGGGGTCCACGTCGATCTGCCCGTCGGGCGACCGGACGACCCTGACCAGTTCCTTCTTCGGCTTCATCTCCTGGCAGCCCAGGCAAAGACGCAGCGGGATGTGCTTCTTCTTCAAACCCTACCCTCCGAACTTGGTGGTGGCCGCTCCCTCCGCCGCCTGAACGCGCCGCCAGGCCAAGCCTGGCTATGCTGGCGGCTACGAGGCTCCGGCCCCCATGCCCCCCGCGCCGGTTACACCAGGTATTCCTCTTCGTCAATGGCCTGTCGGCGGATGCGGCCCTTCTTCTTCTTGGCGGCCCGCGCCTTCTTGGACTTGCCTTTGGCCATCTCTTCCTCTTCTTCTTCCCAGGAAACCGGTTTGGCCGGAGCGCCCTCCTCGACATAGGGTTCCTCGGCGCCGGGTTCCTGTGGCGCCGGCGGACCACCCTCTTCCGGCGGCCACTCGCCTTCCGGCAATGGCTCACCTTCCGGTGCCGGCGCCCCTTCCGGTTGCGGTTCTGCCTCGACTCCTGGCTCGGTGGGCCATTCACCCGCGCCGGCCTCTTCGGCACCGGCGGCTTCCGCGGCCTCGGCCGCCTGCTTCTCGCTTTCGGCGGCGATCCCGGCCACCTCGGCCAGGCGGGCCTGTTCTTCCGCCAAGCGTCGGGCCTCGGCCTCCAACTCGACCATCTGGGTCTCGCTCTTGATGTCGATCTTCCAGCCGGTCAGTTTGGCGGCCAGCCGGGCGTTCTGCCCTTCCTTGCCGATGGCCAGCGACAGCTGATAGTCGGGGACGATGACCCGTGCGACCTTGTGCAGATCGTCGGTCTGCACACCCACTACTTTGGCCGGAGAAAGGGCATTGGCCACAAACTTGGCCGAGTCCTGATCCCAACGGACGATGTCTATCTTCTCGTCCTTCAGTTCCTTGACCACGGCCTGGACCCGCATGCCCTTCGGGCCCACGCAAGAACCGACCGGGTCCACGTTCGGGTCGCGCGAGGAAACGGCGACCTTGGCGCGGGAACCGGCTTCGCGGGCGATGGAACGCATCTCCACCACACCGTCGTGGATCTCGGGGACTTCCTGTTCAAACAGGCGCTTGACCAGGCCCGGGTGGGTCCGCGACACGAAGACCTGGGGCCCTTTGGTGGTCCGCTTGACCTCCACGATGTAGGCGCGGATGCGGTCTCCCTGCTTGTACCGCTCGCCGGGGATCTGCTCCGACGGCATCAGTATGGCTTCGGTCTTCCCGAGATCGATGAGGACGTTCCGCCCTTCGATCCGGTGAATCTGACCGTTGATGATGTCTCCCTCGCGGCTGGAGAATTCCTCGAAGATCATGCCGCGCTCGGCCTCGCGCAGGCGCTGGACCACTACTTGCTTGGCAGTCTGGGCGGCGATGCGACCGAAGTTCTTCGGCGTCACCTCCACCTCGACGATGTCCTCCAGCTTATAGCGCGGGTCGATGCGCTGGGCCTCTTCCAGCGAGATCTCCTGGGTCGGGTCGTCCGGACTCTCGGCTACGACCCGTTGCGAGAACACCTTCATGTCGCCGGTCTTCGGGTCCACGTTCACGCGGACGTTCTGGGCCGAGCCGAAATGGCGCCGGTAAGCAGAAACCAGGGCGGCCTCGATGGCTTCGAGTAACACACCCTTGGCGATATTGCGCTCGCGCCCCAGTTGTTCAAGGGCCTCGATGAATTCCGGATTCACCGCTTGTTGCCTCCCCGAACGGGCAAGTCCTCCACGGTCAGTTTGGCCCGACTGATCGCGTCCAGTGGAATGGACACTTCCCGCCCGCCGTTCTTCAAGGTCAGTCTCACCTTACCGTCCTCCAGGCCCTGGAGGGTCCCGAGAAACCTCTTCGACCCGTCCACCGGCGCGTAGATCCTTACTTCCACCCCGCTGCCAGTGAATCGCTGGTAGTCGGCGGCCTTGGTCAGGGGCCTCTCCAACCCCGGCGACGCCACCTCAAGGTAGTAGCGTTGCGGAATGGGGTCCACCCGGTCCAGCTCGTCGCTGAGGAAGTGGCTGACCTTCTCACAATCGTCCAGCCCCACTCCACCTTCGGGCTTATCGATATACACCCGCAGGTAATACTGGCCGCGCTCCTTGACGAACTCGACGCCGACCAGTTCCATCCCATTTCCGTCCAGCATGGGGGCCACCAGGCCGGCGACCAGATCCTCGATTCTGTTCATTTCCGGCTCCTTGAAGCCGGCGCTTGCCGCGCCGCCTTTCCGCTTCCCCGGCGCCTTTTCCGCCCCATAATAACTCAAAAAGTGGGTAGGCACCCACTCCGAGTCGTTCGCTAGAGCTGTCGCAATCCTCTGGTCAGGTCTTGCCACTTCGTCCAGCACCAGGCAAGCTCACGCGACAAGTATAGCACACCAGTTCGGTGCACGCAACAACTGGGCCAGCCGCGTGGCTGGTGTGTTTCCGGCGACGGCTGCTCCGTGACGGCTACCCCGTCCGGCGACGGCTACCCCGCTCCGGCGCCGGCGTTACCCAGCCTCCACGCCGGTGATGTCCGGGACGGCTTTCAGCATTTCCGTGACCGTGCCAACACCCATGCCCCGCGGCAGTTGCACGTGGAAGTCGATCCGTACCTGCTCCGTTTCAGGGAGAGGGTTCATCTCGATGTTCGTTATGTTAACCTTCAGCCGACCCAAGGTCGACCCCAGTTCGCCGATGAGCCCGGGTCGGTCGTTACCCGTCACGCTGATGAGTACCACGTGCTTGCCCGGCATGAACCGGGTTTCCAGACGGCGTAAGCCGATCAAGGAAATGAGGACGATCAAGGTGGTGTAGACCGCCGGAGCGTAGGCACCGATGCCGACAGACATGCCGATGGCCGCGCTCACCCAAAGGCTGGCGGCGGTCGTGAGACCACGGATGGTGGGTCCCTCGCGGAGGATGGTCCCGGCGCCCAGAAAACCGATGCCGCTGACGATCTGCGCTGCGATACGGGCCGGATCGGGCGTGGCCCGGCCGGAATACATTTCGAAGACATCGAAAGACAGGATGGTCAGGAGGGTGGCCCCCACCGTGACCAGGATGTGGGTACGCAGCCCGGCCGCCCGCTTGGTGGTCTCACGCTCCAGTCCGATTAGGCCGCCCAGGACCCACGCCATCGAGAGCTTCAGGACATAGGATAAGTTCAGGCCGACCAACGTCCAATCCCCACTTCACTGCACCGCATTTACCTGTCATCATATTCTTCCTGGGTAACAGGAGGAGATGAATCAGGGCCGGCGGGTGGAGCCTCCACCGGCCGGCCCTTTGCTCTTGCACCGGTCCGACAAGCTCCATCTTAAAGGTCAATAGGCCCTCGCGCAATAGATAAGGTACTTCCCCGGCTTGCCACAGCAGGCACAGGCCGGAACGTCGCCCGGCGCCGGTTGGCCGAAGGGGATATTGCGGATGGTGGCGCCGGTCTCCTGGATCTTGTCCTCGCACTCGTCGTCGCCGCACCACCCAGTGACCATGAAACCGCGCTCACCCTCCACGGTGGCCTTGATCTCATCCAAAGTCCGGACCGTCTTCGTATGCTCCTCCATGAACCGTTTCGCTTTCAGGTACAGGCTGCTCTGGATGTCGTCCAGAGTCGCCCGCAGCGTATCTTCCAGCCCGGCCATGCCCGCGAACTCCTTTTTCCCGTTATCGCGGCGGACCAGGACCACCTGTTCGCTCTTGACGTCGCGCGGCCCGAGTTCGATCCGGACCGGGATGCCGCGCATCTCCCACTCGTTGAACTTCCAGCCCGGCGTGTATTCGTCGCGGTCATCCAGGTGCACCAGGAAGCCCGCTTCCGCCAGCCGGCGGCGCAGTTCCCGCGCCTTAGACAGCACCGTTTCCCTGTCCTTCGACATGATGGGGACGATGACCGCCTGGGTCGGAGCCACCTTCGGCGGAATGACCAGGCCCCGGTCGTCGCCGTGGACCATGATCATGGCGCCAATGAGGCGCGTGGTCGCCCCCCACGAGGTCTGGTGAACGTACTTCAGGCTGCCGTCACTGTCCAGATACTGGATGTCGAAGACCTTGGCGAAGTGATCGCCCAGGTTATGCGAGGTAGCGGACTGCAGGGCCCGCCCGTCGGACATCAGGGCTTCGATGGAATAGGTGTGCACGGCACCGGCGAACTTCTCCTGAGGTGACTTCCGGCCCGGGATGACCGGGATGGCCAGATCGCTCTCGACGAAGTCGCGGTAGATCTCCAGCATCATCTGGGTCCGCTCCTCGGCCTCCTCCGGCGTGCGGTGGGCGGTGTGCCCCTCCTGCCAGAGGAATTCGGTGGTGCGGATGAAAGGCCGGGTGGCCTTCTCCCACCGCAACACGCTGCACCACTGGTTGATCAGCACCGGGAGGTCGCGGTAAGACTTGATCCATTTCGCGTACATGCTGCAGATGATGGTCTCGGAGGTCGGCCGGATGGCCAGCTTCTCGGTGAGTTCCTCGCCGCCGCCGTGGGTGACCCAGGCCACTTCCGGGGCAAAGCCCTCGACGTGCTCCGCTTCCTTCTTAAAGAACGATTCCGGGATCAAGAGCGGGAAATAGGCGTTCTGGACGCCCGTGGCCTTGAAACGGCGGTCCATCCCGGCTTGATAATTCTCCCAGAGGGCGTAGCCGGCCGGTCGTATCACCATGCAGCCCTTCACGGGTGCGTAGTCGGCCAGTTCGGCCTTGCGGACCACGTCCACGTACCATTGGGAGTAGTCCACGTTCTTCGGCGTGATTTCCTTGACGAAATCGGCGTCGGCCGCGGCTCCGGCCGCCCCGGTCGCAGCCGCCCGCGTCGCGCCCGCGGCAGCTGCCGCTTTCTGGTTCACCTTGTCGTTGGCGTTAGCCATGCCCCTTACCTCCTCGCTCCAAAAACAAAGCCCCGCCCCTCGCTGGGACGGAGCTTATCTCCGCGTTACCACCCGGCTTGCCTGACCCCTCCACATGGTGTGCGGGGGGGTGGGCCACCTCTTCGCCGGCCTCGCCTATGTCTGGCCGGCTGCCCGCTAACGGTGGGCTCCGGACGACCTCGCCTCTGTGCCACATGGCCGTTTGCGGCGCCGCATGGACTTCAGTGCGGTCATCACCATCCGGGGTGGGTTCGCCGGGCGCGCCGCGGGGTCTCTCAGTCTCGGGA
>JAJYWN010000078.1:0-23661 GCA_021791495.1 Bacillota bacterium
CCCAGAAAGCCCTGAAGTACAGCGACCTTTACATCGATGTAGGCCTGCCGAAGGATGAGGTGGAGGACCTGGTGACGGTGGGCGACCTCATCACCATGGGCCGCACCTTCATCGACCTGAAGAACAACTACGCCGCCGGCAAGGCCTTCGACGACCGCGCCGGAGTGGTGGTGATGTTCGAGACCCTTTCTGAACTGGCCAAGCTCCATCACCAGGCCGACGTCTACGCTGTGGCCACCGTCCAGGAGGAGCTGGGCCTGCGCGGCGCCATGACCAGCGCTTACGGCGTCCAGCCCGACCTGGCCGTGGCCATCGACGTCACCCACGGCGACATGCCCGGCGTCCCCGAGTACCAGGTCAACCCCCTGGATAAGGGGCCCGCCATCTGCACCGGCGCCAACATCCACCCAAAGATCTATGAAGGCCTGACCAAGGTGGCCGACGAGATGGGCATCACCTACCAGGTCGAGGTCGCGCCGGGCGCCACCGGCACCGACGCCTGGGCCATCCAGGTGACGCGGGCGGGTATCCCCACCGGACTCGTTTCGATTCCTCTCCGCTACATGCACACCTCGGTGGAGACCCTGTGCCTGAACGACGTGAAGAAGGCCGGGCGCCTCCTGGCCTACTACATCGCCTCCATCGGCGAGGGGTACCTGGAGGGATTGACATGGTAGCCACTACCGGCCCCGCGACACCCGCCGCCGGCACCGCCGGCGCGCCCGACCTCGACCTGATGCGCCGCATGTCCGAAGCCTTCGGCCCCTCCGGCTGCGAAGGCGAAGTCCGCGACATCGTGAAAGCGCAGGTGGCCCCCTACGTTGACGAGATCAAGGTCGACGCCCTCGGTAACGTCATCACCCGCAAGGGCGACTCCTCCCTGCCGCGCGTCATGATCGCCGCCCACATGGACGAGGTGGCCTTGATGATCGCCGGCCACGAGCGGAACGGCCTGCTCCGCTTCAAGAAGGTCGGCGGTATCGACGACCGCCTCCTTATTAGCAAGACGGTCCTGGTCGGGCCGAAGAAGATCCCCGGCGTCATCGGCGCCAAGGCCATCCACCTGCAGGAGACGGGCGAGCGCGACAAGGTCCTTAAGTACGACCAAATCTTCATCGATATCGGCGCCAAGAGCAAGGAGGATGCCGAGAAGCTTGTGAAGCTGGGCGAATACGCCATCTTCGATACCAAGTTCGGCCCTATCGGCAAGAACAAGATCAAGGGCAAGGCCTTGGACGACCGCATCGGCTGCCTGGTCCTCATGGAGGCCTTGAAGGGCACCTACGACGGCATCTGCGTCTACGGCGTCTTCACGGTCCAGGAAGAGGTGGGCCTGCGCGGCGCCGCCGTGTCGTCCTACTCGGTGGACCCCAAGTACGGCATCGTCCTGGAAGGCACCATCTGCTCGGACACGCCGGGCAGCGAGCCGCAGGGATACGCCACCACGCAGGGCGCCGGCCCCGCCATCAGCCTGATGGATAACGCCTCCATCGCCAGCCGTCCCTTGGTCGACGCCCTGGTGCGCACGGCCAAGGCTAGCGACATCCCCTACCAGTTCCGGCGCGCCGCCAGTGGCGGCAACGACGCCGGCCGCATCCACCTGAGCCGGGAAGGCGTCATGGCCTGCTCGCTCTCCGTCCCTTGCCGCTACATCCACGCGCCCGTGGCTATGGCCAGCCTGGACGACTATGCTAACGCCGCCAAGCTGCTGGGCCTGTTCCTGAAGGAAATCGCCAAAGGAGGTATCTCCGCATGAAAGAGCTCATCAAGAAAGTGGTCGAGACCTTCGGGGTGTCCGGCAGCGAGGGGAACATCCGCAAGGTCCTGGAGGAGGAAATCCGTCCCTATGTGGACGAGGTGCGCACAGACGTGCTGGGGAACCTGATCTGCCATAAGAAGCCGACGACAGGCGGGGCGGGGGCCGCGGGCGCCGCCGCCCACGCGCCCAAGGTTATGCTGGCCGCCCACATGGACCAGATCGGCCTCATGGTCACCCACATCGACGATAACGGCTTCCTTCGCTTCGGAAACGTGGGCGGGGTGTCGCCGCTGACCCTCCTCATGAACCGCATGGTGTTCCAGAACGGCACCGTCGGCGTGGTGGGGATGGAAAAGATCGACGACCCCAAGGACCTGCGCCTGGATAAGCTCTTCCTGGACATCGGAGCCACCGACCGGGCCTCGGCCGAGAAGAAGGTCCAGATCGGCGACACCTGCACTTTCGCCACAGCCATGGTCGACCTGGGCGACCGGCTGGTGTCCAGAGCCATGGACGACCGCGTCGCCTGCGCCATCCTGGTGGAGGCGGCGAAGAACCTGAAGGCCACCGAAAACGATGTTTACTTCGTCTTCACCGTCCAGGAAGAGGTGGGCCTGCGCGGGGCGCGGACCGCTGCCTTCGGGGTCGACCCCGACCTGGGCATCGCCGTGGACGTGACCCGCACCGGCGACACACCCAAGACCATCACCATGGAATGCGGGCTGGGGAAGGGCGCGGCCATCAAGGTCAAGGACGCGGCCATCATGGTCCACCCGGCGGTGCGCGCGTTCCTGGTCGACACCGCCAAGGCCGGCGGCATCAAGTACCAAATGGAAGTCCTGGAGCAGGGCGGCACCGACGCCGGCGCCATCCACCTGACCAAGGCCGGCGTCCCGTCGGGCGTCATTTCCATCCCCACGCGCTACCTGCACTCGCCGTCGGAGATGGTGGACCTGGGCGACGTCCGAGCTTGCGTGGACCTGATTGTTAAGGCCTTGGAGAAGAAGGTACCGTTCTGAAAACCCGGCTTGGAAACCAGAACCAAGAGCAACCGATGGCGGTCTACATTAGGTGGGCCGCCATCCCTTTTCTGTGGGGCTACTGCTCGTACAATTGACCCTTCCGACGCGCGCGCATCTCGATCCTGGAGAACAGAAGCACCCCTGACGTCAGGTGGATGAAGACACAGGCGAGGAGCCCCCATATCCAGATACCGTGGTCTGGCTGACGCAGGGCCTGGCCGGCCCACGACAAGGGAAAAGCGTAGGCCACGACCTTCAGGGCGGTCGGAAAGCCTTCGATACCCGTAAACACCCCGGTGAAGAACAACATCAAGTATTGTAGAAGGGGTATGGCACTGGACGACCTCTTCTTCGCCAGGACCAGTGCCCCAATCTCCAGCCCCATGCCTAACATCCCAATGACCACCAGCACAACCGTGGCGACGACGGTCTGCGCCAGGATAGGACCACTTGGCACGGGTCTTAGGAGGAGCTTGGCGAAAGCCAGGGACAGTAGGCCGAGAAGCGAAGCTGAGGCGACTTCGGTTATGACGACCACGACACTCCGGCCGACGAGAGCGGGGAGGAGGCCTATCCTGGTTAGGGCGAGCTGTTCAAGGGTTCCGCCCATTGACTCGTCGTCAACGCCGGAACCAATCTCCGTCAAAGCCGTAAAGCCGAGGTACCACATCATGTACCCCAGGAGTGACGCCGAAAACCCACGTGGGTCACCCGCCGCTTCGAGTCCGACGAATAGAAGGCTGAAAGACACCATCTCGACCAGGAAGTCGAGGCGATATGCCTTTACGGTCGAGGCGTATCTTACTGCTTCAGCTACGAGCGGTGCTAGCATCCAGCTTCCCCCAAGTCATTCCTACTGGATGAACAGGGCTCCCGCCAAGCGGGCCTTTCGCTCAGCCGCTCCGAACACGACCAGACCCACCACCAGGTAAACCGCTCCCACGACTATCCCCCGCCATAACTCGGTCTGAGAGAGTACGTCGGCCAAGGCCGCGCCGTCGGTCACCTTCTTTGCGAGAGAGATGGAATCGGTAAGGGGTAGGTAGACCGACACCGCCTTGAGCCACCCTTGAAGGTGAAGGGAGTCCAAGGTCCCGCTCCAAATGAGCATGAGATAGTCCAGGGCCAGGCCGAAAACGGCTACCTGTTTGAACACCAGCGAGGCGGCGGCCAGCAAGAACGCCAAACCAGTCAGCCCGATCACACTCACCGCCATGGCCGTTAGGAAACCCCAAGCCGAAACCGGCCCCGGCACCATCTTCACATCCAGCGCCATCGCCACCGCAGCCGCCGGGAAGGCGGCACACGACACCTCGATCAGGTCGAACAAAGTGGCCACGATGCTCCTCGAGACCAGAAGGGAAGCCAGCCCCCTGCCGGAGAGGTATATGTGGGGCAGGGTCCCGTACCGGCGTTCGCTGCGGACAGTCTGGGCCAGGCCTCCCACCCGCTTGGTGGACAGCTGCCAGAAGACCAAGGCAACGAATGCCGGCAAAGCGTTCGTGGACCCGCGTGATGCCACCAGGATGAGACCGGTGAGCATCACGACGTCCGCCAGCCAGCCGAGAATGTCTGAAGCTATGTAACGCTTCAGTACCGCCACGCGCCGGTGGGCTTCCGCCAGCCACACCTGAAACCCCCTCCTTTCAGAGCCGCATTACCGCTAAGAAGACTTCTTCAAGGGAAGGCTCCGCCGGTCTGATGTCCAGGACCTCGACCACGGAAAGCAGCCGACATAGAGCGGCCTGGTCCTGACAGTGGACCGTGAGGACAGGCCCTTCCTCCGTTTGCGGGGTGACCCCAGCGACTTCACCGGCGGCCCCGTTCAGGAGGACGGCGTCTTTGGCGGCCACAGAGCACTGGAATCCCGTTCGGACTAGATTGAGATCCCGAAGGATAGAAGCTTTCGTCCCCCGGTGGGCGATCCGGCCTCTTTTGATGAAGACAATGTCGTCACTGAGCCGCTCCGCCACATCGAGCTGATGGGTGGTCAGGAGAATCCCCTTGCCTTGATCTCTGAGACGCCCCAGGTACGATCTCAGTCTCAGCGATGTCTCCACGTCGAGCCCGAGCGTCGGCTCGTCCAGGAGCAAATAGGGCGGGTCCTTGATAAGGGCCAGGGCGAGGGCCAGTTTCTGCTGCATACCCCTGGAAAGCGCGAACACGTAGTCACGTCTCTTATGACTCAGGTCGAGAAGGTCCAGGAGCTGGGCGGCCCGGCGCTTGATCGTTCCGTAAGTCAAACGGTTAAGGAGCCCGAAGTACAGCAGGTTGTCCCAGACAGTAAGGTACTGGTAGACGTTCCGGTTGCCCTCGAGAAGGCACCCGATCCGGGCCGCCACTTCCCGACGCTTTCTGAGGGTGTCGAAGCCATCCACTTGCACCTGGCCCTCGTCGGGCAGGAGCAGTCCGCTGATGAGCCGGACGAGGGTGGTCTTACCCGCGCCATTCGGCCCAAGCAGGCCCACGATGGTGCCGGGCTTAAGTTCAAGACTCACCTGGTCCAGAGCCGTGACGCGGTTCTTTCTCCCGAAGACCTTCGTTGCCAAGGTTACCTTGATCATTGGCGTTTCCCTCGTCCGGAACAAGCGATGGGAGTTAGGAACCTGGAACCCGGACCCGGAACGGAGAGGCAAGACCATCATTCTCGGTTCTTGCCGAACCATCCTTTCTCTGCTGGTAGACGAGGGAAATGCTTTAAGGGAATACACCCATTTTGCCAGTGCGCGGTGGGAACGCATCGGAAGCAATCGGAGCGGTGATGGAGGAGACCGGGTCTTGAAGAGACGACTCTCGAAAAGACGCGCCATGTGGGACGCCAGCTTCACCGGCGGAGTGATTCACGGGGTAGCGCTGGCCGCCAGCACGGCTTTCGCCGAGCCCAACTCGGTTCTGCCCTCCTTCGTAACTGCTCTGTCGCCGGCGCGTTGGCTGGTGGGGGCCGTGTCCGCCATGCTTATCGGCGGCCAGGTCTTGCTACAGGTGGTTTTCGCATACTTCCTTCAAGGGCGGGCCCGCCGCCAACCTTACTTGCTGGGCGCCGTCTTCGTCCGTGCCACCTCTTGGGCCGTCTTGGGCGCCGTGGTCGCCGGCCGACCGGGCCTTAGCCATGGCGCCATCCTCGCCCTCTTCTTCGCCCTGGTCACGCTATTCTCCGCCACGGGCGGTCTGGGGGGCGTGGCTTTCACCGACGTCATTGGCGGGGCGATTCCGGCCGAGAACCGGGGGCGTTTCTACGGTTTCCGACAGACTCTGGGCAGCGTTCTGGCTTTCGGCGCCGGGTACGCCGTACGGACCATACTCCGGCCTGGGTTCCGGCCCTTCCCCGTGAACTACGGCCTCTTGTTCCTCCTGTCCGGTCTGACCCTTTACATTGGGGTCGCCGGGATCGCCTTTATCCGCGAAGAACACCGCCCCCAGCCCTTGCGGCCACCCTTCCGCCGTTACATCGAGCAGGCGCGCGGTCTCTTGGGATCCCATGCCCGGCTGCGCAGCCTCCTCTACATGCAGATCGCCGCCGGTGCCGCCGCCATGTCACTGCCCTTTTACATTGTTTTCGCCCGCCAGGGTCTGGGGCTGCCGGCCGCCGTCATCGGTTCGGTGGTGGCGGCCCAGGTGGCCGGGTCGGCCTTGTCCAACGTGGCCTGGGGCGCTCTCCGCGACCGCTATGGCAGCCTGAACACGGTGCGGCTGGCCCTGGGCCTGGACCTACTGACGCCCGTCGTCGCCGTGACCCTGGGCACCCTGGCCCCGACCCTTTTCCCGGCCCTGTTCTTCCTGGTCGGGGTCGCTTCCAGCGGGCGCAACCTTGGGTTCTCCAACTGTCTCATCGATATTGCCCCGGCCGCGCTGCGGCCGACCTACGCCGGGCTGAACGGGACACTCACCTCGCCAACGCTTCTCTTCCCCCTGGTTGGCGGCTTCTTGGTCGGGTGGGCCGGTTTCGTCCCGACCTTCCTTCTCACATCGGTGCTGGAGATCATCCCGTTGGCCATCTCACTGCGGCTAACGCCCCTGGGCGCGCGTCAAGGAGACTAGGTGACCACTGACAGAGGAGGCGTCAGGCCCCGACTACTTCAGGTACTCCTCCCGGATGGGCGTGAAGACGTCGGCGACGCAGGTGTCTTCGAGGATGCGGGCGCCGTGGGGCTGGTTCGGGGCGAACACCAGTCCGCTGCCGGCCGGGCAATCGTGTTCGACGCCGTCCACGGTGAACACCATGTGGCCGCTGATGACAAAGCTTGACTGCTCATGCGGGTGAGTGTGCACGGGTAGCTCGGCACCTTTCTTCAAGGTCACGTAGGTCTGCATCAGCTTCCCGCCGACGGCTACCACGTTCATCACGATGCCCGGTACTAGCTCCTTGGTGTTCAGGTACTTGGCCACTGGGGAGACCTCCATTCGCATCAGTCCTGTATTCTCGTCGAGCCACTCCTGTCATAGGGTTCTTCAAACCCAGGAACGCCACTTCCTGCCACCGCCGCACCCGTGGCCGCCGACACCCGCGTTTCTGCGGCGCCGGTCGAGCCACGCGGTGAGGTTGGTCTGGCGGGGTGGCAGGTTCGACGACGGTCCTTGGCGAAACACGGAGCCAAAAGCGCACATACAGGAGGGCATGGTCGTGGCAAGAGATTTCGGGAGCAGCGCCACCAAGCAGTATTTCACATCACGGATTAAGAAGGCCGCCAAGTCGTTGGAGGCCAAGGGATACGAGGTCATCACCGTGGACACCGGCGACGAAGCCGCCCAGAAGGTTCTGGACTTGGTTCCGGAGGGCGGGTCGGTAGGTTTCGGCGGTTCGGTAACCACCAGGCAGCTGGACCTCATCGAAACCTTGGAGAAGAAGGGCCATAGGGTTTTCGACCACTGGAAGGCCGGCCTGTCGAAGGAAGAGGTCACCGCCGTGAGGCGCGGTCAGCTCACGTCCGACGTTTTCGTCCTCAGCGTCAACGCTCTCACTCTGGATGGCGAGATCGTGAACATCGACGGAACGGGGAACCGCGTCGCCGCCAGTATCTACGGCCCGAAGCGGGTGGTCTTCGTGGTCGGGGCGCAGAAGATCGTCGACGACTTGGACGGGGCTTTCTACCGCGCCAAGTTTGTGGCGGCACCCATTAACTCCACCCGCCTGAATCTGAAGACTCCCTGCGCCTACACCGGGGAGTGCAACGATTGCGACTCGCCCGGCCGTATCTGCAACGTCACCGTGGTCTTCGACCGCAAGCCCACCGGCACGCCCATGACGGTGATTCTGGTGGGTGAAGAACTGGGGTACTAGTCTCCGCCGGTCTCTGGCACGGTATGAGCACTTCGACGGACATCTGGAGTAACCTTAGCGAACCGTGGCGATGCTGCCTGGAAGACGCGTGGCAGGCCTACAGTCACGGGTCGCTACCCATCGCCGCGCTGGTCGTGGACCAGGACGGCCGCATCGTTGCGCGCGGTCGTAACCGAATCCATGAGGCGGTCGGCGAAACAGGACATCTTCACGGGCACGTTCTGGCCCACGCCGAGCTCAACGCCCTCATGAACCTGGACCACCGGCGCCTCGACCGCCACCGCAGCGTGCTCTACTCCGCCCTCGAACCGTGTCCGATGTGCCTGGGGGCCTTCTACATGTCGGGCCTGCGACAGCTCAGATATGCCGCGCGGGACCCGTATGCCGGCAGCGTGGACATGCTCGGTTCCACCACCTATCTCTCGAAAAAGCAGATCACGGTGATTGGCCCCGAAAACGCCACGGTTGAGGACGTCTTGGTCGCGCTGAACGTCGAGGCCACGCTAAGGGACGGACACCACGACCGGGCCGAATTCCTCGTCCGCCAGTGGAATCGGGCCGTTCCGGCGGGAGTGGCCCTGGGACGCGCGCTTGCCGCGGAAAAGTGGTTTGGGCGCGAGGCGCAGTTGTGGGCCAGCTTCAAGGACGTTTTGGGCGAGTTGATCCCCCGCGGCGCCAGGGTCAAGGGTTTCACGACCTGTTGATAACTTCGCCGTCGCGTTCGACATAACGGGTGGCGGCCGTGTCGAATTCCTGCCGAAATGGGGCGACCAGGCGCGGAAGAGCCTTGAAAATGGTCATTTGAAGTCGACCAAACGTGTGTTCTAGTTATCAACAGCTGTTGACGGAATGTGGATAACTTGCCATTGAGGAACCAGATTCCGCCGCCGTGACGGTTCTTGAAGGGAGCCTATACTCTATGCGCGGTCCCAGTCGCCTATGACGACCGAACGGAAGAAATGTGATATTTGCAGAGAGCGCCTGTTAGGCAGCCGTGTTGCCCGTCATACGCGGAATCCGCAAACCTGCATTTGCGGGACGCAAGGTTGGACTGTATAATAGATGTCGCGAGATTTTCCGGACATGCGCCCATAGCTCAGTGGATTAGAGCACCGGCCTCCGGAGCCGGTGGCGGGGGTTCGAGTCCCTCTGGGCGCACACACGAGCAACATCAGGTTTCGCCGAAAGGCTGCGCCGCGAGAAAGCGGTGCAGCCTTTCGGCTTTCTTGGCGCGGCCCGCCCATCGGACCGGACTCAACCCTGGTTCAAAAGGTCGGACAGAAGGCGGCGCGTCGTTCTTGCCGCCTACTTGCCGCTCTGCATCCTTACGTAGCTTTCATAGCGGCCGCGGTCGATCTCACCGCGCTCCACCGCCTCCTTGACGGCGCAGTTGGGCTCATGCGTGTGGGAACAGTCGCGGAATTTGCAACCGCGTGCGGCTTCTTGGATCTCAGGGAAGACTTCCGCCACTTGGTCTTCCGCGTCGTCGAACAGCGCCAGTTCGCGCAGGCCGGGAGTGTCGGCCAGGTAGCCGCCGTCTGGGAGGCGGTAAAGGCGACCGGCGGAAGTCGTGTGGCGGCCCTTTTGGTGCCGAACGCTGACCGCCCCGACGCGCGCTCCAAACTCAGGGTAGAGTGCGTTCACCAGAGTGCTTTTCCCGACACCCGACTGGCCGGCCAGGACTGATGCTTTCCCGGCCAGAACGCTACGTAGTTCCTCCAGCCCCGTGCCGGTCACGGCACTGGTCAGCAGGACGGGTACGCCACTATCCACGAGCGGCTTGACCCACTGCCTGATGACGGCCGTCTCCTCCAGATCGCACTTGTTCACCACGACCAGCGCGTCCATCGCGGCACGCCGGGCGATGGCGAGGAAACGTTCGGTCAGGGTGCGCCGGAAGTTGGGCTGATGCGCCGCTTGGACCACCACCAGGAGGTCAAGGTTGGCGGCGATGACGTGCTTCATTCCGCGGAAGTTGACCGTCCGCGCCAGTTCCGTGCGCCGCGGTGCCCGTTCCTCGACCCGCCCGGTCCCGTCGGGCAGGAGCCGGAGGGAGACCGTGTCACCGATAACCAGAAGGCCCGCCGCCTCTTCTCTTTGTTTGCGCAGGCGTCCCCTCATGGTGCAGGGGATTTCCCGGTCACCGGTATTCACCCAGAACACCGGTCCGTCCACGCCGACCACCAGTCCCCGGAGGGTCCGGCCGGCATCTTCAGTATCTGTATCTCTCAATGTGCTTGTCACCTGATCCTTTCGCGTATCGGCGGCGCCGCGGGAGCGCCAAAGGATGTGCAAAGGCCACGGATGCGCTCACCCGTGGCCCGATATGCCGATACGACCTGGTCTGCCAGGAGCGGCAGCGGATCAGGCGGCGGAACGGTGACGGGTGGCGCGCCGGCCGGATGTGAGGGCGAAGCTCACTGAGCTTCCGTATCTGTTTTCAGCCATCACGCCACCCCCTTCTTTAGGTGCTTCCAGAATATGGCCTGCCCACATTATACAGCAGACAGGTCCGGCTCCACCACCGCTATTACGGCCACCCCTACCCAACATAGATTGTTCAAGGGTTTGAGGGGTCGAAGGTGGCCGAGGATACGGGAAGGCGAAAGGGGAGCGAGGCCCTTGAAACTGGCGGTTATCGGCGGCGGGAGCAGCTATACCCCCGAACTTATCGACACAATCCTAGCTCACCCCGAAATTCCCGTGTCGGAAGTCGCCCTCTACGACATCGAGGCCAGTTGGTCGCGTTTGGAGACCGTTGCCTCCATGGCGCAGCGGATGGCGGCCCGCGCCGAGCGGAAAATCTCAATCAATTCCACCTTCGACCGTCGCCGCGCCGTGGACGGCGCCGCCTTCGTCATCGCCCAGTTCCGAGTGGGCATGATGGACGCCCGCGTGCGGGACGAGCGGATCCCCGTAAAGCACGGGCTCATCGGGCAGGAAACCACCGGGGTGGGCGGGTTCTTCGCCGCGCTGCGCAACATCCCCGTGGCCCTGGACCTATGCCGCGACATGCAGGAACTGTCCCCCGACGCCTGGCTCCTGAATTTCACTAACCCCGCCGGCCTGGTCACCCTGGCGGTGCGCCGGTACGCGAAAGTCCGTGCCGTGGGCCTCTGCAATGTACCCGTGGGCATGAAGATGGCCATCGCCCGCGCCCTTGGAGTGGAGACCGGCCGCCTCACCCTCCAGTTCTTCGGCCTGAACCACCTCTCGTGGGTCAGCCGGGTATGGTTGGACGGTCTGGATGTCACGGAGAGAGTGCTGCGGGCATACGCGGGAGGTGCGTCCGCCCCACCGGAACCGCCTCAGGGACAAGGGTCGACGGTGGCAGCGGCGGCGGCGACGGGTGCGGCCTCCAACGGCGACGCGGACGCCCGGGTCGACCGCGATTGGGAAGCCGAGATTGTCGCCGGCCTGGGCCTGATTCCCTCACCCTACCTCCGCTATTACTACTTCACGGACGAGGTCTTCCGCCGCGAGCGCCGCATCATGGCAACCACTGGGACGCGGGGCGAGGCCGTCAAGGGTATGGAGTCGCGCCTCTTCTCCTTCTACCGCGACCCGGCGACGGCCCACCTGCCACAGGAATTGGCGCTGCGGGGTGGGACACGCTACTCGCTGGCGGCGGTGGACTTCATGGGGGCCGTCTGTGGTGACACCGGTGAGGTGATGGCCGTCGATACCACAAACGGCGCGGCCATGCCCGACCTTCCCCCGGATGCAGTGGTGGAGATCAGTTGTCGAGTGGGGGCGGGCGGTCCCACACCCTTGGCGGTGGGGCGGGTTCCTATCAAGGTCCGTGGCCTCCTCCACAGCGTCCAGACCTACGAGGACCTGGCGGCCGAGGCTGCGGTGAGCGGTGACCACCGGACGGCCATCTGGGCGCTGGCCTGCCACCCCCTGGTCCCGTCCTATGCCGTGGCGCACCGGGTCTTCTACGAGATGCTCCGTGTCCACCGGCGCTACCTGCCGGCTTTCGGTCGCGCGGAGCATGGCGGAAGGGCAGGGGAAGGGCCGTAGGCGCCGAAATCTAGCCACACGCCAGGTTTGAAAGAGTTTCCAAACACTCATCACGATCATCACGAGGAAGGGGCGTTCGCGGGCATGGAGCGGTCCAAAGTCACCATCCCGACCCTGGTCGAGAAAATGCAGAAGAAACAACCCATCACCATGCTGACCTGCTATGATTACCCGACGGCTCTCTTGGAGGAGCGGGCGGGGATCGACATCATCCTGGTCGGCGACTCCCTGGGGATGACCGTCCTCGGGTACGACAGCACCCTGCCCGTGACCATGGACGTCATGGTGGTCCACGCTCAGGCGGTCCGGCGCGGCGCCCCGACGGCTTTCCTCATCGGCGACATGCCCTACATGAGCTACCAGGTGAGCATTCCCGAGGCCATCCGGAACGCCGGGCGGTTCATGGCCGAGGCGGCCTGCGACGCGGTGAAGCTGGAGGGCGGGCGGAACGTGGCCGACGTGGTGGCGGCCCTGACCAAGGCCACCATTCCGGTGATGGGCCACATCGGCCTGACGCCGCAGTCCATCGCCCAACTGGGCGGTTTCCGCGCCCAGGGGCGCGACGCCGAGACGGCGGTGCACGTTATCGAAGACGCGAAGAACCTTGAGGAAGCGGGCGCCTTCGCCATCCTCCTTGAAGCCATCCCGCCGGAGGTCGCCAAGGTGGTCGCCGAGCGCGCCTCCATTCCCATCATCGGCATCGGCGCCGGCCCCCATACCCACGGCCAGCTCCTCATTGTCCACGACCTGTTGGGCTTCTTCGACCGGTTCACGCCGAAGTTCGTGAAGAAGTACGCCGATTTGAACAGCGCCATCACCCAGGCCTTCACGGCCTACAAGGACGACGTCGTCGGCGGCCGCTTCCCCGAGCCGCAGCACAACTACGCGCTGAAGGCGGGCGAGCTGGCCAAGCTGGGACAGCTTTTGAAAGATAAGGGGCTGTCTTAGCTGGCCCTTTGAACCTGGATCCGCAGTTCCCCTAAACGTGCCCTAATCGGTGCCGGGAAAGGGTAGACTCCTCTTGCTAGCGTCACGTAGTCCGGCAAGGCCTCTCCGGATTCCGCTGCCAATCGTCACTGTCCTGCTGGTCACGGCCGCCCTCGTCGTGCTATCCACCGCGGGTTGCGGGGTGGCGCCCTCACGCTCGGCCACACCCGGTGGCGGGGGACTCTCGGGTAGCGGTTCGCCGCTCCTTCTGGTGGATGACTTGGGCCGGCAGAGCACCCGTGCCACCCTCAGTATCACCGACCGCCAGGGCAAGACCGCTCTCCTTGGCGGGGAACCCGCCCGCCTAGTGGTAGCGGCCTTGGACCGTTCCGTCCGGTCCCCTTTCCCTGTGCCCGTCTCTTTGAATAACTACGATTTCCGTCTGGTCTCCGGGAAGTCGGCCGTCTTGATGAGAGTGGTCGGGGACCGGGTGGCCTTGGTAAAGGAGGTGCCGGCGAAGGGCGGCGACGGCGGCGGCGATGTTGTCGGCGGCAGGAGAATGAGCTATTGGGCGCCAAAGGACCTGATCGACACCTTTCCGCTGCTCCTGCCGCCCGATGTCCGCCTTGTGAGCCAGGTGCCCGACTTCCCCTACCCCCAGGACGTGCAGGCACCCTCTTTCTGGCTTTTGCCCGATGGTATGGGAGCCCATGACTACTTCATCCTGGGCGCAAGGACGCCGGGCAAGGCCCTGAAGCTGGTCTCCACCGACTGGCCGTCTCCGGAGACCGTGGTTTTCCGTTTCAAGACGGTGGATGATCCGGATTCCCCTTACCCGAGAGTGGCGGTGTACCTGCCAACAGGGATGAGCGATCCGCAGTTTGAGCTCGACGGCCGGAGTCTGGAAGCAGCGACTATCACGACGACCCGCGGAGATCCCGCCGCTCCCTTCGACGCCGTCGTCCGCATACCGAGGGGCGAAGGAGAAGGGAAGATCACAGCTAAGCCGGTGACCGGAGGGAGTCAGGTCGGACCGGAGAGCTTCAACGTGGAATCAGACGGTTCTTTCCTCATCCTCGACAGCGCGAGAAAAGCTATCCTCAGGTACAAGGAGGGGAAGCTCACCACCGCTCTCGACCTCGGCGCAACCGGCCAGCCCAAGGACTTCACCGGCGACGCGGACGGCGTCTTCTACGTCCTGGGAACGGCAAAGGTATACCGTTTTTCTGAAGGCCGGCTGGACACGACCTTCGACATCCCACAGGACGATCGGGCACCGATAAAGCCCACGGGCCTGCGGTCTCTCGGGGACGGCGATGTCCACCTGCGGTTCTTCGGGTGGAGAGGCGAGTATTGCCTAAAAGACAGGAAGTTCATGGAGCCGCCGGACAACGATTTCCGGATCAACGGGGCCTCCATCAGCCGGGGCCTCGTGGACTTTGCCACCGTCGAAGGGGAAGGACGCAGGGTCCAGACTACGATCGAAGGCGTGGACAAGGAAGGGAACCTCTATGTCAGTTTCCTTGATCTGGATCCCCAGTCCTCGCTACTACAGGCTTTCCGCTATCTGATCGTCTATGACCCGGAGGGGCGCCTGACAGGGCGCGTCCTCCTGCCCGCGGATGTTGGGTTTGCACCCACCTGGTCCTTCCGGGTCACCCCGGATGGCAAAGTCTACTACCTGGTGGCGGAGAAGGAGGAGATTGTGATCTACCTGGTGCGACTGGTAGGCCGCGTTGAACCTCTTCGGAAGTTCTTCCCTTGAAACCTTGGACCTAGGAGGTGCCATCCGAATTGATCCAGTTGGAGACCGAGGCCGCGTACCTCATCGTTGAGGTTCTTCAATCTCTCGCTGGAGGGCAGTGTGTCGAGCCCGAGACTCTATTTCGGCTGGCACACCACGAGTCCCTGTCAGCTTGGGTACGTGTCAGAGGGGGCTCGACCGATTGGATGGCGGAGTTCGTTGACCTCATTAGGAGCGAGCCTACCTCTGGGCCAGGCCACCTGCCGGAGGACACGGTGAATACGTTAAGAAGTCTGAAGGAGGATAGCGGCAGGCTCAGTCTACTCGGCCCATGTCTTGAGCGGCTGGAGGCGAGTCCCCCACTTGAGGAGGCGGAAGCAAAGGTTCTTCGGATGCTTCCTAACGGAACACCGGTGGACGCGTTGGTACACGTCTTCCCGGACGGGTCTGGCAGCTACTGGGCCGACAATGAGGTCATCCTGGATCTGACACAGTTGCCACCATTCGACCCATGGAGTGTCGGCCTCTGGGCACTCAGCCACGAGTTACACCACATCGGATATGACTTTGTCAGGAAGAACCGGTCGAGAGACGGTGACCTCCACTCCTATCCCAGGCAATGCGCCAGGCTACTTGACGCGGTAATATCTGAAGGAATCGCTAATGCCTACTACACGCCCTGCGACCTGTCTACCCTTTCTAGCACCAGCACCACTTGGCTGGCAGAGGTCGGCCCTGGCCCAAAAGCGTTGCAGAACTACCTGGTTGCCGTCGCGGATTCCAAGCGGGAGATGCCTGCCCTATTTCAGGAGTTCGATCATCATTTGGCCCTCTTGCTGAACGGGCAGTCCTCTCCAGAAACCGAACGGTATGTTGCGAATATCAAGTGGTCTCGGCCGGGCCTGGTGCGCCCCCTGGCTCACTTCCTGGGGGAGGCTATGGTCACGGCGATACGGTCCGAGATGGGCGATGCGGAGGTCGTGGGATGCATTCTTGACCCCCTGGCTTTTCCTGTCACTTACCAGCGTGCCGCTATCCGAAAGGGCATGCCGTTATTAAGTGATTCGACTATGGAGTATTTCAGCATGTCTTGGGATTAGCAGGTGCCGGACCTCTGGGCGGGCTGGAACGTTGACACAGCTTACATGAAGAGAGTCACGGCTGTCTCAACAACGCTGCCGTTTGACAAGGAGGGCCGCCGCGACAGCAACAGCGGCGGCCAGAACGACCGTAGCCACCACCCCACCTTCCGGGCCCCAATGGCCGCCGGCCACAAACCACGGTCCGGTCACGACCGTGGGGATCAGTTCCGGTGGGTGGTGTGAACCGCTGACCGCCATTCCCAGCAGGGGGCCAACGGTGAAGTTCCAGCCCAGGTGCAGGCCGATGGGCAGCCAAAGGCTGGCGGTGGCGAGGTAGGCGTACCCGAACAGGAGACCGGCTAGGAGGACATTCACGACAAACAACACCTGGTGGTCTCCACCGTAGCCGGCGTGGAAGAGGGCAAAGGCGGCCGACGACAGCGCCAAAGCCGGGTACGGTCCCCACAAACGTTTCAGCCCTTGCAGGATGTATCCCCGCGCAATGATCTCTTCGGTAATGGCGCCGCACAGGAAGATGATGAGGTTGACCACCAGTCCGGGAAGAAGGGCCTGGGGGATGGCCGAAACTCGGTCCCCGGGAGAGGGGGATGCTCCGCCGCCACCGAGCCCGATAACCTTGGCCCATCCACCGGCCACGAAGACCAACCACACCACCAAGGCCAAGGCGCCGCCGACCAACATGCCCGTCACTAAGCGACGTGGGGACTTGGTATCCACGGCCAGCCCAAGGCCTCCCAAAGGGCGCCGGTCCCAAAGGGCCACCATCGCCAAAGTCCCGAGGACGACTTCAAAAGTGTTCAGAACCTCGGACCATATCGGCCCTCTCAGGAGACTCGGGAGGCCCAGGGCACTGAAAAGTGCCGTCACCAGCATCTGAACCGGGATGTACAGAATCAACCCGACAGCTATCTTGGCCTTGGCCGGTAGCCCGATTTTGGGCACGAACATAGACCTACCCCCGTTCCGATCCTTGCTTCTTGACAAGGTTAACGGATTGGGGGCGGCGTCTCTTTCATCCCCGTCTTGATCGACCAGCACTCTATCGCAATAGTTGGTGGGATCCCGAGAGTTGCCAGGCACTGGATGGGGTCTTCTGCTAACATGGGTTCGCGTCTACGCCGCTGTCAGGCGCGCGGCTTGAGTAAGGAAGCCTTTCTTTGAGCCGCCGAGACCAGATAGAGCACGTACTGGTTTACGCTGACACCCTCACGGTTGGCGCTACGCACCAATTCAGCGTGAAGTGACCTAGGCAATCTCAAGGATAGACGCCCCGAGTACTCAATGGTCTCCTTCCTATCATCCGGCTGCGGGACATCTCGTCCCATATCACGCGCCGCCGCGATCCACTCGTCGATCGCGTCTCGGACATTGTGCACCGCCTCTTCGGGGGTCTCGCCATCCGACATGCATCCTGGTAGATCAGGAACCTCTGCGAGCCAACCGCCGCCTTCGTCAGCATTCAGTGGCCGAAGGCGGATCGCATAGTCGGACACGCCTACTCCTCCTCCCGCAACCTGTCAACCAACCGTAGCACGATTCTTACATACACGGGCTTGACAGGAGAACGAGCGGGTAGGTCAGAACCTCGGGAAAGGCTTCGTGCCGAAATTGGTAGTGGCTTCCCCGAACGGTGCGAACCACAAACCCGTGGCGCTCGACCACGGTACATAACTCGGCAAACGAGACATTCCTAGGGTTCTGCCGCAGTCTCTCGAGTTGTTTGTCCGCTTTGACCATGGGCGCTACCACCTCGCCCAGATTACCTGTCATCATATATGATGTCACAGGTGATGCTCGCACGCAAGCCTGCGGAAGGGAGGGTTGCCGCTTGAGAATGAGGGCCGGCGGCGGCTGCATGACCGTAGCCACCACCCAACTTTGCGGACCACGGTGGCCATCGCTACGCCCGCGTCATGCTTTCTGTGCCAGATAGCCTTGGTGCTCGGCGTGACCGAGAAAGTAGAGGAACGCGAACGCCGGAACCGCAAATGGCTGGACCCCACCCAAAGCTGGGCCGATGGGACCGAAATCCGTGGCAGCCTTGGTTATGACCAACCTGCGGGTATCGTCACCTTGTGCTGGGTACTGGTATAGCCCGGAGTCCTTCGCTAAGACGGGGTCGCTACGGTACTTGACTTCGACCAAGATCTCGTAGCTTCCCGGGCGCCTCACCACATAGTCGATTTCCTTGTCCCTGTCGCCCCGCCAATAGCCGGTCTCCGGTCGGTCGGGATAGTAGAAAGCGTACAGATGCTTGATGACGGCAGTCTCCACTATGAGACCCATCTCGTAGTTGCTCTCCAGGACCTCGTTGCCTCGGAGGAGCACCGCGTTGCGGAGCGCCGCGTCGGCCACATAGACTTTCGGTCTTGGCTTAAGTGCTTTCTTGCCGGTCGCGGCGATAGGGTCCAGACGGTACGCCAGATTGGCCAGCTCCAAATACTTGAGGTAATTGGCGACTGTGGGCCGGGAGACGCCCAGTTCCTTGGCCAGAGTGTCCTGAACGAAGATACCACCGGAGTTCAGGCATAGGTAGATGAACAGTCTCTCTAGCTCCAGGACGTTGCTCACGTTATACAAACTGGTCATGTCTCGTTTCAGGACACGGTCTACCATATCATCACGAAGCAGTCGCTGCGCCATCGACAGATCGTCCATCTGGGCAGTCTCGGGGAACCCGCCAGACAGGAGGAACCGGTGAAAATGCGGCTCAAGGCCCTGGACCTTGGTCATCAGCATGGTGCGGTCAACCTTGGAAAGCATGGGTAGGGCCGTCGGTTTGATACCCGAGCCAAAATCAGGGACCTCGATATTCTTCAGCCTGGCGTATTCGAAAAACGATAGCGTGGGGACCTTGACTTCGAGCCAGCGGCCGACACCTGACTCCACTCCGCCCGCTCCGATCTCCGCGCTGGCCGACCCTGTGGCCACTATAGTGACTGTGGGGTTCTCATCCACCAGCCGCTTGAGCCAGAGGGTCCAATCGCTGGCATAGTGGATTTCATCCAGCAGAAGGAAGAGGTCTTCCTTATCGGCGGCAACGTTGTTAGTAAAGATATCGATAACCTGCTGAAGGGGCGTGACCTTTAGGATGGGGTGGTCAAAAGAAGCATAGAGAACCCGGGTAGCGGGGCGGCCCCGCTCGATCTCCCGCTGGGCCAGTTGGTACAGAATGGTTGTCTTGCCCACTCTTCTGGCACCGCAGAGAACGATGGCACGATGCAGACTCTTTTCCTTAAGCCACGTGCCGACCTCATAAAACGCCAAACGTTTGACGGGCTTGGCAAGAGAGTCCGGGACCACGCCCGTCGGCCACCATGGGTTGAGCCCGCGAAGGACACGGAGCACCTCGGTGTCGCTTATGAAGCCCATGCCGGCCCCTCCCATTGATTTCTTGCCCGATATGCTAATTAGAGTTTACACTTTTCCACGGATTTCGTCTAGTTGGGCTGCGTTTGATGCGAAGGCGGCGCAAGAGGGCAAAGGCGGCGCCTCTTTCACCCGCCATCGTAGAGCGGGTACAGATCGACGGTGGCGCCGGTGGGGATCACCACGTCTGGAGACACAGAAAGGGAGCCGAGAACATATAGGGCCACTTCGCCCGGGACCAGCCCCAAGCGGGGCGGCAGGTCGGCGAAGGTGGCCCCGTCATCCACTTCCAGCTTGACGGGGGCTCCGCCGGGAGAATGAATCTGGAGTGCCCCATGTAGGCGGACCATTATCTTCTTCATAGAGAACCTCTATGGGAGGTGGAACGGCCCGGTTCTACTCGTGTTCTGCCGGCCGCTCGAAGGTGCCGAAAACCACCGGCTTGCCCTTGGCTACCATTAGGCGGCCCCGGGCCCAGACATATCTTACGTTGAAGTCCTGGTCCACGGCCACCGCGTCGGCATCGGCGCCCGCCGCCAGTCCGCCCTTGCGCACGCCCAGTCCGATGGCCTCGGCCGGGTGAGCCGTTGCCAGCGAAACGGCCGTAGGGATGTCCAGGATCTTCTGCTTCACCAGGTCGCGCACTGTCGCCAGCAACACTACCGGCGACCCAACACCCAGCCCCACGAGTTGGCCCCGCTCGTTGAACCGCGGCAGACTACCGCCGCCGTCCGATGAGATGCTGATCTTCTTGACATCGGCGCCCTTCGACAAACATTCGCCGATGCGGGCGGCCGCGCTGGCGCCAGCTGTGAAGTCGGCCCGCCCGCCCATCTGCGTCAGCTGCGCCGCCTGGTCCACCAGGGCCGAGTTCCGGCTGCAGTGAGTGGGGTAGAACTGGCTGGCCGGGATTTCGCCCTCGCCGATGATCTCAAGGATGGGCGACAGACCGCGCGGCGCGCCCCCCATGTGCAGGTGGAGCAGCCCCGGCTTCCCGCCCAGCATCCCGCCGACCCGGCACTCTGCCGCCATCTTCCGAAGCTCCTCGATGGTGGGTTGGGCCGACCGGTGATCGGAAAGGGCGATCTCGCCGGCGCCGATAACCTTGTCGATGAGAGCGATGTCCGACCGGACGCTGCCCGTCAAGGTCGGCGGCGGCACCTGGTAGGCACCGGTCCAGATACGGGTGGTGATTCCCTCGGCCTCGAGGGCCCGGGCCTTCGCCAGCAGGGCTTCCATGGACCGCGTCACCGCATCGGTGCCCAGGCAGCCCACGGCCGTGGTGACGCCGGCGGTGGTCAGCATGGTCAAGGTGACCTCTGGCGTGCGTGTCACCGGTCCGCCCTCGCCGCCGCCGCCCGTGAAGTGCTCGTGGGGGTCTACCAGGCCGGGGATGAGCCAAAGCCCCGAAAGGTCCACCTCTTCGACGGCAGGCCAACCGGCCGGAGCCTGGGCGGCGAGGTCGTCGCCCACCGCCAGGACTCGTTCGCCCGCGAACAACACGTCCACTTTCCCCAAGTCCGCCGGGGCGAAAACGCGCGCTCCCCGCAGGATCGTGAAGACTCCGGAGTTCTTATCGGCGTTCTTCTCTGCCAAGTTCATCCCTCCACGAGCATACTTTCTTCGGGGAAGCTTCAAGGTAACCTTCCAGTGATAGCCAGGGAAAACGGCCCCGGCGCTTGAAGACGAGATGAGAGCCGAAGATGAAGGATGGAAGATGAAACAGAAAGATGAACGACGAAGGGAGTCTGAAAACCGTGACCATGGACAAGGCCCCTGGTGATGCCTCCGGCGCGGCGGCGGAGAGACCCGCGGAAACGCTGCTCATGGACCGCGTGAAAGGCGGCCTGCGCCGCCTCGGGATTCCGGATGGCGACCTCTACGGATTACCGTCGTCGGCCTTGCGCTTCCCGGACGGCGCCCACTACCGCATCGAGATATCGGGCATCGAACGGCTGTCGACCTTGGAAGCGCTGGTGGACGAGATGGCCAAGGAGAAAGCCGTGGTCCACCGCATCATCTGCACGGTGATGGGGGCGACGCTGCTCACCACGGCCGAGTTGCGCGCCTTCGCCCGCATGGCCCGCGAAGCTAAGCTCGAGGTGATCATCACCCCCGGCCCGCGCCCCCAGTGGGATGCAGGCAGTAAGCAGGTGGCGACCCCGGAGGGTGGCGTGTCGGGGCTGCGCATCCGGGGCTGCGATAGCCTGCGCTACTTCCTGGCCGACATCTACCGCTGCATCGATGCCGGTTTCCGCGGGTTTCTGGTGTGGGACGAGGGCGTGCTGGACGTGGTGAATGGGCTGCGTGAGGCCGGGGAGATACCGAAAGACGTGGTTTTCAAGGTTTCCATCTTCGCCGGTCACGGCAACCCGGCGGGCGGGCGGGTGCTGGAGAAGCTCGGCGCCAACACCTTCAACCCCGTGGCCGACATGACCTTGCCCATGCTGGCGGCCATCCGGTCGGTGGTGAAACTGCCCATGGACCTGCACGTCTACCTCTTCGACTCCTTCGGCGGGCAGAACCGCCTGTGGGAGACGGGGGAGATGGCGCGCGTCGCCGCCCCTTGTTACTTCAAGATCGAGCCGGGGCCCTCGGTGGGCACCCTCTATAAGCCCTGGATAGGGCCGGACGCCCTGGCCTTCCTGGCCCGGGAAAAGGTGAAGCAGGGGAAGATTATCCAGGAGATTGTGGGCCAGACCTACCCCGACCTGGTCTGCTCCCAGCAGGGGCCGGCCGACCTGGCCTTGCCCAAGCCCTGAAGCCCCAGAGAAGGGGAAAGGAATCGAAAGGAAGAAAAAGACGCGGGGGCGGCCCGCCCGCCCCCCAATGTCTATGGACGGAAGAGGGACGGGATTGCGGACAGCCATCGTTTTGGGGACCAGACCGGAGATCACCAAGCTGGCCCCGGTGATCAAGGCCTTTGCGGCCAAGGGCGCGGATTTCCTGCTGATCCATACCGGACAGCACTTCTCCCAAGAGATGGACCAGGCCTTCTTCGACGTCTTGGACCTCCCGGCCCCGGCCTATAACCTTCACGTCCCCGAAGGCGGGCACGGCTATCGAACCGGCAAGATGCTCATCGGCATTGAAGACGTCCTGCGGAAGGACCCGGTGGACTACATGGTGGTCCACGGGGATACTAATTCGACCGTGG
Organism: Bacillota bacterium; assembly: GCA_021791495.1. Lineage (GTDB taxonomy): Bacteria > Bacillota > Sulfobacillia > JAJYWN01 > JAJYWN01 > JAJYWN01. The sequence goes on from JAJYWN010000078.1 coordinate 22,383, forward strand.
CGGGGGCCCTGGTGGCGGCCAAGCTCAACCTCCCGGTGGGTCACGTGGAGGCGGGACTCCGTAGCTTCGACCGGACCATGCCGGAAGAGGTCAACCGCGTCATCTGCGACCACATCGCCACGGACCTCTTCGCTCCCACGCGGGAGGCTGTTGGCTGGTTGGGCGCCGAAGGGCTGACGAAAGGCGTCTTCCTCACCGGCAACACCATCGTCGACTCGGTCTACTATCTGAAGGAACGGCTGCCCGACACTCTTCTGGCCCATTATGGTGTGAAGCACGGGAGATACATGTTCCTGACCTGCCACCGGCAGGAGAACACCGACGACCCAGTACGCCTCGCTGGGATCATCGATGGTTTGGCGCTCGTCGCCCGGGATTCGGGGCTGCCGATCCTTTACTCCATGCACCCACGGACCAAGGGCAGGCTGGAGCAATACGGCCTCTTCGGTAGACTTGAAGTCATTCCCGGCTTGCGCATCATCTTCCCTCCCATCGGTTTCTTGGAATCCTTGACGTTCCAGGCTCACGCCACCCTGGTGCTTACCGACAGCGGCGGGCTGCAGGAAGAGTCCTGCATCCTGGGGGTGCCGTGTGTCACCTTGCGCGAGAATACCGAGCGCCCCGAGACGCTGGGCATAGGCTCCAATGTCCTAGCCGGCTACGACCCGCAGGCCATCCTGGCCGCCTGCCGCCGAATGACCGGGCGCCGGGGCGGCTGGGTCAATCCCTACGGCGACGGGCGTTCGGGGGAGCGGATTGTGGACATCATCCTCGGCACCAAGTAGGTGGGGATTCCCATTCCCGAGCCGGCCAAGTGGACCATCGCTATCGACGTGGGCAGCACCACAACCAAGGGTGCCTGCTTCCGCCGTCGCGCCACGGGCAGCGCCGGCGGCCTGGATCTGTTGGCGGTGGAGCACGCTCCCACTACCGTGGAGAAACCCTTCGAAGACGTCACCTTTGGCCTTGAGGACGTTCTTCAGCGACTCGGGCGGGCGGCGGGGGAGACTTTCGCCGCCAAACGTCCCGACGTCTTGCTGGTGGCGACCAGCAGCGCCGGTGGCGGCCTACAGGTGGTGGCCTGCGGTACCACCCAGCGCTTCAGCGCATCGGCCGCCTCCCAGGCGGCACTGGGGGCCGGGGCCATCGTCCTCGCTACCCTGAGCCCTGACGACGGGCGCACCCTTGGACAGCGGGCGGACCTGGTCCGAGACCTGCGCCCAGACATGGTCCTGATGAGCGGCGGCTTTGATGGTGGCGGGGCTCCGCCGTTCCTGGC
>JAJYWN010000078.1:23671-131498 GCA_021791495.1 Bacillota bacterium
GCGGCTGGGCGAGGGTTTCCGGCTGCCGCTCCTTTTCGCCGGTAATGACCCAGGGTTCGAACTGGTAGATGACGTCTTGGGGCCCGATTTCGTGGTGCAACGCGCGCCCAACCTCATCCCGGGCCCGGACCGGCAGAACCCCGGTCCGGTGCGCGAAGCCATTCACCTGCTCTTTCAAGAGCACGTCATGAGCCACGCTCCGGGCTACGCGAAGCTCTTGGCGAGGGCCGGCGCGCCCGTGTTGCCGACCCCCGGCGCGGTGGCGAAGGCGGTGGAGTTGGCCGCCGCCCATTTCCGTCGTGACGTCCTGGCCTTCGACATCGGAGGAGCTACCACCGATGTCTTCTCAGTGGTTTCGGGGCGGTTCGGGCGGACCGTCTCGGCCAACCTCGGCCTGAGCTACAGCGCTCTGAATGTCCTGAACCGGGCCGGCATCGACGGCATCCTGCGGTGGTTGCCGTCAGGGCACGACCCCGCCGCGGTCACGGCGGCGGTGGCGAACAAGACCATTCACCCGACCACTTTGCCCGAAACCGTGTTCGACCTTGAGGTGGAGCACGCCCTCGCACGGGAAGCTCTCCGGCTCGCCCTGGAGGACCACCTTTCCGTCACCGGCGACGGTCTGCGGAGAGGCGGGAGACCCCTCCTGGTCATTGGCAGCGGGGGAGTTCTGTCCTTTGCCCCCAGGCGTGCGCAAGCCATCCGCATCCTGACCGACGCCGTGGGCGGTACCCGCCCCCTGGAGGTGGCGGTGGACGACCGCTTTCTCTTGCCCCAGGTGGGGGTGCTTTCGACCGCCGCCCCGGACCTGGCTCTGGACGTATTGTTGAAGCACTCTCTGAAGTGGTCGGACCGGGAAGACGTGGTGGGCGGCTAGAGGAGGGAGAAGATGGGCCCGTCTTGGCACATGCGACGAATCAGCTTCCCGTCTCACGCCGAGCCGGTGGTCTCCCCCGGCGCGAGCCTGGCGGCCGGAGACACCGTGGCCGTCATCCACCGCCTGCCGGGGCGCTTGGTGCGGCTGCGGGCAGCCGAAGGTCTGTCTGTGCCTCCGGAAATCCTGTTCAGCCATGTCCTGGTCGGCCCCGAGACCCTCGTGGAGACGGGAGAACCGGTGGCGGCCGCTGTCTGCCTTGGCTATCCCATGGTGGCCCGGGCGGAGCATGCCGGCCACGTGGCCATGGTGTCCAAGACCCGTGGTTTCGTCTATATGCGGCAGTCTCTTCCCACGATCGCCAAGGAGTCCCCTCCGGCGGTGGTCCCCATCCCGGCTCAAGGGGTCCCCGAGGCGACCTTGCGTGAATTCATGATGGTGCGCGAAGGTGACCGTGTCCAGAGCGGCCAGACCCTCGTGTCCCTGAACGCCCTGCGTCTATACCGGCGAGACTACAGTGTTCGTGGCGCCCCAAGCGGCGGTGGCTGCGTCGCTCCCGTGGATGGCGTGGTGGATAAGGTAGACCTGCGGCGGCTGACCGTGACCATCGAACCGGCTGTCACCCAGACGGCTATTACGGCCGGAATCCCCGGTGTGGTATCGGCCGTCCACCGGAACGGAATCGACTTGATGGTGTGGGGCGAGGTGTTCACCGGGGTTTACGGCACAGGCGGGGAGGCCCTCGGACCTCTGACTTTCGGGGCGGAGGCGGGTTTGGCGCCGGGTCCCGGTGCGGTCTGGGCCCTCCCCGGACGGGTGACCGCCTCTCAGTTGGACGCTGCCCGTGCCAATGGAGTCCGGGCGGTGTGGGCCGCCAGTGCCACCTACGAAGACCTGCGGGAGTTCCTGGGCGACCGGCCGCTCGGGACCGTGAGTCTGGCGGGTGCCGGTCCAGTGGTGGTCATCAGTGAAGGCTTCGGTGACCTCTGGATGCCACCAAGGGTCGCCGCCGCCTTGGCAGCCTCCGCCGGACGGACGGCCGCCGTCAATGGCGACACCCAGCTGCGGGCCGGGGTCATCCGGCCGGAACTGCTGATTCTGCACGACGTGTCGCCCGCCGCGTCCCCGGCCGATGGTCGGCCACCGGAGCAGCCGGCCCCCGAGCCACGGCCGTTGGCCCAAGGTGACCTTGTGAGGTGCGCCGCCGGCCGGAACCTGGGAAGAACGGGCCGGGTGGCAGCGGTGCCGCGGCCCGGTCTGCTGCCCAGCGGCGTCAGCGTTGAGCTGGCGGAGGTGGCGTGGGACGACGGCGGGCGGGACACCGTGGCCTGTAGGAACCTGGCCAGGGTCTCAGGGGAGTGGGGTGATGGAAATGCTTGACGCCAGGTCCCGCTTCCCAGGGGGCGAATCCGAGCCCAGGCAGCCCTATCTGCTCGTCGCCCGGGGCCTGCCGGCGGAGGTGGCCCGCCTCGTGCCCCGTGGGCCCGAAGAGGTCGGACCCCGGGTGCCGCTGTTGACAAGGGCCGAGGCGGCCGCTCTTGCAGGAACCCTCCACGGGGTTGCCCGGCAGGGCGCCGAGGCCGCCGGAGACGAATTGGAGGGATTCGCGGCCGCCATCGCAGCCGGACGCCGGTCGGCCGGCGCCGGGCCGGAGGAGTTAATTCCTCTTCTCTCTCTCCTGGTTCTGGACGGTCTGGTGGCGCCGGTCCTGGCCCGCGACGCCGCTGCCCTGTTGCAATCCCAGCGCGGCGCCGGCGGCGGATCCGCCAGTGTCCTGGCTGTGTCCACCGCCGGGGGCGGTCCGGTTCCGTTCTTCCGGGCTTGCGTCAGGCCGGGTGGGCCGCGCGTGGCCGCCCTCTTCTGCTCCGGCACCCTGTACCCCTGGGCGGCGACGTTGGACGAGATCTTCCGGCGGCGCGCGGTCCAACTCTGCCTGGCCAGCCGAGATAGGAGCGAGGAAGTGGTGGCCGAGGTCCCGGCGATGGAGCAACTGGACCGGATCAACGCCTTGCGCTATGAAACTCCCAGCATGGAGTTGCATGTCTACAACCGCCTACCGGTGATCCCCAGGAGCGCACTGGCCGATCTCCGAGAGCCGGCCCTCAGGCTGGCCCGGGCCCTGCTCTCCGCCGGGTCCGGGAGCTGGCGCCCTGCGACCGCCCAGCTACTGGTAGAGTGCGCGACTTCGCTGGCCGAGCCTTTCCGGGCGGCCGACGGGATCGAAGCGGCGCTGGGCGTCCTCTTCCATGAAATGGTGTTGGCCTGGGTCTCGGAGGGGTTGCTGCCGCAGCCTGGCCCGTACAGGATCAAGGGGCCGCAGACGCGTGTCTTTGGCGGGGGGATGGTCCAGAAATGAGCCCAGGTACCTGGTTCTCCCAGTGGCGACGAAAGGTCAATGACCGGAACAGCACCCCGCCGGGGTTGGTGCTCATTGAGGATCCTTGGGACGTGCGGGAGGTCCTTCAGGAATGGGTGACCTTGCTCTTGGAGCCTGTGCCGGGAGCAGAGCCCACGCCGGGACCAGAACCTGCCGTACGACCGGACCCAGCGGCCAGGGCTTTGGCCTCCGCGGCGGAGGCCAAGCCCTCCAGCCACTCCTTATCTTCCACGCGGCGAAGGTAGGGGTTGGCCAACTGCAGCCCAAGGAACACGACCCAGACGAGACCGGCTCCCGCGATCACCGCTGACGGCTCGAAGAAGCCGCCCACGACCCCCGCGAGCACCGTAGCCACAGGCAGCGTGAACTGGGCGATGACCCGGCGCACGGCGAAGACGCGGCCCTGCTTCTCCGATGGGGTTTGCATCTGCCAGATCGATTGAGAGTGAGCGTTGGTGATGGGGTTGAAGAACCCCAGGAGGAAGCCCATGGCCGCCGTGAGGTAAAGGTAGACGGAAAGGCCGAGAACGGCAAAGACGGCACCCTGCACGAATAGGGGGACCAGAACTCCCAATACCCGGCGCCGCTTGAGCCCGCCCCAGGCGCTGATGAATACGCCTCCGAGGACTCCGCCCACCGAGAAAACCGATGTGTAAAGGGCCAAGGCCGACTCGAAGGTGAACCCACGCCCGGACCAGTCGGGAGCCAGACGGAACTTCAGCAGAAGCGGCGCCAGCACATTCAGGAAACCATTGAGGAAGTTGACTAGGGCGAAGGTACCTAGGAGCCAGAGGAGTGGCCGCCGGTACCAGATGAACAGGGCGCCCTCGCGCACGTCGGCCCAGATAGACTTGCGGGCCTTCCCGTCTGCGCCACCCAGATCAGTCCGCTTTGGTGACGGTATGGAGAGGAAGGCCAGCGCCATCGCGGCCACCCAGAAAGTCAGAACGTCGATGGCCATGGCCAGCGGGGCACCGTTGGTCATCTTGGCCAACGCGGTCCCGATCGCGCCGCCCCAGGCCCCTTGACGAGCCAAACCCGGAATGGCGATGATGGTGGCGGCGATGGCCGGTGACAAGACACCCGACAGGGCCCACATGGTCTGCATCATGCCGTTGGCCCGCGGCAACTGCGCGCGGGGCACCAGTGTGGCGTAGGAAGTGTCGAAGGCCGAACCGTGGAACTGGCCCACCACAGCGAACAGGACGAGGAGCATGGATAACATCCAGAACCTCAGCGCCCCTCCAAGGACCAGGGACATCAAGGTCAGGCTCAACACGCTGCTGGCCAGGTCGGTGACCATCATGATCTTCCGACGGTCGTAGCGATCCGCCGCGGCCCCGGCGAAGGGGGCTAAGACCAAGGACGGGATCGTGAAGGAAAGGCCTACTCCCGACAGGGCCAAGGCCAATTGCGGCCTCTGCTCGGGGTTCGGGAACAGCACCGTCGTTATCCAGATGGTCACGGCGAAAAAGGTCAGGTTACTGCCGAAGACCGAAATGGACTGTGTCGCCCAGAGTATGAGGAAGGTCCGGAAACCGTTAGGCTCTTTGCCGTCAGTCATTATGGGCCTCCAGGTCGGGAGCGGTGGACTCCTGCTACGTCGCAAGCGTAACACCAGACCTCAATAGTTTCAAGCGCAAGATTTCAGATGTTAACCACCGCCGCCGGAGCCTCCCTTTTCCGGTCGTGCTTCTCTGGTCCGATTCTAGCCTGGCCTCCGAGGTAGGGCCGCAGAACCTCGGGGACCGTGACACTGCCGTCGGCCTCCTGGTAGTTCTCCAGAATAGTTACCAGGACACGGGGCGAGGCCAGGACCGTGTTGTTCAGGGTGTGGCAGAATCGCACCTCTCCACTGCTATCGCGGTAGCGCAGGTTCAACCGGCGCGCCTGGAAGTCGTGGAAGGTCGAGCACGAATGGGTCTCACCGTACTTGCCGCGTCCCGGCATCCAGGCTTCCAGGTCATGTTTGAAGACCTGACCGCGCCCCATGTCCCCGGCGCAGACCAGCACCGTCCGGTAGGGGAGGTCCAGGGCCTCCAAGATCTCTTGCGAATTCCGCAGCATCGCCAGATGGTGCTCCCTCGAACGGGCCTCGTCCGCCACGTCCACCACCACCTGCTCCACCTTCTCGAACTGGTGGACCCGGTAGAAGCCGCGCGTGTCCTTGCCGGCCGCGCCCGCCTCCCGCCGGAAGCACGGCGAAATGCCCACGTACTTTTTCGGCAGTTCCGCCTCGGGCAGAATCTCCCCGGCATGGTAGGCCGTGAGAGCCACCTCCGCCGTGCCGATCAGGTTCAGGCCGTCGGGCGCCGTCCGGTAAGCCTGGTCTTCGCCACCTGGGAAGTAGCCGGTCCCGGTCATGGCCTCATCCTTCACCATCACCGGCACCACCATGGGGGTGAAACCTTTCCTTACCATGTGTTCCATGGCCATCCGGAGGACGGCCTGGTGGAGCAGGGCACCCTCATTCTTCAGGAAGTAGGTGCGCGCTCCGGCCAGCTTGGCCGCCCGCGGCATGTCCAGCAGGTCAAGGCTTTCGGCGACGGCAACGTGGTCGCGCGGGGCGAAAGTGAACTGGCGCGGCGCCCCCCAGCGGCCGACCTCGACATTATCGTCTTCGTCGCGGCCGTCGGGGACCTCCGGCGCGGGCGGGTTAGGGATTTCCAGCATCAGCGCCCCGAACTCGGCCTCCACCCGGTCGAGAGCCGGCTTGGCCGCCGCCAAGCGGCCGTCCACCTCTTTCAGACGGGCGATCGCCGCTGCGCGCTCGTCGCCCTTGAGAGTGGGGATGGCGGCCGACTCGCGGTTCTTGACCGCCCGCAGCTCCTCCGTCTCCGCCAGCAGTCGCCGCCGCTCGGCGTCCAAAGCCAGCAGGCGGTCGACGTCGACTTCCAGGCGTTTCCGCCGTACCGCCTCCTTGATGAGATCGGGGTTGGCCCGGATGAACTTGATATCCAGCATTTCAAATTCCTCCTTCTTGGTTTCCACTCGCCGCACATCCGTCCGGTCTGGTAGGGCGTCCACGGTCACCACCGCAAGAATACAAAAACCCCCGCCCCTGACGGATAAGGTCAGGGACGGGGGTTATCCCGCGGTGCCACCCTGCTTGGACCTTCCCGCCGCATGCCCGCCTAGGAAGGCATGGAAGCGAAACGGTCCCGCTTGGTCGCTCTAACGCGCTACGCGCCATCTTTGACGGCGGGCCGGCGCCCCCAATGGACGCCAGTTCTTTCTTTCGACTGACCCGCTTTTTCAGATGGACCTCGGGGGTGGAATGGGCTCTCCGGACTTGCACCGTCCGCCGGATCTCTGTGGTGGCCCGCCCCGTCATCGGTGACTAAGTTGTCGCCATTATAGCATGGAATTCATCCCGGCACCACCACGGGTCTCACTCTAGTGTCATGGGTCTCACTTTACTAGGTGAACAACGTCCTTCAGCAGATACTGCAGCCGCCCGATAATCAGTGAGAGGTAAGCCATGGTAATGCTGCCGAAAGCGGCGCCGAAGGCCACCATCATCGAGAGGCGCCCGAACATCGCCACACCCTTGGGCAGAGGACCTTCTTTCTTCACCGTGAACAGGAAGTAGAACAGGGAAGCCGCCACGATGAGGAAATAGAGGACGTCATTGATCCCCTTGATGGGCCGGAAGGTGTCGGTGACCTGCTTCATGAAGACCGCCGGCGAGTAGGCCAGTTCATACCCGGCGCCGTAACCCACCCAGAAAGCCATGGTCCAACGCGCCAGCCAGTTCCACCCCCGTCCTCCGTAACGCGTGTAGATGAGGAGGCCGATGACGATGGGGATGAGGTAGCTCCAGTTCCCGTCCTTCACCATGTCCTTCTGCCAGGTGGGCAGGATGACCTGATAGTAAGTGTTGAACACCCCGTAAGCCATGGCGCCACCCACGTAAATATGCTCCGCCACGCGGAAGAACGGGTTCTCCTTATAGAGGTAGCTCCAGGCCATCAGCGTGACCAGGCCGCCGAGCCAGAGTCCAGTCTGCGCAGACATCTCTTTTCACCTCACTTCCCGCCCGCGGGCCCGGTGGCCCGGAGCGACCGGAAGTAACCGATATTCCCGAGGATGATCAGCAGGATGACCAGGATGTGTCCCAAGGACTGGGAGTCCATCCCCGCCAACCCTTTGCCGGGTGCGCCGACCAGTCGCTCGTACTCAGCCGCTCCGCGCATCCCACCTAGGTAGCCCGTGAGTTGCCCAGAACGGATGTACTGCTGAAGCCCGGAGTACATGGTCAGCGAGGCGCCGCCCGTCAGCTTCTTCTTCAAGGGTTCGGCGGCGTAGGTCATCCAGTCCGAGTAACCCGGAGACCCGACGGTGGTGACGAAGAGCAAGTCCACGTCCTTCAGGGACTTGACCCGTTGCATCAGGGGGAAGCTGTCCAGAGGCTTGTTGTCCATGTCCACCCCGGCGGCACCCTTGGACAGATCATTGACCATCGTCCGAATGGTCATCGAACCGCCAATCTTGTAGCCCAGGTTCACGTAGTCCACGCCGTAGGTCTTGCCCATCGCCGCGGCAATGGGCTTGATCTGGTCATCGGCGAATTGGGCACCCATTTCCCACAGGCTCATGACGACAAGCTTGATGTTCTTCTTGAACGCCTGACGGGCCAGCGCGGCGATCATGGGGTCCAGCTCCGGAGCATTTCCGGGGCCGGTATCGTGGGAGATGAAGATCACCGCGTTGGACGGAAGGCTATCGATCGCCTCGAACACGGTCTTGGTCTCGGGCGAAACGGCCACCGGGAGTCCCATGGGCTTGAACATGGGGATCACCATGGCCAGGAGGATCAGCAGGTAGATCAGGCGCGGGTCGATGCGCTGCATCTTGTTCCAGGAGTCCATCGTTCTCTGTCCCTCCCTTCACCCTACTGCCCGCCGCCGGACCCGAACCACGACCGCTCCAGGCCCAGCAGGATACGGATGGACACGGCGAAGGCGCCGATGGCGGCGCCAAGCTGTATCCCGCGGATGCCGGCGGAGTTGGGCACGGTCATGATCCAGTTCGACAGCTTGGGGAAGTCATACCAGAGGACCTGGCCGATGGGCGCCTGGCCCAGCATCAGGAGCACGGAGGCGACGATCAGAACGGTGGCCTCCAAGCTCCGCAAGTGGAAAGAGCGGTACGCGGCAGAGACGATGTAGAAACCGAGCAGGGCGTAGATGGCGGAGCCGATCGGGATGAGGACGTTGCTGTAGATGAAGAGAGCGCCCGCGCCTTTCGGTCCCTGGGCCATACCCAGGGTGCCGTACAGCACCAGGGTGGCCATGGCAATCACGCTATACCAGTATCCCGCGCGCCGTTTCCGGATGTAGTTGATATGCAATGCCGAGAGGTTGATGACCCCCACCAGGATGGCGAAGGCGAAAGTGATCTGCGACCACTTGTCCAAGGTCTTGGTCAAGTCGGGTAGCTTAAAGTAGGCTAGGTTAAGGAACTTGGAGACCATCACCACCAGGCCGAACAGGAACGTCAATACAAGGGGAAAGTCCTTCCTAAGCCAGTTCAACGGAATCACACCTCCTCCGCCTGGCTACTTTTGGATCAAGTCAATGAGAGCCTTCGATTTTCCCAGGCTGGCCATGATAAAGCCGATGACCAGGGTGGCCAGGACGACGATTTTGGCGATGTCCTGGGCGACCACGCTTCCGGTGAGGACCGGTTCCTTCGACAGGTAGGCGCTGGCGGCGTAGATCTCTTCGCCGATGAGCGTGTAATCGCAGGTGACGACGAAGAAGTGGATTTGGAAGATGTTCGTGGTGCCGGCAACCTGAATGGCCCCGGCCTGCGCCCCTGCCTCAGCCAACACCAGGGATTCGGCCATCCAGTGGCCGATCATGATGTTGGCCGCCGGTTTCTCCCGCTGGAAGATACCCAAAACCGCGGCAGTGTAACTGAACTGCCAGTCGGAAACGAAGCGCACGTCGTCGGCGGTGTAGGCTTCGGGCCGGCCGGCCTCAAGGTAGGACTGTTTGACGATTTCCTGGGAAACCGTGTGGACGTACATGTTGCGGACGGTGACAATGAGCTTGGTGTCATACATGGCGGCCTTCTTGGCCACATAGGGCATGACGCCCAGGCCGGCGAAAGTAGGGCCGGTAAAGCCACTCATCCCTGGTGAGTAGTGAATGGGACGCCCCATCTCGGTGGCGCGTCCGATGGCCTCGTCGATGGCGTCCAGACCGGCTATCTTCCGGATCTCAGGAATGCGCTGCCCGGCCTTGGCCCGCCGGATCATCACATACACGCAGATGAATAGGAACAGCACCCAGAGGAAATCCCCAACCATACCTTTGGCGAAAATCTGCATCTCTTTCACCTCCTTCCCTGTGCGAATTCGGAAAGGGGTACATCGGAGCGGCACATCCTTACGCCGCGGTTATTGGACGTTGATGGAAGATATCCTCCTTATGCACCAGAAATGCTATACCAAGGGAAATGGAGGGATCAGCCGCCGGCCGGCGGAGCGGTCTTCTTCCTCAAGACCTTGCGGAACCAGAACCTCTGAACCGCCAAGGAGCGGTAGGGCACGCGGAACGGCACGGATTTCAGGCGGGTGCCAAGCCCGATGACACGGACCTGTGCATTCGCGGCCAAGGCCGAAGGCCAGGGGAGCACCAGTCGGAACAGCCACCGCGGCGCCAAGTCGACGCCCTGCTCACGATAGGCGTGCCAGACCAGGGAGGTGCACGAGTAACCGCGCGTCCGGCGGTGATCGAAGAAGGAAAGCCAGAGCCTCTTGGGGAACGGTTTCCCGACCTGCGCTTCAGCGAAGGCCGCCGCGGCCCGCCGTTTCTCGGGCGGGCAGTCGACCCGCAGCGCCACCACGTCGATGTAGCTCTCGTACATCGAAAGACTGGAGTAACGGACACTCTGCCAGGACAGCCGGCTGCTCCGCCGGCGGCCCCGCACCGGCAGGTCCACCGCATCGACGAAAGCGTGGGCGCCTTCCCGGCCCGTATAGATACCGGCGTGGGACCAGAAGAGGAAGGTCCGAAGGAGGAACACGTCCCGTGGATTGGCGCACAGGACGATGTCTCCCGGTTCGAGGCAGCTGAAATCGAACGTGTTTTTCCGGACCAGCAAGTCCTTGTAGGCCGAAAGCCGCAGACGAATCACCACCTAAAAAAACTATTCGAGAAACGAGGAGGCCACCCCTTGTCACGTTCTCTATCGCGCCCGCCCATTGACATCGTGCTTTCCACCGCGGAGGCCGCCGCCCGCCCCGAGGTTTTCGACGGGCGGACGGTCGTCGTGATCGATGTGCTACGCGCCACGTCGTCCGCCAGCACCGCCCTGGCCAATGGCGCGGCAGCCGTCCTGGCAGTGGCCGAGGTGGAGGAGGCGAGGGCGGCGGCCCGAGCCCTGGGCGCGCTGGGGGTGCCGGCCCTGCTGGGCGGCGAGCGCGACGGGCTGCGCATCGACGGTTTCGACTGCGGGAATTCGCCAAGGGAATACACGCCCGAGGTGGCCGGCGGCCGCATGGTGATACTGACCACCACCAACGGCACCAAAGCGGTCCGCCTGGCGGCGCCACGTGCCGACCAGCTCTACATTGCCTGCTTTCTGGACATCGACTCCCTCGTGGGGCATCTCGCCAGGCAACGGCGGGCGTACGGTGCCGGCGGAATCGTCTTCTTCGCGTCCGGCACCAAAGGGGAACCTGTCCTGGAAGACACCACCTGCGCCGTTCTGGGTGCCAGACTCGCCGAAGCGGCCGGACTAGGGACCCCGACGCCGGCCGCGGCTGCCACGGCGACCGTTATCGCCCCACATCTGGACGATCTACCTGCCATGATGCGCCATTCCAAACACGGGCAAGACCTGATCGCATTAGGGTTCGAAGCCGACCTAGACTTCTGCGCCCGCCGGCGCATCTACTCCAGGCCATCGATGCTCAATGGAGACCGGATCACCAACGTCTGAGGCGTGGTGAGAATCTGGGCCCGGGAACTTTCCCATCCGGCCGGCGTCGAACCCAGGCGCGGAGGTGCTCGTCATGCGTAAGTTCCGTGCCCTGGCCATCGCCATCGTCTTCGCGGTGGCGTCGATTTCCCTGGGCGGCTGCGGAAAAGGCGGTTCCAGTCAATCCGGCAACGAACTAACCCCGATTTCCCACACCCGGGTGCTGACGGAATTCGGGTCTCCAGATGCGGCACCCAAGGAAGTCTGGGACTGGGTGCAGGCCAACATGAAGACCAAGTACGCAGCGGCCAAGAGCGTCAAGGACACCACCTTCATCCTAATCGCCGCCGGGCCCCAACCCAGCTCGGGCTACGACATTGCCGTCACCAGCGTGGTAGAATCCGCGGGGCAGGTCAGGGTGGTCTATAAGGTTGTCGCACCTCCACCCGGAACGGGAGCCGCCACGGTCATCAGTTACCCGTATGTCCTGCTGAAGGTGCCTTACTCTAAGACCTATAAGACGTTCAGCTTCACCCAGGATAAGTAGTATCGGATTGCACTTTTCACCCTGGGGTCGCATCGGGCATAGGCTGTTGTCAGAAAACTCCGAAACGAACGCTTTAGCCCCAGCTTGACGACATGCTTGCGGGCAAACTAGGAGTACCGGCGCTTCGTGGAATCGGAATCTGGGTGGACGGAGGTGCGCCCATGAGCATTGACAACAGCGAACTCAAGAACGGACCCGTGGCGGCGCTGGGCACCGTCGGACCGGTCTTGACCAGCGACCTTGAATGGGGCATCGGCGAGTTACCCGAAGACAATTCCTGTGAGGTCATTCCGCGGCTGTTCTGCTGGATATCACCAGACCATCAGCGGGCCAGGGCCCGACACCTGGCGGCTTTGACTTCATCCCGGCGCGGCTGAAACTATCCCGGCATGGAGGTATGACCGCCACCTGCACCGAAAGCGAAGAAGACGCTTTTCGTGGAGGTACCCACATGCCGGACCAGCGCTTTAAGCTCGAATGCCGTATCTGCGGGACCACTTTTCCCGACGATCACCCGAAGCACGAATGTCCCGAAGGCCACCCTCTAACTCTGACGTGGCGTCAGGAGCCGCCCCGTTTCGCCGGCCCCCAGGCGGCCCCAGGAAAAGGGGCCCTCTGGGCCTACGACTACTACCTTCCTGACTTCGCTCCCGGCGCTGTCGTCTCGTTGGGCGAGGGCGGCACACCCTGGGTGGACATCACCGCGGCCGCCATTGGCGGAGTCAAATCTGGGGCCGGCGCCGGCGCCGACGCCGCCGCCGCTTCTAATGGTCCCAAGTGCCTGGCCAAGGTCGAGTTCCTGGCTCCCACCGGTTCCTTCAAAGACCGCGGCGCCGCCACCATGGTCAGTCGCATGAAGGAGATTGGTATCTCCCAGGCTGTGGAGGATTCTTCCGGCAACGCCGGGGCCGCCGTGGCCGCCTATTGCGGCGCCGCCGGCATCCAGTGCGACATCTTCGTGCCCGCTTCAGCCTCCGCCGGCAAGCTGGTCCAGGTTGAACGCTACGGTTCTCACCTGGTGCGCGTCCCGGGAAGCCGCGAAGACACGACCCAGGCCGCCTTGGCCGCCGCGGCCGGCACCTACTACGCCAGCCACAACCGCCACCCCTACTTCCTGGTGGGGATGAAGACCTACGCTTACGAGCTCTATGCCTCACTTGGCGACAAGGTGACGGACCTGCTCTTTCCAACGGGCGGCGGCAGCCTTCTCTTGGGCGCCTTCTACGGCTACCGTGATCTGGTGGACGCGGGACATTTGGCCCGCGTGCCCCGCCTTTGGGCCATACAGACCCAATCCTGCGCGCCCCTGGCCGAGGCCTGGGCCCGTGGCCTGAACGAGCCGGTCCCGATCGAGAAGCGCCCCACGGCAGCCGAAGGTATCGCTGTGGCCGCCCCGCCCCGCGGCGCTGAAATCCTTTTGGCGCTGCGCGAATCGGGCGGCGGGGCTCTCACAGTGGGCGAGGAGGAAATCATGGACGGGTACCGCACCCTGGGCCGGTCGGGGCTCTACGCCGAGACGACCACGGGGACGGTGTTGGCCGGCTTCCGGCGCCTGGCGGCCGATGGGCGGCTGGGGCGCGACGCGGTGGCCGTGATCCCGCTCACCGGGTCGGGTCTGAAAGCATCGGGATAGGTCGCCATCCGACACATCCCATGCGCATACTGGCTTTCACCCAGGACCAGACCATCCGCCAGAACGCCCGCAACAGCCTGATTGACGGGATGCTTTACTCCGCCATGGTGGGTCTGACCAATCCGTTCTTCGGCATCCTCGCGGTGAAGCTGGGGGCCACCGACTACCAGTTGGGCCTGCTCACATCGTTGCCGGCCCTCCTCAGTCTGGTGGCCATGATCCCCGGCGCCATCATCGTCGGCCGCTACCGCTCGCCGCTCCCTTGCGTGATACGGCACGCCGCCTTCCACCGAGTCTGGTTCCTGGCTCTGGCGGTCGTGCCTTGGCTGGCCGTATCTCCCTGGGCCAAGGCCCCGGCCGTCTCCATACCACTCCTTTTCATCCTCATCCTGAGTGTGATGAACTTCCCCGCCGCCGTATGCGGTGTGGCCTGGACTTCCCTGATGGGGGACCTGTTCCCGACCGACCTCCGCGGGCAGATCTTCGGGGAACGAAATATGCTCACGGGTCTGGTCTCCCTGGTGGGGACCCTGGCAGCCGGATACGTGTTGGGAGTGGTGGGGTTTCCTTGGAATTACTCCATGCTTTTCGTGGCGTCTTTCGCCTTCACGATGGGGTCTCTGTACTACCTGACCAAGTTGCGCGAACCGGCCAGGCCGGCGCAGAACCTGCCAAGGGTAACCGCGGCGCCGCCGACCGCTCTCCTCCAAGTCTTCCACAACCGTGCCTTCGCCAATTTCGCTTTGGGCGCTTTCATCATGAACGCGGGAATGAACCTGCCGGTTTCGCTCTGGACCATCCTGTTCGTCCGCGACCTGCACCTGTCCGAGGCGTGGATCGGTGCCTTCGCCACCATCAGCGGGGCCACCTCGATGATCTTCTATCCGAGCTGGGGGCGTCTGGCGGACCGGCGCGGGAACCGGTGGGTCTTCATCGTCAGCTGCCTGGGGTTCGTGCCCTTGCCATTCCTCTACAGCTTCGTCCGCACGCCGGTCCACGTCGTGTTCCTGCAAGTGGCGGCCGGATGGGCGGGGGCCGGCTTCAACCTGGCACTCTTCAACCGGCTGTTGGAAGTGGCGCCGAACGCGCGCCGTGCCGACTACATCGGCGTCTTCAACACCCTAAATGGGCTGGCGGCCTTCGTTTTGCCGGTGGTGGGCGTGTGGCTTTACACCTTGGCCAACATGCCCACCGTCTTCGCCATCAGTTCGCTCGTCCGCATCGTGGCGGTTTGGGTCCTGGTGCGCGGCACGGGGGCCGGCGCGGCGGCGGTTACTTCCCGGACGGGGTATATCAAGGGGGTGTGAGGCCGGGGTCCTGCGGCCGCCAGCGTAGCCGGGCTTAGCCCGGCGAAGCGTTCGGGCGGCGGAGGGAGCGGCCACCACCCTAATGAGGTGTGAGCAGTTCCGCCGGGTCCGCGGCGAACCACGGCCAGGGGTTGGTGGGGATGGTCCCCACGGTCATGGTGAAATGCAGGTGCGGGCCGGTGGAGAAACCGGTGGACCCGACCTCACCGACCTTCTCGCCCCGGGCTACCGTCTGGCCCACTTTCACCACCATCTTGAATAGGTGGTTGTAGGACGTGTAAAGGCCGAGCCCGTGGTCGATGATGATGGTGTTCCCGGTGGCGTTCAACACCCCGGCGAATACCACTCGTCCGGCAGCCGAGGCGACCACGGCTTCTCCTTGCGGCTCCTCGATATCAAGGCCAGAATGCCACCCGAAGGGCGACCCGTTCACCGAGCGGATGGTGCCGAACTCGGTGGAAACGGGTCCTTCGACCGGCTTCACGAAAGGCCCCTGCCAAAGCGCGCGCGGCGTGGGATCTGATTTTGCCTGGGCGACTTTCTTATCGTCCTCGTTCAGCTTCTGGTCACTGATGAGGTCGGTCTGCGACGCGCTCATCTCCAGGTTCTCCGTGGGGAAGGTACGCTTCTCCACTGCGACGGTGCCGCTGACGACGTGCTCACGTTTGCGGAAGTCCACAATGCGCAGTTCGTAGGAGTAGTCTCCCGGTTTGTTGGAGTACGAGACCGGGACGACGGCGGTGAAGCGGCCGTCAAGGTCGAAGAAGGTTATCTTGTCGATGCCGTACATTCCAGTTACCTTTCCGGTAACCTGCGCCAGCGGCTTCTTCAGCGTGGAACGGATGATGATTGAGAACATCTCGCCCTGGCCCACCTTGGCCGAACTCTGCCACAGGCTCTTTTGCTGTTGGGAACCGGCGCGCGGATAAACTTACAGCGCCGTGTATACTTATACGTAAACCCGATCACGCAGGCCTTTTCGGACTGGAGGGGGAACGACCATATGGCATTCGCCTTGAGATATGTGTATCGGACCGACCTGCCCATCGAGAACCTGGCTGGAGGTCTGGCACAGCATTTGGCGTGCAGCCTCAAGCAAGGGCAGGTCGTCTGCCTGGAACCCGTGACCGATGGGACTGCCGTCTCGCCGGCACCTTGTCAGACCCGCGACATGTTGGTTTCGTGGCCGGGCGAAGGAGAGAACGGTGATACCGCGCCTTCAATCTCACTTTGGGCGGACGGGCGGGGGCAATTATTCATGGAGGTCCGCTTGGAGCGCAAGGCGTTGCGGGCCTTCAACCCGGCTCTCGACCAGCCCTTCAACCCGGCTCTCGATCCCGCCGTCGACCCGGCTCTCGACCCTGCCGTCGGCGACGGGGAGGGCCGTGGCGGAACAGTAGAAACTTCCTTGTTCTGGTACCACCGTGCGGCCGACCAGTTCCTCCGCGCGCAAGGTGCGTCGCCCGTGGCGGAAGTCCGAGACATGGTGATCGCCGACTGGTGAGCCGCCCAGGTTCAGAAAACCGCAGCCAGGGACGAAGGTTATAGGTAGTTGCCTCAATTATCGGAGGTGCACGATGAGGAGACTGCCCGCTCTCTGGCTGGGCGGCGCCGCCACAGCATTGGTCTTGCTGGTCGTGATGCTGGTGGCGTTACCGACCTTCGCCGTACCTTTTTCCCGGCCCGCGACCGGGGCGGCCGGTACCGCCACCCTGGCTTACCACTCGGACCCTGCCCAGTCCCGTGAGCCCTGGTACAAACCGTATTTGCCCGGCTGGGTCCTCCGATTGTCCGGCGAACGGCCCGGCGGGCCACCGACCGGCACCGCGGGGTCGGGCGACGATCCCGTCGCCGCCGCCATCACCAGCCGCCTGACCCGCAAACTCTACTACGGTCTTTCCGGTTCCGATGTGGCCGATCTCAACTGCCTGCTGGAGGCGGCCGGCTATGACGTAAATGACGCCGTCTGGGTCTTCGAGGCCGGTACCGAGGCAGCGGTAGTCCAGTTCCAGGACGACCATGGACAGAAGCCCACCGGCGAAGTGGAGGAAGCCACTTGGTCGGCCATCCAGGCGGCGGCTTCCGCCGTCCTATCCGGGACCGCTGAGGCTCCTACCGCCCGCCGGCAGACTCCGGGGCCGTCGGCGCCGCCGGAGCCATCGACATCACCGTCGCCGTCGCCGACTCCGACTCCGACCCCGGCCCCAACTCCGGTTCCAGCGCCTGCGCCCACTCCCACGCCTGCGCCGGATCCCGCGCCTGCGCCGGCTCCCGCGCCTTCGCCGCGACCGTCTCCAACCCCCAGTCCCACGTCGGGGCTGAACACGTCCGAACGGCGGATGATCGATCTGGTGAATAAGGCCCGCGCGCAGGCCGGCCTTTCCCCCTTGAAAACCAACATGACCCTGGTGAGCCTGGCTCGGAAAAAGGCCCAGGACATGATCGCCCTGAAGTACTTCAACCACATTTCGCCGACCTATGGCTCACCCTTCGACATGATGAAGGCCGCCGGGGTGACCTACCGCTACGCCGGTGAGAACCTGGCCGGTGCGGGCAATGTGGACCTGGCCTTCAACCTGCTGATGAACTCCTCGGGGCACCGCGCCAACATCCTTAATCCGAGCTACACTGACATCGGTGTTGGCGCGGTCCAGGGCAGCCAGTACGGCATGATCTTCGTACAACTCTTCATCGGACGGTGAGACCGTTCCGCCAGACCTACCCAAACCTACGCAAACATAGTTTTGGCGCTGGCTTCCTGCTTCATCGGGGCCGGTTTCACGCCGGTCGCAACCGGCGCCAGCGGAGAAGGCCAACTCCCGCCCTCTCCCAAGCACGGTGTTGACCGCCGGAGGTGCGCTGGTGTTGACCGCCGGAGGCACGCTCCGGGATCAAGCATCCCCCGCCTCCCATCGGCGCAGTGTCGCGATCGACACGCCTAGCACCTTCGAGGTTTCGCCTATCCCAACTAATCTCTGCATATTGGAGGTATTAGACCACATTTGGTGAGATGTTGAGGGTACTGCTCAAGCCCTCCAATGGGTCCTAAGGGGTCTTCATCGGAGTCTTGGTCGGAGCCTGGGTCGGAGTCTCGATGTGGGTTTGTACCAAAGACATACGAAGTTCGGGGGCAAAAGGTCGGTTTTTCGGACACTCGGCGCAGTCGGACTGTCCGGAAACCCGGACACTCGCACCCTTTTTCTGGGCTGAGACCCCCCTGGGAAGGTACGGGGTTGACATAAAACCCGCTTTCGTCCGGGTTTCCGGACGTTCTGAGGAAGACGGGTGTCCGCTTTTCCGACCTTACGCCGTCCACGCCACTCCTCAATGGGCCGATGCCCGGACTGGACCAGGAGTTCAAGCCGTGAAGACGGCGGGTGCGGTGTTAGGATGCGTCAAGGCGGGGGTGAGGGGAAGCTGGGGTGAGGCGGAGCGGGGGTGAGGGGGAGCTGGGGTGAGGCGGGGCGGAGGGGGAGCTGAGGTGAGGCGGGGCGGAGGGGGAGCTGAGGGAGCTGAGGGAGCTGAGGGAGCGAGGGGAGCGAGGGGAGTGGGGGGCGGTCGTGGCGATGCCCGGCGCCCAGACCGTCGCCCAGACCGGCGCCCAGACCGTCGCCGGGCGTACTGGGCTCGCGTCCTGATTCCCTGGGCGGTTCACCCAGCCCTCCACGACGGCATATAATGGCACCGCCATACGACCCACCCGGGACTGCATACCAGTAGCGGGGTGGGTGGAAGGGGGCAGACGGATGCCAGATATGCTGGTAAAAGCCGACCGGGTGGTCGGCGAGAACACGGTTCGCGCCACCGTCGGAAGCGCTTGCGCCTTGCCACGCCCGGCCGCCCGGATCGTCGACATCGTGGCCAGCCTCCGCGACCTCACCTTCGCCGTCCAGACCGAGTTGGTGCAGATCAGCGCTACACTGCGTGAACTCATCTACTATGTCGGTCCGGGCGACCAAATCTACCAGCACACCGAAAGCGTGCCCGTCACCGCCCTGGCCGATATTCCCGGAGCCGAACCCGGCATGGTCGCGCGTGTAGACGGAATGGTGTTAGGCGTCACGCGGGCTCTCGCCAGTCCCTATCAGGTAGACCAAACGGCCACTCTGGAGTTCCTTGTTAGAGTTACCCAGACCCAGTCATTACGCTTGGCGCTGGCTACGGCCGGCCCCCTCTACATGGTAGACCGCGTTATCGGTGAGAGCACTGTGCCGTCCGTGGTCGAGGCGGCCACCGAGCTTCCCCTGCCGGCTTTGGAAATCCGCGACGTCATCGCCACCTTGAACGGTGTCTCGAACGAGGTCCTCACGAACCAGGTAATCGTCCGCGGGTCGGTGGTGAGGGAGATCTTCTACGTGTCCACCGATAGCGTGGAACGGTGTTTCCAGGAGGAGGTCCCGTTCACGCAGGCCATTCCTTTGGATGGCGCCAGGGCCGGCATGAGGTCTGAGGCCGCGCCCCGGATCGAGCGGGTGGACCGGGAAATGAGAGCATCCACCACGGTGAACCACCGTGTGGCCTTGGCCACCTACGCCCAGGTATCTGAGGCCGTCCAAGTCCGCCTAGCCACATCGCCCACCGGCCCCCTCCTCCGGGTCGACCGCGTGGCGACGGAGAACGCCAAGCAGGTGATGATCGAGAGTACGGGGTGCTTGACCGAGCCGGCCTCCAGCGTCCGTAACATCCATGTCACGGTGACCGACCTGGCCCACGAGGTCCTCCGGAACAAGGTCATCATCCAAGGCGTCCTGCATCAGCAGGTCTTCTACGTCGGGGCCCAGGACCTGGTCCAGCACCAGGTGGAGGACGTGCCGTTCTGCGTCTTCGTCGATACCCCCGGCGCTCGCCCCGGAATGAACGCCTACGTCACTCCGTCGGTGGAGTACGTCCAGTGCCAGTTGGTTGCCGACGGGTCCTGCCCGCCGACCGAGTCTCCCGAGGAGGACCTGCTACTGCGTGGTCTTCACCAGCGGGTAGTGGTCGAACTCTTCGTTAAGGTTACCGACGAAGCGCAGATCCGGGCCACGGTATCCGGGACGTCGACTCCCCAATGACCTCCCCATCGCGGTCGTACACCACGAAGACGAGGTCCTCCTGGTAGAAATAGACGGCGGTCACTTTGGCCAGGTGGAAGCGCCCCGGCGCCAAGCGACCGAGGATGGACACCTTGTGCCCCCGATAGGCACACCGCAGGAGTTCCATCCCTATTCCCAGCAGGGCCACCGCACCATCAAGGGACACCTCGGCCGCGTTTTCCGGGGGGACGGGCCAGTCCGTCATGTCGCGCGCGTCCGCGGCCACCATTAGGTTCGAAGACCCATCGCCGGCGGGAGTATCCCCTTGGGACACACTGACGATGTCCAAGGGGATGTACTCGACCGTGGGGTGCTCCAACAGATGGCGCATGTCGTCGCCGATGGACACTGTCGTTCCCCCTTCCGCCGCCGACGCGCGCCGCCGGGGGCGCATAACCCTCCAGGCGAAGGTAAACCTGCTCTTGACACGAATATGAAGCCCCGTCAGCGAAAATGAGTGCCCCGGGAGAGGTGGAGGGTAAGGCATGACCCGTACCATTCTGGTCGTCGATGATGAACCGCACATCCGCGACCTGGTGCGACTCTACATGAAGCGCGAGGGGTTCGAGGTGCGCGAGGCGGTGGACGGGCAGGAAGGGCTCGGCCTGGCCCGCAGCACGTCGCCCGACCTTATCGTCCTGGATCTCATGCTCCCGAAGTTGGACGGATGGGAAGTCTGCCGGGAGATAAGGAAGGATAGCGCCGTTCCCATCATCATGCTCACCGCGCGGGACGACGAGGCCGATAAGGTATTGGGCTTGGAGATGGGCGCCGATGATTACTTGACCAAACCCTTTTCCCCCAGGGAATTGGTGGCCCGGGTGAGGGCTGTGCTCCGCCGGGTACAACCGCCGCCGGGGTCGGCCCGCTCCGAGGCAGGGGCGGGTGTGGTGGTGGGCGGGGCACTCCAGCCGCAGCGGATGGAACTCCCCGATTTCTCCATCGATCTGACCAGCCGGGAGCTGCGCTCTCACGGACAGGTACTGCCGTGCCCGGCCAAGGAGTTTGAACTTCTGTGGCTTTTAGTATCCAACCCCAGCCGGGTCTTCACGCGGGAACAACTTCTCCAGCAGGTTTGGGACTACGACTATTTCGGCGATTTCCGGACGGTGGACGTCCACATCCGGCGCATCCGTGAAAAGATCGAACCGGACCCCTCCTCGCCCAAGTACATCAAAACGGTCTGGGGAGTGGGCTATAAGTTCGAGAAGCCGGCTGACAACGGCGGGCGGCGCTAGGAGGCCTTCTCTTGTTCAAGAGCTTGACCGGGAGACTGGTCACAACATATCTGGTAATCATTTTGGCGGTCCTCCTTGTCATCGGCAGCGCCCTTTACCGCCTGGTACTGACCTATTTCATTCGCAGCGCCGAGCAGTCACTGCTGCTTGAGACCCAGCAGGCCTCCGCGCTGTTCACCAGAGTACTGGACGTCCAGGAGTCCGGTACGGCTCCCGGACGCACCGGCACGGCTCGCGGTCAAGCTTTCACGCCAGAGAACGTGGTCCGGTTTGCGGCCGAGATCACCCGGTCTGAGGTAATGGTCTTGGACGCTTCAGGCCAGCCAGTGTACGATTCGCGGGCCGTCAGAGACAGGAAGAACCCGGTGGTCCCGGTCAAGGTTTTGTCCGACCTGAAAGTCGGAGATCCGCCGAAGCTCCTCAAACGCAACGACGTACAGGGCCGTCCGGCGGCGGCCACACTGGTGAAGTTAAAGACGCCGGCGCAGACCCGGGACCTCTACCTCTTGATGCGCAAACCTTTTACGGGAGTGCAGGGATCGGTGCGCGGCATCCTGCGGGTCCTGCTCCAATCCGGCCTATTGGCGGCCGCCATCACCGTCATCTTCGCCCTCATCTTGGCGAAAGGCCTGTCGCGACCCATCGTGCGATTGACAGAAGCCGCGCGCCGGATGGCAGCCGGTGAGTTGGACGTGCGCACGGGCGTGCGGGGGAGCGACGAGATTGGTGTCCTTGGCCAGTCCTTCGATGAGATGGGGGAGCGGCTCTCCAGGCTGGTATCCACCATCGATACTGACCGGCAGCGCTTCCAGGGGATCCTGAATGGGCTGGATGACGGCTTGGTGTCTTTGAACCTCTCGGGGAAGGTGCTCTTCCTTAACCCACGCTTTTCCATGCTTCTGAACCTACCCAAGGGTGAGCCCGCCGAGGGGAAGGATTTCCTGGAGATACTGAAGGGCGAACCGGAGATGGCGGACCTGGCCGCCCAGGCCCTGGAGCGGCGCCAAGCCTTCACGGCCGAACTGCTCCTGCAGGAGGGCGTGGTACGGGCCGTGGCTCACGTCATCCCGTATGGCGCGGGCGGCGAGTCCACGGCCATTCTCATCGTGGTCCAGGATGTCACCGAGTTACGGAAGCTGGAGAAGGCGCGCCTGGAGTTCATCTCCACTGTGTCGCACGAACTGAGGACGCCGGTCACCTCCATCCAGGGGTTCAGTGAGGCGTTGTCGGAAGGTGTGGCGGCGTCCCCCGAAGACCTGCGGCGCTATGCCGGCGTCATCAACAGTGAAGCCCGCCGTCTACGCCGGCTCATCGACGACCTCTTCCAGTTCGCCCGGATCGAGGCGGGCCAGATGGACTTTCACTTCGAGCCACTTAACCTGGGCGACGTGCTGCGGAACGCCGTGGCCGCTATGGTGCCACAGGCCGAGGAGGCCGGCGTCTCCCTGACGGTAGAGACCCCGGACAAGCTGGGTCCGGTTCTGGGCGACCGCGACCGTTTGAGCCAGGTACTCTTGAACCTGGTCGGGAACGCGCTGCGCTTCACCCACTCGGGGGGCCGCATCACCGTGACCGGCCGGCGTGACGGCAAGGCCTTGGTCATCCGGGTAACCGACACCGGGACGGGCATTTCCGCGGAAGACCTGCCCCACATCTTCGAGCGCTACTACAAGTCGAACCGCGGGGGACGGCGCGCGGGAGGGACGGGATTGGGCCTGGCCATTGCCAAGCATATCGTGGAAGCCCACGGCGGTCAGATCGCGGTAGCCAGCGAGGAGGGCAGGGGGAGCACGTTCACGGTGAATCTGCCGCCTGCGAGCTGAGCACGGGGCGCTAGCTGGCGGTTAATTCCCTGTTAATACCAGTTAAACCATCCTTAATACTCTGTTTAAGGAGCCGCAAACACCATCCCCCATACTGGTCCTTGGAGGGGGACCGAAGAAGAAAGGGAGGATGGAAAGATGAAATCGTCGCGTGTGGTTCGGAAGATCCGGGGAATCGCTGTGGTGACCTTGCTGTTCACTCTATTGACGGGCCTTTTCGCCACGGGAGTGGCGGGGGCCGCGCCGGCGGGAACGTCGTCAGGTGACACTCTGGTTACCGGCCAGGGCCAGGGCCAAGGCCAGGGCCAGGATCTTGGGCAGGGGCAAGGTCTGGGTCTGGGTCTGGGTCTGGGGCAGGGTCTGGGGCAGGGTCTGGGGAATAACTTGGGGAACGGTCGAGGCGCCACCGGCGGGCAGCCCGCCATGACGGACGAAGAGAAGGCGAAGCTTGAGTCGTTGAAGGGCCTGGTCAAGCAGGCTCAGGCGGAGCTGGATTCGGCGAACGACAAGGCCACCGCCGGTGACTCGGCGGGCGCGGTGGCCGATGTGCGGAGCTATTTCGGCGTCGTCGAGGAGATCGCCAGTCAGATCACCTTACCTGCGCCGCGGTGGTCTCACGCCATCGCCAATGCCCTTCGGCGGCAGGGCAATGAGCTCGTAAGCATCTACCAGGCACTGTCACAGCAAGGCCGAGACGATTTCAAGGCCGTCATCATGGAGGAGCGGGACAAGGCCAAGGACAGCCCCGCCCTGGCTCTGGTCCTCGGCGCACTGGCCAAGGTCGTCCGGAACCAGGACGGCGAGAAGAAAGAAGCGCTCATCGCCCGTCTGGAAAAGCAGCTAGCCGAAGCCAAGCAGACGGTAGAGCGTATCCAGAACCACATTTCCCGGCTGGCCAAGACTGAGGCCGCGCTGTCTGAGAAGATCGCGGGCATGAGAGACGGCGCGCTGAAGGACTTCGCCCAGCGGCATCTCCACCTGGTTCAATTGGAGATGGATGCGGCGGCCAAGGCCTTGGAGGCGGCCCAGTACAAGGTGAGCCTGCTCAACGACATGCTCGACTACCACCGGAGCCGTTAGCAGGCTGAGGAAATGCACAAAGCCCTTTTTCGGATTCCGACCCGGAAAGGGGCTTTGTTTTGCTTCGGTGAGGGGTTGCGGATGGAGGATTTCGAACCGGCCGGGGGGGGGGGGGGGTATCCGCCGCCGTGGGGTCGTGGGAGTCAATTCGGGATACGATTCCGAGACCAACAGGGTATCCTGGGTTTACCCCCGGCCATTGAGCCGGCTTTCACAAGGAGGCGGCACATCTCTCGAAGTAAGGAACGTGCGGCCTTGCCTTCCTTTCCGCTGCTAGAAAGCGCGGGTCCAGATTCGCGTGCCCCACGGCGCCACAATCCGCTGGGCGGTGGGCGGTGCGGAATAGGCACTCCCATGGCGGCGCCGCGGCGGCGGAGGTCCGAAAGCGCTCTCGAATACCCCCCGGGGGTATGTTGCCGCGACGGGGGGTAAACCCAAGATACCCTGTCCATTCGCCAAAGGTATCTGGAGTTTACTTCCCCAGTGGTTTCTGCCGTGCCTCGGCATAGACCACGGGGGGAATAGCACTCAGGGGTCAGTCGTCCGTGTTTGTCAACAATCTCAGAGGAGGAGCCGGTCCGGTCCGGTCCGGCTCCTCCTCTGACTGCGCACTTCACCGTGCATTCAGCTGCCCATCGACAATCTGCCTGTCTACATGCGACCTGCCCGTAACCTGCACTTCCGCCTGCACTCCGTCGCCGCCTAACCTTGTGCCGTCGACCTCCGCCTCCGCCTCCGCCTTCGTCGCCGCCTCCGCCTTCGCCAGCCTGACGTTGCCTACGACCGTCTGTTCCTCTCGCTCCCCTGTCGCCTTTGCCGGTCGCCGTTCACCACCCTGAAGTTAGACATGCTTCACGCCAATGCCGCAACGACCATCGACGCCTGAACCACTCCGACCGACAGACCCAGAGCAGTAATCCCCCGCATCCCCCCTCCGCAGGGCACGCCTACTTCACGCCGAGCAGCTTCCACATGACGGCGGCTAGGCCGGCGGCCACAAGCGGACCTGCCGGGATGCCGCGCAGGAGAGTGGTCCCCAAGATCGATCCGAAGGTTAGGCCGAATACCACTTGTGGGGATGCTCGAAGCAGGCCCACCCCTTGACCGGTCAGATAGGCGGCAAGCGCTCCCGCCAGCAGCGCGGCCACGCCCGCCGAACTCCCGAACGTCGTCCCCAGCTCCTTGAAGCCGATGCGTCCACTGGCCAGTGGGGCCAGCACGCTGACCGTCAGCATGAAAATGCCCAGCTCCACCCCGCCCGTTTCGAGGTACTTGACGACCGGCCACATCCGCAAGAGGAAGACTGCCAGTACGAACCCCGTCGAGGAAAGGAGAAGCTGGTTCTTACTGACATAGCCGATGATCAGAAGCGCGATCAGGAGAAGGAACCTGGCTGCCACGCGCCAGTCGCCTCCGTTCCGTTCGTCTGCGGCCGTGCCTGGCGGCCGCTCGCGCCTCTTCAGAACCAAGGAGTATGTCACCATTGACGGGTGTAGAAGGGACGATGCTGGTCCCATTCAGAAAAGGCCAAGCTAGGCTTAAAGCCACCGTGCAGGGGGAGTCTAGTCCTTGTATCTGCTTGGGCTAAGACGGTCCGGAGGTCGTAAGCGGTGGCGCAAGACAAGAGTACAGGGTCTCGCGGCGGCCAGAGCGGGCCGAGTGCGCCGAGCGGCCAGAGCGGGCCGAGTGCGCCGAGCAGCCGGAGTGCGCCGAGCAGCCGGAGTGCGCCGAGCAGCCGGAGTGCGCCGAGCAGCCGGAGTGCGCCGAGCAGCCGGAGTGCGCCGAGCAGCCGGAGTGCAAGGAGCGGCGGCTCCGGTGGCAAGGCGCCGCCATCGGGGGCCGCGCCCACCCCCGGCCCCGCACCGGCTGCCTTCGCCTCCCTCTGCCTCGTGGCCATGTCCATGGTCCTGGGAAACTCAATGCTTATCCCGGTGCTCCCGGCGATGGTCGAGTCCCTGGACATCTCCGAGTTGCAGGCGGGCCTGAGCATCACGGCCTTTTCCATCGCCGCGGGCATCACCATCCCCCTTGCCGGGTTCGTCTCCGACCACGTCGGCCGCAAGAAGGTCATGGCCCCCTCTCTCATCCTCTATGGGCTTGCCGGAGTGGCGGGGGGCGTGGCCGGCCTCCTCCTGAAGGAAAGGGCACTGACCACTCTGCTCATCATCCGCGCGGTCCAGGGGATCGGGGCCGGCGGGACCTTCCAAATCGCCATGGCCCTCACCGGCGACCTCTTCACCAAAGGCAGCCGCACCAAGGCCTTGGGAACCCTTGAGGCCTCCAACGGCTTGGGGAAGGTCATCGCCCCCCTCCTCGGCGCCTCGCTGGCGGCGCTGGTCTGGTTCGCTCCTTTCTTTGTTTACGCGGTGGCCATCCCCATCGCCATCTTCGTCTGGGTGGAGATAAAGGAGCCACCTCTGACCCAAAAAGGCCAGGACTTCAGGCAGTACATACAGGGCATAAAGGAGGTATTTGCCAAGAAGGCGCTGCCGCTGGCCGTCATCTTCCTGGCCGGCATGTTGGTCCTCTTCTTCTACTTCGGCGTGCTCTCTTACCTATCCGACTTCCTGGAAGAGAGGCTACATGTCAAGGGGGTGAAGCTGGGCCTCATCATCGCCATCCCCGTTTTCGTCATGGCCTTGACCTCCTTCTTGTCCGGGCAGATCTTGGCGAAGAAGAAGCCCGGCATGCTGAAATGGGCGACCACCGCCGGGCTGGCCTTCGGCGGCGTAATGCTGGCCCTGGCCGGAACGACCAAGGAGGAATTTCTCTTGGTGGGTCTCATCAGCGTTCTGGGAGTGGGGAACGGTGTCGTCCTCCCGTCCCTGAACGCTCTCACCACCAGTTGCACCACAAAGGCCAAGCGCGGCACCCTGACCTCCCTGTACGGCGCCGTCCGGCACGTGGGGGCGGCCACCGGTCCGCCGGCCGTGGCCCTCCTTATTGAGTACGGGCACCGGACCGCTTTCTGGGTCCTGGCTGGGCTGGCCATCTTGGGGGCGCTGTTCGCGGC
Organism: Bacillota bacterium; assembly: GCA_021791495.1. Taxonomy (GTDB): domain Bacteria; phylum Bacillota; class Sulfobacillia; order JAJYWN01; family JAJYWN01; genus JAJYWN01. The sequence continues at coordinate 50,571 of JAJYWN010000078.1, forward strand.
GTTCTTCCTGAACACCCAGGTCCTACTGAAGAAATCCGATGCGAGTGCGCGGGGGAGCCAGGGCGCGCCGGGGACCTGGGGCGGCGGCGAAAGCGGCGATGTTGATGGCTGGCAGGGTGATATTCCCTAGTACTTGGAGAGAAAGTCCCAGGCAAATCACTGGGTGCAGGACGTTTGCATAGTATGGGGCTAGGCATAGGGCCTCACCCTTGTGGGCCTTGCGTCCCACCGCCCTGGCCGGACCGAAAGGACTGCAAAGCGCCCATGCTCGACCAGACTCCCTTCACCACCGCCGAACCGGCTCCCAAGGCGCCCGCGACCCCCACCCTGCCTCCGCGCGTGTGGCCCATCGGGTCACCGGTGGGGGCGCTGACGGTGATTTGGCAGCGGGCATCACGCAACGGGGAAGCCAGGTTCATCCGCTCACTCCTGTCCGTCATCGGTTTCACGCTCTTCTGGCAACTGGCGTCGAACACCGGCGTTTTTGGCATCTTCCCGGTGGACGCCATGAACCTGTTCTTGCCCTCGCCCCTGACCGTGGCCAGGACTTTCAAGGAGCTGTTCACCCAGAGCCAGTACTTATCACACATCTTGACCAGTCTCTACCGCGTGATGTTCGGGTTCTCTCTGGCCGCCGTCATCGGCGTGACCGCCGGAGTGTTGATCGTTAGCTCCAAGGTGGCGGAGGACATCTTACAGCCCTTCATCCGTCTCCTGCAACCCATTCCGGGCGTGGCCTGGGTCCCTCTGGCCATCGTCTGGTTCGGCTTGGGCGACCGTGCCGCCATCTTCATCATCACCGTCGGCGCCCTCTGGCCCACGCTCCTCGCCACCATCCAGGGGCTCCGTGAAGTAGACCATAACTTGGTGAACGCCGCTCTCACGCTCGGCGCCACCCGTCGGCAGATCTTCGAGAAAGTGACGGTGCCGTCTATCGTCCCGCACCTTGTGACCGGTTTCCGCCTGTCCATGGGTTTCGGGTGGCGCGCCGTCCTGGCCGCGGAGATGGTCGGAGTCAGCAGCGGACTCGGCTACATGCTGACTCTGGGGCGCGGGGTGGGGCGGACCGACATCACCTTGGCCACCATGGTCTCGATCGGGTGCATCATGCTGATCACCGACGCCTTTATCTTCGGGACTCTGGACCGCAAGACGTCGAACTGGCGTCCTAAGAGAGAGGAGCGCCGGAAGGCCAACGATGAAATTGCGAATTAGCCATATCGAAAAGACCTACTCCACCAACGAGACCGGACGGCGGCTGCGAATCATCAACGACCTCTCCCTGGAGATAGAGGGCAGCGAACTGGTGTGCCTGGTTGGGCCGTCGGGTTGCGGAAAGAGCACCCTGCTGCGGCTCATCGCCGGCTTGGAGCAGCCCGACAGCGGGGACATCCAAGTGGACGGGCAGCCCATCGATGGCCCCCACGCCGACCGTGGCATGATCTTCCAAGACTATGCCTTATTCCCTTGGCGGTCGGTGCAGAAGAACGTGGAGTTCGGCCTGGAAATCAGGGGCGTACCGGCCCGCGACAGGGGGGGCGTCACGGCCAAGCTCATCCACATGGTGGGCTTGGCGGGATTCGAAAACCGGTTTCCCCACCAGCTGTCAGGGGGGATGCGCCAGCGCGTGGCCATCGCCAGGGCCCTGGCGGCCGACCCGAAGGTCATCCTGATGGACGAACCCTTCGCCTCTCTGGACTCCCAGGTGCGTAAGCAGATGCAGCATGAGCTGCTGCGCATTCTGCAGGAGGCGCGCAAGACCATCGTCTTCGTGACGCACAGCGTGGAGGAAGCGGTATACCTTGGGGACCGGGTGGTGGTGCTGACCGGGCGGCCGGCGAGGATCAAGGCCGACTACCGCCTCGATCTACCAAGGCCCCGCGACCCCTTGGACGAACGGTTCATCGCGTTCCGCCGGTTGGTCCTGGGTCTGCTGGAACGGCCGGACCCCGTGGCGGGCTAGCGCCGGGAGCCTGGGCTGTAGCGGACGCCTGCGCGACGGCGACGGCCTGCCGGATCTTCTTCAGTCGATCTTCAGCGTCCCGCGCTTCCCGCGGCGTCGGCGCCTCCTGGCCGTAGCGGACCTTGACGTACGTGCCGGTGATGGCCGACAGGTCCTCGACGACGGGGGCCAGATCGCCCCTCACCATGGTGACCAGGTATTCGTCGGGAGTGGCGTGGGGCGAACGGGGCAAGCCGCGGTCTCTGCCCAAAGCGAGTACCTCGCGGTAGATCCGGCGCACGATGGCGGTCGGAGTCTCCGGGGCCGGGCCGCCATGCAGCCGGACATCACCGTGGAGCAGGTGGCGCGAGCGCCGCAGGGCCAGCTGCCGCCGCGCCCGGGTCAGCCACCGGCGGAGGGCTCCCGCAGCCGGTCCCCAAGACCACACCGAATCCCGCTCTTCCTCGAACTCGCCGTCGTCGGTCTGGTTCTGCCACCTCATGACCGAGCGGGCCAACCAGACCCCCAAAGCAGCCAGAACGGCCGCGATGAAGACCCACTCCGAAGCGTGCGCCAGCCACGCCGGTAGGCTCTTCGTGGCTTGAGCCGAGCGGAGCTGGTCCAGGAACGACATATCCCCACCCAGCCGCGGGGGAGGAGTCTGGGGCTTCCGCATCGCCTTTTGAACGAGGTACACCAGGCCCTGAAGCGCGAAACCTACCAGGTAGGCCACGGCATAGAGCGCCAGCCGCGCCAGGGCCGCCAGGGGCCACATGATGGTCCGGAAAACGGCGGCCAGTGTGCCCACGGAGACCAGGCCGGTGAACAGAATGGCCGCCAGGAGCAGGCCGGCCACCGTCAGGAGGGTGAACCCCACCCAGTAGCGGCTGAAGGGGAGCGCCCTCCCGGAGCGGGCCAGGCCGCGGGCCCGGGCGTTCTCCAGGCGGGCCAGGGAAAGGGCGGTCAAGCTGAAAAAGACGAAGACCATCAGTGAGGTGGCGGTGGCCTGGCGGTACGGCGCCAGCGCGCCCGAACTTCCCGCCCGGGAAAGCAGGATAAAGGCGATGATGCCGGTTAGCCCGGTCTTGAAGTCGCGCTCGGCGCCATCCACACCGCCGCGCCACGTGGCCCGCGTCGAACCTCTCCACCAAAGGAGGAAACCGAAAAGGGCGGCGGCCAGCGGGGGGCCGATGTAGCCCATCGACCGGTCCGCCCAGAACGCTCCATACTCGGCGGCGATGGCGAGCGCCACGGCGGCAAAGGCTGCCGCCACCGACGAGGCGCGGGCCGCCTGGACGCGGCCGCCGCTCATCAGGCGGCGGGTGACCGTGGCGGAGAAGCCCCAAGAGATCAGGAGCAGCCCGGCCACGGACGCGACGGAGAGGAGCGGTCGGGGCCCGGACAGACCCGCCCACCAGCCGGTCAGTACCGCCCAGGGGTAGGTCCAGGCGGCATCGGCCAGGGATAGCGCGAGGGGGAGAGCGCTGGACGCGAGCCAATCACGGTTCTTCATGAAGCCTCACCGCCCGCCCCGACGATGCGCCGCCACGCCGCCCGTCCTCCGAGGTAGTGCACGCGTACCCCTGGCATGGTTGCGGCGGTGGCAGGGAAGGAGGCCGCACCCACAGGGTCGGTGCCTTCGCCGGCGTCGGCCGGCACCAATAGAGTTACCTGGTGGCCGGCCCGCCGCAGTGTCAGTAGCTCAGCCTTCAGAGGTGACTCGACCTTGGCGCTGATAACCACCACCGTGCAGCCGTAAGGTAACCGTCCTCCCACTTCATGCAGGAGCTTCTCCATGGGGGTCACCGCGTAAGGCGTAATACGGGCGAGAGTTTCCATCATCTCCGTCAACTGACCCGGCGCCCGTCCGGGTTCGATGGACACCGGGCCAGGGATGAGGCGGCCGGCGCCGTTGACGGCCAGGCCCGTGGGAAACCCGCGTTCCATGGCCCAGGCGACCACCGATGCGGCGGCGGTGATGGCCAGTTCAAGGATATCCGGGTCGTACCCCTGCCACCACCAGTGCGGCCCCTCGGTGTTCACGTTCAAGACCACCATCACGCGGTGGCTGGTAGAAGGCTCGTTGATCTTGACCCGCAGCTCTTGAGCCTTGGCCGTCGCCTTCCAGTGTATCTGGCGCAAGGGGTCGCCGGCGCGGTACTCGCGCACGCCGGCGGTGCGCAGCGGGTCGTGGAAAAGCCAGCGGCGTACGGACAGGTCGCCGAAAGGGCCGGCCGGAGGCAGGCCCAGTTCGGGAAGGGTCACGATTTTCGGGTAGACCAGGACGTAATCCAGGTCGGGGAAGGTTGTCTCCCGCCCCAGGAATCCGAAGACGTCGCCGCTGCGCACCGTCACCGGCCCGAAAACGAATTCCCCGCGGGCTCCGCAGCGGATGTGGTAGCGGCGGCGAACCCGTTCGTACCAGCGGAGCGAGAGAGAATTGGCCAGCAGACGGCGGAGCGTTTTGTGGGTTTGGAGGACGCGCCCTTTCATCGGCGCGAGGTCGCGCGGCACCTCGTCCTCGGCCTCGAGCCAGGGAAGGGGCAGGGGTTTGCCGTTGACCACCTCTACCGTCAGGTCGATCTCGTCGCCGAAAGCCGCCTTGACCTGTGAGAATTGCCGCCGGTAAGTGACGCCGTCCAGGCAGTGGGCGGCCCAGTATCCCGACAGGCCGGCGCCGAGGAGCAGCGCCAGGCTGACCATGAACAGAAGCGGATCGCGCAACAGAACTCCGGCCACCAGGGCCACGAAGAGGAGTCCGGACCAGAAACTGCCCAGCACGGTGGAGTAGCCCGCCTAGCTGTGGCCGGGCGCGCCCGTTGCCACGGAGGAGGGGACCGGGGCGGGGACTGGGGCGGGGCCCGGGCCGGGGGCCGGGGCGGGGGTCGGGCTGTCGGCAGGTGCGGAGGTGGTGCCATCGCTTTCCACGGGCACCGGGACGGAGGCCACGGCCTCGCCCACGATGCTTTCCGCCGTCCTCCCCCGCAAAGTGGCTTCCGCCGAGCAGATCAGGCGGTGTGCCAGCACCGGAGCGGCCAGATACTTCACGTCATCGGGCTTGACGAAGGCCCGTCCGCGGATGGCGGCGAGAGCCTGCGCCCCACGGTGTAGCGCCAGCGTCCCCCGGGGACTGGCTCCCAGCCTCACCAAGGGGTGCTGCCTGGTCGCCCGTACGATGGCCACCACGTATTCCTCCACGGCCGGACTCACGTAGACGCCGCGGCTGAGTCCCTGGAGGTGAGTAAGTTCCTCGGGTTGAAGCACCGGGGCCAAGTCATCAAGGGGACTGGCGGCGCCGAACCTCTGGAGAAGGCTCCGTTCTTCTTCCGCCGACGGGTAGCCGATGGAAAGCTTCAGCATGAACCGGTCCAACTGGGCTTCGGGTAGGGGGAATGTCCCCTCCAGCTCAATGGGGTTCTGGGTGGCCAGCACCAGGAAGGGGCGGGGGAGGGGGCGGGTCTCGCCCTCCAGGGTGACCTGGCGTTCCTCCATGCATTCCAGCAAAGCCGATTGGGTGCGGGGTGTGGCCCGGTTGATTTCGTCGGCCAGGACCACCTGGGCGAAAATGGGCCCCGGACGGAACTCGAATTCCTGGGCTTTCTGGTTGAAGATATGAAGACCCGTCACATCCGAAGGCAGCAGATCGGGAGTAAATTGCAGGCGGTGGAAGGTGGAGCCCAGGCTGCGGGCCACCGTCTTCGCCAGCATCGTTTTGCCCACGCCGGGGACATCCTCGAGCAGCACGTGACCCTCGCAGAGCAGGGCCACCAGGACCAACTCGGCTACCTCTGGTTTGCCTACAATCACTTTTCGGATATTGGCTACGACACGTTCAGCCGCGGCTTGTATCGGGTCCAAAGGCCTTCTCCTCCAGAGGAAGCATGATACGGCGGGAAGCGCGCGATGCGTCCCCTGATATTCTTCGCCCGCCGAACGAATCCTGCCCTAAGACCCGGCGCCGGTGGCCATCCTTCCCTTGGCGGCGGACCTGGCTCCAGCCGTGGGGACCAGATAAGCCAACCCCGCGGCGACAAGGAGGAGGAGAAGGAGGCTATGGAGCGCCGGCCCCGGTCCGATGCGGTCGGCCAGCGCGCCGACGGCGGTAACCAGCAGGCCTCCGCCAGCCCAGCCGAATCCCATCATCAAACCGGCGGTCATCGCTGCGCCCGACTTGTTCAGTTCCTGGCCCGTCACCACGACGATGGGGCTGACTCCGCCCAGAATGAACCAGGCCCCCAGCAATCCCAGCCACGACAGAAGTCCCGTTGAGGAGAAGTACAGCAGGAAGAGGGGGGCGGCCAAGGCCAAGATGGAAGCTAGGATGACTCGGCGCCCCAACCGGTCCGAGAGAACGGCAATGACGATGCCTCCGACGGCTCCGCAAATGGCCATGACGGATAGCCATATACCGGTGGCCATCGTCGGCATCCCGTTGGACTTCCAGAAGACCGGCAGAAAGGTCTGGAAACTCTGGTTGACCACACCGTTCAGCACTACCACCAGCCACAGCATGATTAGTGGCAAAGCGTTGTCCCGGAGGTCGGCGAAAGGGAAGCCTCTGCTTCCCACGGCGCCGTCACCACCGACGTTACCGTTCCCGTTACCGTTCGCGTGCCCGTTACCGTTCGCGTACCCGTACCCGTTCCCATTTCCTTGGACCACGCCGTCGATGTGGCGGGGGCCGAGGCGCCAAATGACTCCGACCAACATCAGGCCCGGTATCACGGCCAGATAGCTGCCGCCGAGTCCCATCCGGCCCACCAGCCATAGGATGAAAACCGGCCCGATGGCCCATCCCAAGGTACCGCCGGCCATGAAGATGGACATGGCCAAGCCCCGCCCCCGTCTAGTAGCGTGGTGCACGGCCGAAGTCGCTTCCGGATGGTAGGCGGCGCAGGCCAGGCCGCCCAGAGCCATAAGTAGGGCGGCCGCGAGGAAGTTAGGGGCCAGCCCCAGGAGGCTACCGGCCGCCGCGGCCACCAGGGGGCCAAGAACCAGGAACCGCGTCACGGCGGACCGGTCGATATACACGCCGAACAAGGGTTGAAGGATGGCGCCGGTAACCGTCTGGATGCTGGCCAAGAGCCCCGCCATCGCCAGGCTCAGCTGAAGCTTGTCGATGAGGAAGGGCAGGAGAGGTGCCAAAAAGGCCTGATAAACCTCGAGCACTCCGTGGCCCAGCACGACCATGGGCACCTTCGACTCTGGGGAGAACATTCTCTCGCGTTGGGCACGATTGGTGGTCGGTTGAGAGGTCAAAGGGATTCACTCGCCTTTTGGGTTATCAGGCCTATTTCGGCGACGTCAAGTCTATCCCTTTTTGGAATGTGGCTGTAGGCGCGCACGTAGCTCGGTGGCGAGCCATCCCGCCACGGCGGCCTTGACCAGGTCGGCCAGGATGAAAGGAGTGAATCCCCAAAGTCAGTTCGCGGACAGTCAGACGCCCAGGCAAGCCCACCAGCAGGCACCCACTCTCAAGGTCATGCCTGCATTATACTGCGTCTTTCAGTCCGTCGCCGGTGTAGAAGCCGGTTCTGGTAACGTCGATGACCTTGGCACGACAGCCCGGTGTGGCCGCAACGGCCGCGGCGCCCCGTTCCGTGGTAACGAAGGTGGTGCCGCGCCCGAAGACCACTCCCTCGTGCATGACCACTTCACCGCCGGCGATGGTCGTCCGTGCGCGTCGTGAAAGGGGTTCGACCACAGTGACGTCGGCATCGGCGCCCTCAGATAGATGGCCCTTCTGAGCGAGGCCGATAACGCGCGAAGGGGTCCAGGATAGCTTGCGTACCAGGTCGGAAACGGAGAGCATTTCCATTTGCACCAGCTGCATCCCGGCGGACAGCAGGACGTTCCTGGGGATGCCGCCGCCGTCTGTGCCTAGCGCATCCACCACGAAGCGGCCGGCATCATCCTTGGTAGTGGCCAGCATCAGCCGGGGGATGGGCGGGTTCACCGGGAAGCTCAGGCCGATATTCGTCCCGGCCGCCTCCCAAGCCGCCACCCCTTCCGCCCCCGTGGCCAGGACGGTGTCGTCGCCCACCACCGAGTTGATCCGCGCCCACCCGGCCAGGATGGCCTGGCGCAGGCCTTCCTGGGTACCGGGAAAGCCACCCATCCCCAGCCACATCTTGACCCGGGACAGGACCGGTTCGCCGTTCACGCAACGGGCGCTGGTACCATTGATGACCGCCAGGTACGACTCGGAAAAGAGGTGGGGCGCGCTTTTCAAGAGGTCGATGGCTTCCAACGCCTCTACCGCCGGTTCCTTCACGTTTCCGCGGCAATAGCTGTTCACGTGGGCCAGGTGCAGCCGGTTACGGCCGGCCAGCGCCACGGCTTCGCGAAGACCCGTGATGTCGCTGGCGGTGGCCGTGGTGCCACAGTGGAAGGCCACCCAGATGCCCTGTCGGTTGGCTTCTTCAATGGCACGGCCGGCTGCTTCGGGCGTGAGGGCGTTGTCGAAATGAATCTTCACGCCGATAGCCCCGTCCACCAGTCCTTTCTCCGCCGCCCGGCGGAGGTCGACGGCTGAGGCGTCGGGACCGCTCAGGTTCACCTTGGGGGCCAGGCCCTCAAGGCAGGCCGCCGTCAGACCGGCTCCGTGTTCACCCGCCTGACGGATCACGTCGGCCGCCGGACCGCCCATGTCCAGAGCCGTGGTGACTCCCGCGCGAGCCAGCATGCCGTGGGCCACACGGCCGCCGTATTTCGAGGACAGGTGGACGTGGAGGTCGATAACCCCGGGGATTACGTAGCAGCCATGAGCGTCCAGAACCCGGGCCGGACGGATGTCCAGGCTCCGGCTTCCAGTCCCGCTGGGGCCCCGGCCGTCACCGCTCGTGGTGCCGCCCGCCGCGCCTTCCGAGGTACCGGCCGCGGCCCCGCCCGACGTCGGTGCGGTCACCGCGACCACCTTGCCACCGGACAGGGCTACGTCGCCCACGCCGTTGATACCGTTGGCCGGGTCGACCACGTGTCCGCCTTTGATCAATAGGTCGCACGAAAGAGCTGTCGCCATGACTGCGATGCCTCCCAGGAAGGTCTAGGTCCAGTTACCTTTTCGCCGCGGCTTTGCCGGTGTCCTCGTCCCGGACTACCACCTGAAGAGGGGCCGCTTACCGACCCGGAAGGGTGGTACCCAAGAACCGCGGGCGCCGCCCGATGGACGGCGCCTGTGGTCTGCTTATGGGGCAGGTCTGCCTTCGCATAGCTGCCTGGGCCAAACTGCGTCCCCCGAAAGGCGACGGCTACCGAGCCCCGGTCGGTAGTGTGCACTGTGGCGGGAAGAGATCGGTCGGCGGGCACTCCGGGAACTCCGGAGAGACCTGGGCGCACTCCGCCGGCACACAGAAGCCATAGGCCGGGAGCAAGAGTTTTACCGTGGCGTCTGTCTCGACGAGCAGGCAGAGGTTGAACTGGCAGCATACCTGGTCCGCCGGTGTCAAAACGCACGGTCCGCAGGAGTAACTGGGGACGTCGCAGACCACCGTGGTGCCATCCGGCGCGCAAAGGGTCACGGTTTTGGTAAAGGAGAAGGTAACGGGGAAGTCGCAGATCGGTGTCGGCGCGGGATTGAGGACTTGAATATCCGCGTTGACAGTGAGCAGCAGTGTGACATTGAAGAATCCGGGAGTGGTGAGGGGAATACGCGGTGGCACCTCTGTACAGGTCACACTCGTGATCGTGCAGGCAACGTAGGCTCCAAGGCTGGGAATGCAATTTTTCGGCAGGTTGAAACAGACGTTATCACGGTGTTCGACCTGGAAGCAGAAATCATAGACTTTCGTGGTCTCTATACACACTATCTCCTTCCACGGTGGTGGTGGCGGCGGCGGCGGAGGAGCTTTCTTGCCTCCCACGCAGAACCCTATCGACGACGGATACACGGTGGCGGGTACTTGGCTATCCATGAGGTCTTCCCCCCATGAGGTGTGTTCCATAGATAAGGTAACATAAAGTCACAACATAATACTACCAGCTCACCAGTTTGGTGAGAACCTCCGGGCCTTTGCCCCACAAAAACAGGCCCTGCCCGCTCTCGGGCGGGGCAGGGCCTATTCTCAAGCCTATTCTGGGACCAAGCGCTCTGACCAGCCCTACACGGCCGGCGGCCGTCGTAGCTTACTCGCCTGCTCAAAGGCGTAAGCCAGCCGGATAAGCGCCGGCTCAGAGTAGGCCCTCGCCGTAAACGTCACTCCCAGGGGGTGGCCCTCAGGCGCGTATCCACCCGGCACCGACACCGAAGGATATCCCGCCCGCGCCGCGATGCCGGCCCCGTAGTTCCCAGGTACCACCAGCGCGTCGAGGCGGTATTCATCGAGAGCGGCGTCGATACCCCTGACGGTCGAAAGGTGGAGGTTCCGCATCAAGCTCCGGATGTACTCGGGTTCAGTCAAAGTGCCGCTCTTCGACTCGGCCTCCACCAGCAGCGTCTGGCCGAACTTGAGCAGGCTTTCCGGCCGCCGCAAGTTGAAAGCGATAAGCTCCCTCAAAGAATGCACCGGCACATTGGAGCCGAGGCGCCGCAGATAGGCGTTGAGGTTCGGCTTGAACTCGTAGACCATAGCCACGTTGTCCATCTTCTCCTTGGCCGCCGGCAAGGGTACGGGATCTACCACCTCGGCGCCCTCTCGCCGCATGATCTCGATGGCGGCGTTCATCAGTGCCATCCGGTCGGCGTCCAGCTTCTCGTAGAGATCCCGCGGCACTCCCAGCCGCGCGCCCTTCAGCGCCCCGCTATCTAGAAAACGCGTGTAGTCCAGCGGCTCCGGTGTACGGCCGAGACTCCCCAAGGTGGCCGGATCCCGCTCGTCCACTCCCACCAGCACGGTCAGGAGGATGGCGGCATCCTTCACCGTTCTCGCCAACGGACCGGCGGTGTCCTGAGTGTGCATGATGGGAATGATGCCGTAGCGGCTCACCAGGCCGACCGTGGGCTTGATGCCCACCACCGAGTTGGCGCTGGCCGGGCTGAGGATGGACCCGGAGGTTTCCGTTCCCACCGCCGCCGTGACCAGGCTGGCCGCTACCGAAGCCCCCGAGCCAGAACTGCTGCCACCGGGGGTGAATTTCCCCGGGCCGTAGGGGTTCAGCACCTGCCCGCCGCGTGAACTGTAGCCGGCCGGCATATTGACGGTCATGAAGTTGGCCCATTCGGTCATGTTCCCTTTGCCCAGGACGATAGCCCCCGCCCGCCGTAACTGGGCGGCGACGAAGGAGTCCTCGGAAGCATAGGAATCGGCCAAGGCCAGCGACCCCGCGCTGGTGTGCATCTTGTCCCCGGTATCGATGTTATCCTTCACCACCACCGGGATGCCGTGCAATGGCCCTCGCGGTCCGTGGCGCCTTCTTTCGATATCCAACGCGTCGGCGATGAAAAGGGCGTCAGGGTTGATCTCAAGGATGGAATTCAGGGCCGGCCCCTCGCGGTCGATCCGGGCGATGCGTTCGAGGTAGGCCAGGACCAACTGCCGGGAGGTGAGCCGCCCTTCAGCCAGTGCCTCTTGCAGGCCGGTGATGGTTGCCTCGACCACCAGGGAGTCGTTCCTGGCTGCGATAGAGGCCATCCCTGCCGAACCCGCCACCCCTGCCGCACCCGCCGCCGAAGCGGTCGCCGCTACGGCCGAAGACCCGGCACCGGCCCCCCCAACTTGGGCGCTTGCGGCACCAGCCGTGGTCTTGTCCGGTGTCCCCGCATGGTCGGTGGTCCTGTCGTGCCTCCCCCTGCCGGTCCTGCCAACCGCCGTTCCCGTTCCCGCGGCCCCCGCCGCCGTCTTACCCCCTGCCACGTTCCCCGCAGCCATTCTGACTCATGCCTCCGTTTCGCGATCCAGGAAGAAAGGTTGGGTCCAAGCCATCGTCGAACCCTGCCCAAACAGCGTCAACCGCACGTAACTAGTGTCGAAGTCGCCAAGGTCGAACTTGGCCGAGCCACCCCGCGCCAACGCCAAACGTACGCCTCCTCGCCCGATAGCCTGTATCTCCTGGGCATCGGCGGTCTCGATAAACAGAGTGTCGCCCACCCGCCGGATGTCGGCGATGGTCACGCCGGTGGAACAGTAGAAGTTGCCGGCGCAAAGACCGGCGAGCACGCCCTCCACACTGCGCCGCTCCGAGCGCACCATGAGCCACCCCAAGCCGATGTCGGCCCGGCTGTGGGAATCATCGCAGGCCAGACCGAACAGCCGCCGGCCGTGGGCCAGGAGGTAGTCCCACTTATTTGTAGAGAGGGCCGAGCCTTCGCATAACTCGATATTCCCATTAAAGATCTCGACGCCGCTATACCCTTGCCGCGCCAGCATCGCCTCACGCCGGTAGTGGGGCGTCAGTTGCCAATCGGGGTGATTAAGGGTGGTGAAGACCCGGTTCCCACCTGAAAGCAGCCGGAGGAGTTCTCCCTGATCCCTGATGTGGGGTACCGATCCCAAGGTTTTCAGGTCACTGGTGTAAACCCCCGTATGCTCCGCCCCGGCCGGCGAATTCCATTCCATGCCTGGGACCAGTACCAGACGTTCATCATGCGCCCGGGGTCAACGTCATGTGGTCGGAGAGGCACAGGAAATCGTAACCCAAGTCGGCATACAGGTCCAGAACCACTTCGACGGGCAGTGTGGCACAAGAACTGGCCGGGCTGGTGTGGGCGTGCAGGTTACCCCTCAGCCACGTGCCATGCCTTTCGGCATACGGGTTTGTCCAGTTCACGTCGGTGGTCACAGCTAGTTCCCGGCCTTCATGATAAGATTCGGGGAGTCCCATTCGACGGGCCAATGGTTTCCCCTGCGCACATGGCGGGCGGTGGCGATTCCAGAAGGTAGCCGGCCCGTATCTAGCGAATCGCCTTAACCCAATTCACACAAGCGACCGGAGGCCGATCCAGATATGTCCGCCACATCCAACTCCAAGCCCACCACCAAGTCCGGCACCAAGGCCGGCAAGCAACCTTTCAGCGCCGCCGACATCGAGGAAAACCGCCGTCGCCTGGGCGACCTGGTGATTGAAACGCCAGTTCACCGGTGGCGCAGCCCGGGCCTAAGCGATCTGGTGGGCGACGAGACGGAGGTCTTCCTGAAACTAGAGCTTCTTCAGTACACCGGCTCTTTCAAGCCCCGCGGCGCCCTCACGAACATGATGCACTTGGCTCCCGCGCAGCTCGCCCGCGGCGTCACCGCCGTCAGTGCCGGTAACCACGCCATCGCCACCGCCTACGCCGCCAAGGTCATGGGCACCACCGCCAAGGTGGTCATGATGAAAAATGCTAACCCTTACCGCGTGGCTCTGTGCCGCCGCTACGGAGCCGACGTCTTTTTAGCCGAGGACGTGCACGCCGCTTTCGATGAAGCGGAGCGGATCAGGGAAGCGGAAGGCCGGGCTTTCATCCACCCCTTCGAGGGAGAATACACAGCTCTGGGCACTGCCTCCGTGGGGTGGGAATTCTGCCGCCAGGTTCCCGATCTGGACGCGGTGATCATCCCCGTCGGCGGAGGCGGGTTGGCCGCCGGGATGGCAACGGCAGTTAGGATAATGCAGCCTCGCGCCCAAGTCTTCGGAGTGGAGCCGGAAGGTGCCGACAGCATGCACCGCAGCTTCGCCGCGGGCAAGCCGATGCCTATCGAGAAGGTGGCCACCATCGCCGACAGCCTCGGCGCCCCCTATGCCATGCCGTACTCCTTTGAACTGTGCCGCCAGAACATCGACGAACTGGTGAAGTTGGACGACGATGCTCTGCGACGGGCCATGGCGCTGTTGTTTTGCGAGATGAAACTGGCCGTCGAGCCGGCCGGTGCCGCGGCTACAGCAGCGCTCACCGGCCCTCTGGCCGAGCGTCTGCGGGGAAAAAAAGTAGGAGTCTTAGTCTGCGGGACCAACATCGACCCCGAAAGCTTCTCCAGGCACATCCTCGCCGCCAAGTTCTAGACCAAAGTCCCACCGTCTATGGCGGCACGCCGCCCCTAGAGCTTGCCCAGCGTCCCATGCCGCGCTCCACAATACCGCCGCGGTCCGCTGGTCGGCGTGGCGCTGGGCTTATAATCGTGTGTTAACTCAGAAGGGCGTGCTTCAGAAGTACAATGTTTATCGAAGTGTATTCTTCTGTATTAGTTATCACTATCGCAATATTGCATTGTGCCGATTGTAACAGCTATTATCGTAGGAGGAGCAACGAACATAGGTATGCTCAAGCACAAACCTGGCGTTGCTTCGTAAACTTATTGCCTTTAGTAGTATTAATGTCATGGGAGGTTAAGGTCAAATGCCCAGGTTGGTGGAACGTATGTATCAGGACAAAAGACTCACTTGGCTGTGGCTGGTCGTCCGCGTGTGGATGGGCTGGCAATGGTTCGAGGCCGGCCTGCACAAGATCGGGAACGAAGCTTGGTGGGGTGCCAAGGCGGGTACGGCTCTTAACGGTTACTGGATGAAGGCCGCTGGGATGGGCCTGGATGCCGCGGGCAAGCCTCTTAAGCCGGGGGCTACCTACGTGTGGTACCAGAACTTCCTGAAAGGTCTGGTCAACTCGAACAGCTCCCATTGGTTCTCGTACCTGATCGTCCTTGGGGAACTTCTCGTCGGTATCGGTTTGATGGTTGGCGGCTTGACCTTCGTAGCCCTGATCGGCGGTGCTCTCATGAACATGAACTACATGCTCGCCGGCTCGGCCAGCAGCAACCCGGTCCTGTTCTTCCTGGCCATCATTCTCATGCTGGCTTGGGACAACACTTGGTACATCGGAATTGACCGTGTGATCCTGCCGTTCATCGGCTCCATCTTCGGCCGGAAACGCTCACCAATGGCCTCAGCTCCGGCGGTCGGCGGCCGCGGTTAAGTCTCAGCCGCAAAACTCCATAGCACGTTTGAGGGCCCTCCGTCCCCTAGCTTCGGAGGGCCCTTTTCGTTGCCTCCGCGGAGGAGTACGCCGTACGAAGTTCTGAAGGGTCGGCTTGGCATGGCAAAGAATTCCTCTGCTCATTCAATAGGAATCTTGGGTGCCGAGGAGCGCGATACCAAATGAACCCGCGCCGAAGGTGCACGCCGCAATGCCGCAGAGGGCTGATCGGGGGCTCGGGAGAACACGAATGGGAGGGAAAGCCATGGATGTCAGACTGGCGCGCGGAAGCTTGGAAGATGTCTGGGTCATGCGGGTGCCGCCGGGGGCAGACCTATATCGCTCTATCCAAGACGTGGCGCGGGAGCACGGTATCCAGAGTGGGTTGATCCTGGGTGGAGCGGCCAGCCTCCGCACGGCGGTCTTGAGGAACCTTCGGCGGTTCCCGGATTTTCCGGTCACCGACGACGACCGTCGTTTCTTCAAACTGGAAGCCCCGCTGGAGATGCTCTCGATCTCGGGGAACATCTCGACCCTGAACGGTCAGGTATGGATTCACGCTCATGTGGTCGTCTCCTCCGGTACTGAGGAGGGACGTTGCTACGGGGGGCATCTGGTGGCTGGGAGCGAGGTCCTGACCACCGCGGAGATCGCCATTGCCAAGCTTGGTGGCCTGGAAATGCTGAGGCTGAAAGACCCGGAGACGGTGGGGGCGGAGCTGTTTTTCAAGACTTCCTAGCCCCTTCCTCTGACCGGCTTATGGTCTGGAATTGCGGCAAGCGCGGGTGTATTGTTAGAGCGTAAAGCCACGTTCTCTTATAGCAAACATTGGCACCCGGTCAGAGTACCATGGGAGGCGGCTCGTGGCTCTTCAGTCCCAGGCCGTGCACCGTCGCGTAGCTTCATTGCCCTCCATGCGCTCCATGGTGTGGAACTTGGCGTGGCCGGCCATCACCGAAATGTTCCTCCAGACCTTTGTCCAGATCGTCAGCATGGTGCTGGTCGGGCATCTGGGGGCGGCGGCCGTAACCTCCATCGGTCTGTCGATGCAGCCCTTGAACGCTGTCTACGGGGTGTTTGTGGGCGCGGGGGTCGGAGCCACGGCCGTGGTGGCCAGGATGATCGGCGCCGGCAACCCGCGGGAGGCGGGACGGGCATCGGCGCAGGCCATGGTGGCGTCCGTTCTGCTGGCGGGGATCGGCGCCGTGCTGATGTTCGCCAAGGCCCGCGCCATGGTCGTTTGGATGGGTGCCGAACCTGCGGTGGTGGAAGAAGGCACGCGGTACCTCCTTGTAATGATACCGGGCCTTTTCTTCATGTGGATCCAGACCGTGCTGACGGGCGCCCTCCGGGGCGCCGGCGACATGCGGACCCCCATGAAGATCAACATTCTCATCAACCTCATCAGCTTCGTCGGAAACATCCTCCTGGTCTTCGGCCTGTGGCGGTTCCCGGCGCTGGGCGTTTTCGGCGCCGGCCTGGCCACGACGACCGCCAGGGTCATCGGCGGCATCCTCCTCCTCATCCCGTACCTTTCGGGTAGCTCCATCCTTGAAGTTAGATTCCCTCAGGACCTGCTCCCCGACCGGGCTCTCATCGCCCGAGTGGCTCGGGTGGGAATTCCCTGCGCCTGCGAGCGGTTGATCGTGACCGGGAAGGGGATCTTCTACGCGCGAATGATCGCCGGACTGGGAAGTATGCCGTATGCCGCGCATACCATCGGCGCTAACGCCGAATCCATTTCGTACTTGACGGCCAACGGGTTCGCGACGGCATCTACCACCCTGACGGGACAGAACCTGGGCGCCGGGCAGCCGGGCATCGCCGAGCGGAGTACTTGGGAGGCTGTGCGCCAAGGGTGCCTGTTTGTCGGTACCATGGGCATTGCCTTCATCTTCTTCCCCGAAGCATTCATGCGCATCTACACGAAGGACCAAGACGTGGTGCGCCTCGGTGCCATTTACCTGCGGATCATGGGGTTCTGCCAGGTCCACCAACTGGTGGCCAACGTCCTCACGGGTGCGCTCCGGGGCGCCGGCGACACCAAGTTCGTCATGTATGTCTCGGCTTTCGGGGGCTGGGTGCTGCGGCTGGGCGTCACGTACCTCCTCTTGTACGTGGTCCACACCGGCGTCGTGGGGGCGTGGTGGGGGATGACCGCCGACACCTTGTTCATGGCCGTGTCGAGCTTCATCTGGTTCAGGACGGGTCGGTGGAAGCAGGTTACGGTCTAGAAAGTCGAACGTTACTGAACCTCTCGGCTGCGGGACCGGCTTGCGCGGCATGGCGCTTCAGGAGTATAGTCAATGTAGATACATCATGAAGGTGACCAGGTTGAGACTTACGATCCAGAAGTGGGGTAATAGCTTGGCCCTCAGACTTCCTAAAGCCCTGGCAAAGGATTTGGGCCTTGAGGCAGGATCGGCCGTTGAGGTCCGGTCTGATGGTAACGAGATCACCATCCGGCGCGCGGCCGTCAAGTGCGCCCTTGAGGACATGGTCCTGCAGATATCGGAGTCGAACCGCCACAGCGAGATAGAGGTCAAGCCCGTGCGGGGCAAGGAGGCCTGGTGAGGTGCGGGTGTTCGTGCCGGACCGGGGAGATGTGGTCTGGCTATGGTTCAGTCCACAGGCGGGTCATGAGCAGTCCGGGAGAAGACCCGCGCTGACTATCTCGCCTCGGGTCTATAATGAAGCGGCCGGTCTGGCTCTCTTCTGTCCCCTGACTTCGAAGGCCAAGGGTTACCCGTTTGAGGTGGCCATTCCCCCCGGGGTGGAAGTCGGCGGGGTCGTTCTGGCCGACCAGGTCAAGAGCTTGGATTGGGAAATCAGGCAGGCCGAGTACGCCCTGACATTACCTGAGCCCGTGGTTTCCGAAGTCTTGGAGAAGGTCCGAGCCCTAATCTGAGCGCGAGGTGCTCGGCGAACCGCGGGGACGGGCACCAGCCTCTGTTCCTCACCGAACGTTGTCATCCAGGAAGCCCGCCACTTTGGCCGCATAGGCCTCCGGGTTCACCTCGTAGCTGTGGGTATGGTGCGTACCGGATACAAGCCAGAGCTGAACCACCGGGCCGCCGGCAGCGGTCGTTCCGGAGGAGGTGGTAGAGACCGCGGCCGCGGCCGTGGCCAGAAGCTTCTCGCTCTCGGCCGCCGGGATGACCCGGTCCCCGGTGGCGTGGATTAGCAGCACTGGACGTGATGCCAATCGGCCGATGGCTTCGACCGGGCGGACCGTCCGCTCGTCGGAGCGGGTGGCCCACCGATACCAGAGAAGGGCGTACTCAGCGTAGGCGCGGCCCAAGTGGCTGCGGGCCATTACCTGGGCTTCAAGATACTCGTGCAAGTCGGTGAGAGCCGAATCCGCTACGACGGCATCCACCCCGGGATCACCGGCAGCCACCAGCAGAGAGGCGGTGGCTCCGATGCTGAAGCCCATGAGCCCGATATGCTGCGCCCCACGGGCTCGGGCGTACCGGATGGCCCCGGCCACGTCCCACTGTTCACGGGCCCCAAGGGTCACCGGCCCGCCTCCACTTTTCCCCTGGCCGCGTAGATCGAAAAGCAGGACATCGAAACCCCTCTCACGGAGAACTTGGGCCAGCGGCAACCCGCGCCCGTGGACCAGTCGGTCGTTTCTGAACCCGTGGGAGATGATGACGGTCCGACCTTGCGGGGTTGGGGAGGGGAGGTACCAGCCGGAAAGGTGGGCACCATCTATCGCACTGGGGAAGGAGACATCCTCGTAAGGGGGTACCGGCAGCCGCGAGCCCGATGGCGGATTGGGCTGGCCGATGGGGTACGCGATGAAGAAAGCGCAGGCGGCCGGCGCGAACAGGAGGACGACCAATACTACGATCAATAGTAACGCCGACAAACGAAGGGCGCCGCGCGTCAGCCACCCGAGCTTTAGGATGGTTACCGGTGGCCCGTGGAGCCGGCGGTGGCCAGGCGGTAGTGAGAGCCGCCGGCCGCCGGGGGAGGAGCCCTCTGGGGCATAGCTCATAGCTGCGCCGTGACTCGGTTGTCGCGTTGTGACCGTCCGGAATTACGGGATAGGCGCCCCCGGACCCAATGGTCCCGGACCAGGATGCCGGCGACGGCGACCAGCGTTCCGCACAGATTGGCCAGGAGGTCCTGTAGGTTATTGTCGTAGCCGCCCACGTCGGGCAGACTGACCAGCTTGGTCCCGATGTACTCCGTGATCTCCACCAGGCTGCACACGCCCATGACGATGAGAATCATCAGGAATAGGGCGAAAGGCCTGTCAGCCCGGCCCAGTTCCAGACCGGGCCACAACCACCGCAACCCCGCCAGACCAACGGCCGCGAAGTAGAAATGTAGCAGTTTGTCATACCGGAGCAACTGGCTGAACCAGGGAGGCAAGGGCACGCCCGATACCAGGTAGGTGTCGTACAGCCTGGTCCCGTGCACGAAGAAGCTGCCCCCAACCAAATGGGCTATGATGGCTACCTCGAGCAGGGTCAGAAGCCACATGGGCAGGTCGAAACGGCGCAGTACCCGCCAGACGGCAAGCATCCCAGCAGCCTGTAGCAACACCAGCAGCATGTAGATGTAGAACTCCAGGTGCCGCCAGCGGTAGCCGAAAAGAATGACTAGGCTCCACAGGACGAAGTTCCCAGCTATGAATTGGTCGAAAGGAGCCCATCTGGGCCCCGCCCGTCCGGTGCTTCGACCCGTGCGGTTTTCCATTGGCTGTGACGCCGCCCTCACCCGTTACTGGATTGGGATGCGCCGGAACTCCTTGGGCCAGGTACCCCTGAAATGCACCTTGCCGTCCTGGAAAGAGATCTCCTGGATCGAAAGACCGGGGATGGCGCGGAGCCGGTCGTTCACATACTGGTTGGCCTGTTTCTCGACCTCGGCATTGACCACGGAGGCTGGAATCGTCACCCGCCCGATCTGCAGGGCCTGAATATCGGTGCGGACCTGGTTCGACCCGGCCACCGTAATCTTCCCTTTCACATACACCGGCAGTTCGTCGGGCAGCACCGCCGGCAGGTAACGCATCACGCCCGTGGGCACTTCGCCGTCCCGCCGGATATTGAAGGTACTGGTCTTGACCAGCATCGCAGCCTCCAGGGTACCGTCCTTGCTGATCTTCACCTGAGCGTCCTTCACCGCCCAGAAAGCGACATGGTTGAAGTTCAGAAGGGCCGAGATTTCGCTTTCGGTGAAGTCCTGGTTAATGGCCACTTGCCCCGAATAAACCTTACGGTACTTGGCGGGGTCCGTGGCGGCAGGTTGGTTATCCAGGCGGATGCCCAGCTTCTGAAGCATCGCGGTGGACTGCGCCGCCGTGGACTTCACCCCAAGGTTCACCGGCTTATCTGCCCCAACCACCTTGGCCAAGCCCGGCACGAACCCAGACCGCGCGACGAACCAGAAGACCAGAAGAACCACGAGCGAGAACA
This sequence comes from Bacillota bacterium, assembly GCA_021791495.1. Lineage (GTDB taxonomy): Bacteria > Bacillota > Sulfobacillia > JAJYWN01 > JAJYWN01 > JAJYWN01. Next base: position 70,768 of record JAJYWN010000078.1, read on the forward strand.
GCAGCAAAATAACCTTCCCGACACTGATCCGTTTCTTCCGGGGTTGAACCGGTATTCCAGTCTGCGCGTCCACGACTTTTCCTCCCCAAGCCCGCCTCGTCCGGAACTTCAAGGTCAGTCTATGGCAGGCACGACGGGTCCGGAACTACCCCTAAGGGGAGGATTGCGGTGTTACCAGGCTTGCGTGGATGTCACCCGTCCTTCACCCCGGCGGAGGGACCTCCGGTCGCCAGCCGGGAGAGCAGCTGTCGGCGGTTGGCCACTCCTGACTTGCGCAGGACGTTCCGTACATGAAACTTGACCGTATGTCTGGAGATGACGAGCTTGGATGCGATTTCGTGGTCGGTGGCGCCGGCGGCGAGCAAAGCGTACACCTTGCGCTCGGTCGGTGTAAGCTGGGACAGCAAAACACCCACGTGTTTGTCTTGCCGTCCCGCGGCCGGCTGGGGAGCGGAGGGTGACGAGGCTAAGGGCGGCGAGGGCAGGTGAATGGGCTCGAAGGCGGGATGGTCAGACGCAGGGGCATAACGGAAGACCACCGGGATAACCAAGAAGATCAAAGCAGCGCCAAGTAGAAAGAAGGTACTCCCCGGCCCAGTCCGGTCCGGAGCAGCCACGCCGGCACCGACATTGGCCAGCCCGATCAGGAAGAGGGAAGCGCCGAGACCGGTTCCAAGGCTCCGCCGACCGCCGAAAACCTGCGCCACATATCCCAGACGGTCCCAGAAGAAGAGATCCCCGGCCGCCAACCCCACGAGCAGAACGGCCCGAGAAGCGAGAGCGGCCCCCGCCCCCGGAAACCCCGAGGCCGCCAACAACAACCCGAAGCCCAAAGCGCTCAAGGAGTACACGGCCAGCCAGCCGCTTTGTCCCCGACGTACTGACCCGAAAAAGGCCAGTATCGCAGCGGCATAGATGATGGCTTCCAGGCTTGGCTGCCAGGGCCACAGCGAGGGCATGGAAGCCGATAGGGTGTTGTACCAGATTCCACCCACGAAGTAATCGGCCATGGCGAAAGCTGCTATGGCAATCACCACTTCACGTACCTTCAGCGGCGATACCCGACGCGGCGGTGGCCAGCCGGGTGCCAGCGAAAGTCTGGTAAGAATGAAGCCGAAGGCCAGTGGCAGCATGGACAAGGCTGCCAGTAACGCCGCGGACGGGACACCCAGGGGGATGCCCGTCAGCGCTACTACCACATTGGCGCCGGCCATGGCGATGGCCAAGGATGAGAGGCGGTGTCCACAGGCCATCCAGACCTCCACCCATGCCAACACCAGGACCGCGGCCGTGAAGCCTATTCCCGCCATGAGGGCGAAGACCACTGGGGGCGCGGCGCTCCGGGCGGACAAAAAGGCCAGGGTCAGCCCCGTTAACAGCATTCCCGTCCCGGCTGTGAGCCGGCGCAACGCCTCACTCTTTAATGGAAGCCAGGGCAGGAGCAAGAGCCCCGCCCCATGTGCAAACACGAAGACCAGACCTGCTTGTGGGGCCGACTCTCCGGCCGTGGAGAAGAGAAGGGGTCCGAACATGGGGAAGGATAGCAGCCATCCGAACAAACAGGCCAGTGTCAGACCAGCCCGCACTGCCGGTTGCCGAAGCAATCCGCTCGCTGTCGTCATGGTGGTTCACCCTCGAGTCGATGGATGGCTTTGGGCCTTTCGCCATCCCAGAGTCCCTTCCCTGCACCTTAAGGCCACTGAGGGTTCAGTTGGAGTCATGCCAGGAGACGAAGAGAGCGCGGAGGAATCATTAGGGTAGGGAGGCGGATGGGCTATGAAGGTCTTGGTCGACGCGGACGCCTGCCCCCGGGGGGCCATGGAGGTCATCAGGCGCCTGCAGACATCTTTCGGCTTCGGCGTGGTGACCGTGGCCTCCTTTAACCACTGGTTGGAGTCGTGGGGCGCCGGTCACGAGCACGTGGTGGTGGGTGACGAGTCCCAGGCGACCGACCTGGCCGTGGCCAACCGGACTCAACGTGGGGATATTGTGGTGACCCAGGACTGGGGATTGGCGGCGCTGGCGCTGGGGCGAGGGGCCCGTGCTCTTGGTCCCGACGGCCGGATCTTCCGGACTGACAGCATCGAGCACCTGTTGGAAGAACGGGAGCTCAAGGCACGCTTTCGACGGGGAGGGGGACGCACCAGGGGACCTGCTGCCCGCGACTCCGCCGATGACCGGGCTTTTGAGGCAAGCTTGCGTCGGCTGCTGGAACGGGAGTGATTCCCAATGGCCGCAGGGATGCGGGTTCCATGAAGCAGGCGTCGCAGGCGCAGTGCCGAACGCCGTGTGATTGAATGGTCTCGAACGGAGGAATCATGCGCGTGACGGACCCTGTTCTGTCGAAGATGAAGCTGCTTGCCAGCGGTTGGCAGACGGAGATTTATGATTTGGATGGCCGGCGAGCGCTGCGCGTTTTCCGGAGACTCGAAGATGAACCTCTTGCCAAGTACGAGATGGGCGTCATGCAGAGTCTCAAAGCCGCGGGGTTCAACGTGGCCCAAGTCTATGCATACCGGATGGTCGATGCCAGGCCGGCGCTGGAGGTGGAGTGGCTTTCAGGAGAGACGATGCTGGCTCGCATGAAGCGAGAGGTACTTAGATTGGGCCACCACGCCACGGCGCTGGCCCGACTGCATTGTGAGATCGGGGCTTTTGACGTTGATTTCCCACTGAACGATGCCAAGTCAGTGTCGTCGTACCTGATCGGACGGTCTAAGGTTCTGGATCAGTCACTGAAAGACTTCGTGTTACGTGTACTCGACGAAGTACCTGACGGGGCTTCCTTGTGTCATGGGGATTTCCATCCGGGCAACATAGTGGAGTCAAACGACCGAATGTACGTTATCGACTGGGTCGGCGCTACCAAAGGCCTCTTCCTATCCGATATCGCTCGAACGTACCTCACGTTGAGTGGTGCTCCCCAACCTTCGGGAGCACCCGCAGCCCACCGACTGCTTGCCCGCGCTCTTGGGCGCACGGTAGCGCACACGTACCTGAAGACGGTTTACGGTATCCTCAAGCTCGACTGGGCTCAGTTTTCCAAATGGCTGGTAGTCTGTGGCGCGGAGCGTACTTCTTATGGGCTTCCCGCTGAGGAGGCACGCTTGGTGGGTTTTCTAAGAGACTCCCATAGGAAATGGAAAGAAGGATCGGTTCACCCAGAGAGGTGGTACCGGAGAATCTAGGGTTGGCCGCCTGCTGCCAGAAGGAAAGCTTGGTGTTGGGATCCGGGGATTGGGCCGAACTGGCGCTGACACCAGAGTGACACCAGAGTGCGGGTAGCCATAGACGCAATTGGGAGGTTTCAGTGTGCTAAGGAGACTGTTCGGTGGAAGAAATGACAAGGCAAGGGTCAAGTATGCGGCAGGCACGGATGTCGAAGTGGCTCCAGTGCTATACGCGGAGGAGATTGAAGCCCACTTTGATCGGATATTCCCTGGACGAACCACTAGTGTTTTCCATGAGATTGTCTCCGACATCGTTCACATAGATGTTCACTTCATGGAGCCGACCGACGAAGATCCCGTCAGAGTCCTTCACACTACGGGCATGAGCGACCTACCTATGACTATTCCAGCGGCCCTGAAGAAGGAGCGGCAGAGTCTGGAGAGAGCTGAGTTAGTGATCATCCTCCCTGGGTCATGGCCGATTGACTCTGGGGCGTTAGAGGACGAGAGACATTACTGGCCAGTAAGACTTCTGAAGCAGCTGGCAAGGTACCCACACGAGTACCATTCCTGGCTCGGTCACGGACACACAGTGCAGAACTCAGACGGCGAACCATATGCGGAAGACATCAAGTTCAACGGGGCGGTTCTGAGCGCATTGAAAGGGGAGATAGGCCTAATCCCGACAAGAGACCGAAGCCTCATTAACGTATATGGTGTTGTTCCGTTGTACCAAGAGGAAATGGACTTCAAACGGCAATTCGGTATCGAGCCCTTGTTCGAGAAGCTGTCGGAGGTCGAAGAGGGTATGTTTTTGGTCAACCCGTCAAGGAAGAACGTCTGCGCCAACGGAACCGAAACCGGAAGGCACCCAGACCTATAAGGGAAGGCACCCACTCCTATGAGAGGGGTGCCTTCTTCCTACGTGTGCCGGGAGCCGGGTTTGAACCGGCACGGGCTTTGGGCCCGTCGGATTTTAAGTCCGATGCGTCTGCCAATTCCGCCATCCCGGCAAGACACGTCACGGAAAACTCCTACACTCAATGATAACCGAAACCCGAGGTTTTGGGACCTCGGGTTTCGCTGTCTTGAGGCGACACCCGGATTCGAACCGGGGGTAAAGGATTTGCAGTCCTCTGCCTTACCACTTGGCTATGTCGCCGTGCCGCTGCCTTTGCACCGCCTGTTGCTTTTCAATTATATGCGGCGGCAAAGAGGGGAGTCAAGAAAACGAAACCGGACGGGCTTTTAGCAGCCCGCCCGGTTCGTCTTGAGCGGAAGACGGGATTCGAACCCGCGACCCTCGCCTTGGCAAGGCGATGCTCTACCACTGAGCCACTTCCGCGTGTGCTGTGGCGCAGGCCAGAGTTGAACTGGCGACACAGGGATTTTCAGTCCCCTGCTCTACCAACTGAGCTACCGCGCCATATTTATGGCGGAGACGACGGGATTCGAACCCGCGATCTTGTGCGTGACAGGCACATATGTTAGGCCAGCTACACCACGTCTCCACGTATTAACCCTCAAGGCTGGTGGGCGAAACAGGGCTCGAACCTGTGACCCCATGCGTGTAAAGCATGTGCTCTGCCAGCTGAGCTATTCGCCCTGGTATGCCATGATTGCTGTTTGTCAAAGTGCTCATCGCGGCAGGTCCATGATTCTTCTGGAGCCTGAAGCGCAAGTACTAGTATACTTATGTCCGTGGGCCTTGTCAACGCGAGCGCGGCGCTTACGTCAAGGCACGTCAGGCAGCAAAACGGACCAATGCATCACCATGAACGGTGAGATGAGAAAGCTAATGACCTTCATCGCCGATTACCACATACACCTGGAGCGCGGCCCATTCACCCGCGAGTGGGCGCGGCGCTTCATCGAAAACGCTCTCTCACGCGGCGTCACCGAAGTCGGTTTTTCCGAGCACGGCCATCGTTTCCCCGAGAACCGCGCCATGCTGCCCGTAGACTGGGTGGACGCTGAACTAGACCAATACTTGCGGCTGGTGCGGGCGCTGAAAGACGAAGGATTGCCGGTGAAGCTGGGTTTGGAGATGGACTATGTGCCGGGTTTCGAAAGGCCCATCGCCGCCTTCACCGCCAAGGCACCCTTCGACTACGTCATCGGGTCGGTTCATTTCATCGACGGTTTTTGTTTTGACGACCCGAAGAACATGCCACGGTGGCAAGGGCTGGACGTCGACGCCATGTACGTCCAGTACTTCCGGATCCTCGGCCAAGCGGCGCGGTCCGGCCTTTTCGACACCATTGGGCATCCGGACGTTATCAAGGTTTTCGGTTTTCGGCCGGCCAGCCGCCCCGATGATCTCTGGCAGGCTTTTTTGGAGGCGGCGAAAGCATCGGACGTCGCCCTGGAAGTCAGCGCCGCCGGATGGTACAAACCGGTGGGGGAGATGTACCCCGATCCAGCCTGGCTTCCGTCCATCAAGGCAGCCGGCATCCCCATCACCCTGGCGTCCGATGCCCACGACCCCGAGAGCCCGGGGCGTTCTTTCGACCGTCTTCTGGAGCAGGTCACGGCGGCCGGCATCGACAGCACGGCCTGCTTCACGGCGCGGCAGCGCACCATTCGCCGTCTAGGCCGTTCCTAGACCTGCCGGCCCGTCCAACCCGCCTTGTCTCCCGCGGCTACCGTCTTCCGTCACGGGACTCGTCGCCACCGGTAAGGCTCCTGTCCCGGGCCCTAAGGGTTTGTCGTTTCGTGTCGAACACTTTCGCCTTTTTCGAAAGGTCGGATGGCACGCCGGAACGAACTCATGCGCCCTGGGTACGGGCATTTACGCTGTCACGTCTGCCGGCGTGCCGGCATTGCGCCATGGAGCAATGGAGCAAGGGAAACATAATATTGTCTCTGAGGTACGTATCCGGGGAAGTGACATTTGGATGAACGGTCTCTGGTCTAGGAAGATGCTGTCCGTTACTCTGATTGTTGTCACGCTATTGGCCGCGGGTTGCACAGGGTTCACCACACCCAAGCAGACACCCAAGCAGACCTCCGGGCAGACCTCCGGGCAAACGCCCGGTCAGACACCGGCACAGACGCCCCCAAAGAGTGACAACCCTACCGCTTTTAGCGGGGAGCCCGCCAAAATCCCGATTGTCTCGGTCTTCCCTCGTGAGGCCACGGTCGACCTCGATAGGCCCAACCTGTTGCTGCGGGCGAATATCGACAGTCAGGCGATCGACACGAAAACCCACACGGCGCAGTGGAGCCTGGGAGGCGTGGTGATGTCGACCGAGACCACACTTACCGCGGCGCCTTTCGTCAAGGCCATCAACAACCTTGAGGGTACCTATACCGTGCGGCTGACCGTCCTGACCAAGGCCGGAACCAAGATAGGTGAAAGCACGGCGACGGTCGTTGCCAAGAAGGATAAACCGATCATCGTGTCCAGCAACCACTATGCGTCGGCGGTCGCCGGCAAAGGCATGAGGTACTGGACGGCCTGGAGCGACGGGGCCGAATGGTGGGAAGGAGACGCGGACCTCCGAGTCAAGGGCACGACTGGGACATTAACGATGACCATCGTCTCATCCTCACAGCCGGCGCCAGAGCTCAGTATGATCGGCCAGACAAAGGTCTTCACCTTCTCCGACTGGAAGGACAACGGCACCAACGTCACTTTCAGTTACAAGGCACCCACCGGTCAGGTGTACGCCTTCCGCCTGGCCTGGGAGTCCAACGGGCAGATCTTGAAAGGGACCATGGACGCGCCGGAGATGAAGATTCAGAGCGGAACCCTGCCAGGCATGAAAGGATCTCTGAATCTCAGACAGGTGCCGTAACCTCTCTCCAGACACAGCCTAGAGAACCCAGCTAGACAGTGCTATGCCGCTGTCCGCTGGGTTTTTCCTTCCAGACGGCAGAGATAACGAGGTAATGTAGGGGCTCGGGTCGAAGTTTGTCTCTAGCTTTCGTGAAACTCGTAACAAAACACCAGTAGGGAAGTAGGTCGACCTGAAGCATGTTAGGAACCGCCAACGACGTCTGTACGTCAGTCCTTGACACCATCGGTCGGACGCCCATGATCCGGCTGGGCCGGGTCCGCCCGGGAAATGGGAGCGAGCTGTTGGTCAAGCTGGAAACGGTGAATCCGGGAGGGAGCATCAAGATCAGGCCGGCCTACGCCATGGTGATGGCGGCGCGGGCGGCCGGGCTCTTGAAGCCAGATTCCATCATCGTCGAAGCCACCAGCGGCAACCAGGGCATTGCCCTGTGCCTGGTGGGGGCGGCCCTAGGTTACCGGGTGCGGATTTGCATGCCGGCGAACATGAGCCAGGAGCGGCAGGCGCTGATGCGGTCTTATGGCGCCGAGCTGGTGCTGACCGATCCGGGGGACGACATCGGACAGGCCATCGAGACGGCGCGGGCGACGGCGGAGCGGATGGCAAGGGAGGACAGCCGCGTTTTCTTCGCCAGCCAGTTCACCAATCCCGCTAACCCGGAGGCGCACCGCGCCACGACGGCGGCGGAGATCATCCGGCAGGTGGGCGAGGGCGGGCGGGTAGACGCTTTCGTTTCGGGGATCGGTACCGGTGGCACTATCACCGGCGTCGGCGAGCGGCTCAAGGAGGCTTTCCCGGGGTGCCTGGTGGTGGCAGCCGAGCCAGAGAAGGCGGCGATCCTGGCGGGTGGGACCATCGGCAACCACATTCAACAAGGCATCGGCGACGGCCTGATTCCCGAGGTACTGAACCGCGCTATCATTGACCAGGTTGTGTTAGTATCAGATGATGATGCGGCAGCCACGGCCAGGCGGCTGGCTCGTGAAGAAGGGCTTTTCGTTGGCATCTCGTCCGGCACCAACGTGTTCGCGGCGCTGAAGATCGCTGAACAGCTCGGACCGGGAAAGACTGTGGTCACGATTTGTCCGGACACGGGCGAAAGATACCTAAGTTTGGGCGTGCTGGATTGAGACAAGCGATCTTGGGTCATGATTGCGGCGTCATTGTCGTGGTATCGGCGTCTGCCCCAAAGCCGGACTTGCCTTGACTCGACTTGCGCCAGCCTTTATAATAAGTCCTGCACAATTTAACGGGCGGTTAGCTCAGATGGTTAGAGCGCATGCTTGACATGCATGAGGTCACAGGTTCAATTCCTGTATCGCCCACACAAGAAAACCGCAGTACAAGGCCACTTCGGCCCGCTGCGGTTTTCCTTATCTTGGTATGCGCAGGAGTCCACGACAGCAAAACCTGCAGCAAAACCCTCCGGATCAGCGTTTTGACCCCGCAATAACGTCGTCCGAGCGCTAAGACGGCCAAGCAAGTGGCGGAAATGCTATCCATAAGCATCTCCATGGCCTACAAGCTTGTCCGCACCGGACGGCTGCCGGTAACACGCGTCGGCCGCTGCCCACGTATCCCGGCCTGGGCAGTCTCCCGATCTGTCGCCGATAAAGACCTGCAAACGCCACCTTGGCGTGGACGTCCAAAAGCCCTGTGCTGCCAGATGCTTGCCGGGGGAGGCCTTCCCCGAGCAGGGAAACCGCAATCTGGTCTTCCACGGCTTGGCCCAAGAACTCTATCGCCTCGGCCTGTCTCAAGAACGTGCCCTGGCGACCTTGCAGGATTACTACCGGCGACTGCCGGTCGAGGTTACGGGGCCGACTGTTTCAGGGGGGCAGCCATTCAAGCTGGCCGAGGTTACAAGCGCTGTCGCCAGTGTTTACCGTCATTCCGAGCCTCGGCCTTACAGCTGTAGAGGGCATTTTGGGGACAGCGTGTGCGTCGAGCGCGACGCGTGCCGTTTCTACCAGATGTCACCCGAAAGGGGCGACCACCGGCGGCATCTGACTTCCTGACCATCTTGGGCTGGCTCGGTGCGCGGGGGAAATACGGGGCCAAGCTTCTGAGCGGAGCCGACATACGGTGTACGGTGCGCTTCCAGTCCTGGAACACAAGCGGGGATTGCCCCCCGGCTCCACTCTTTACGTTTATAGAGGCCCCTCTGTCGTCAGGCACCTCATGATTAGACGTCAGGAATGTAAGAAGGAAATTGTTTAGGCTAATGGACCGTGTCCAGGATGACCGGCGGTTCAGCTCCAGTCGGGCTGGGCCGCCGGCAGTACACGGGGGTATGAGGTCCGGGATCTCCGCGCTGGTGGTCGTTCCAGCCAGCGGCGTGCACCGTCCGTGATTCGTGTGGACGCCGCCTGTAGGCCGCAAGCAGGTGCCGCTTGGCCAAGAGTAGAAAGTGGGCTTGTTCCCGTGCCCTGGTCTTGGGACTTTCCCTTGCCCCAATCTAGAAGTGCTGGGGGTGCCTGGATGGAGAAGCTGGCGGCGAATGGGCTCCAAACGGGGCCGAGCTTTGTAGCCCTCGACTTTGAGACCGCGAACGAGCACAGGGCAGGCGTTTGTGCAGTGGCCTTGATCGTGTTTAAGGACGGGGAGGTCACCCGCGAGCGGGAATGGCTGGTGAGACCGCCCGCCGACCTCAACTACTTCAACCCCTTCAACATTCAGATCCACGGCATTCACCCTGAAGATGTTGCCGACAAACCCGAGTTCGACATTGTCTGGCCAGAAGTCTTCCGGATGATCGACGGCCAGATCGTTGTCGCCCACAGCGCCGCTTTCGATGTGAGTGTGCTTCGGCAGCTAATGGAGAAGTACGGCCTCAAATACCCGTCGCTTCGCATCGTGTGTACCTGCGTTGTGGCCCGGAAAACGTGGGCGGGGCTGCCCAACTACAGGTTGCTGACTCTTGGGAATGCCCTGGGCCACGTTTTCGACCACCACGATGCCCACGATGACGCCCGGACGAGCGGACATATACTCGTCGAAGCCTGCAGGCAGCACGCCTGTGAATCCATTGAGGACCTTGCGGCCCAGATAGAGATGGAGGTCGGCGTGCTCGACGAGGGCAATTACCGCCCGTGTTGGGCACCGAGCCAGCATCAGGGCACCCGGAAAGGCCGCTACGAACCCAACCTTGGGACCCTCAAGCCGACCGCCGTCACCTCCCAGACCCTTGCCGGCCACAACGTGGTCTTCACCGGAGCCCTGCTAAGCATGACGAGGGAGACCGCCGCCCTGAAAGTCCTTGAGAGCGGAGGCACTGTGTCTGGCACTGTATCCCGAAAGACCACCTTGCTGGTCATGGGCGTACAGGACTACGCCAGGTTCGCCGACCACAAGCAGAGCTCGAAGACGGTGAAGGCACGGGCGCTGATCGACCAGGGTAGTCGCCTGGAGATTGTGGACGAAACCGAGTTTCTTCGGCTGCTGCTAAAGGGGGAGTGACCCTTGGACCTCTCATTGATCTTACAGACCATCGTGGGCGCCATCGTAGATTCCGATTTCTTTGACCCAAGCCAGGTCTCTGTCCGGACCAGCAAGGACGGCCATATGGCGACGCTCACATTCTGGGATGCTCCGGTCATCCGGGTCGAGAGCGGCAAGACTTTCAGCAGGGCGAAGGTTTTCGGGGCCCGTGCCGCCGACCTTGGGTTGGCTGGAGACGTGGGAGGCCCCGGGGTTGACGGGTGGGCCCCGATAGCGTGGACTGATGCGTGTACAGCACTTCTTGTCCAGAATGCCCGTCGGACCTACGAAAAGTGCTTCTTATTATACTCGAACGCCATGTTCGGGTGCTGCTCCCGGTACCTGGAGTGCAGCGACGCCCTCAAGTGCCTTAACCCCAACAAAGAGCGGGCGCGAGCTTGCCAGTACTTGCGGAACCTGTATGCGGGGCGGGTCTTTTACGGCAGGAATCGCAACGTTGGGGCGCGGTGAAGGTGGTCCCAGCTATGGCCTGGCCACGTGGCGGGGCAGCCGGCACAACCCAGCACAGGCCGCCCTGCCATTAATCGTGTCGAATCAGCCGGGGTGAGGAACTAGCCGCTCCGCCGATGCTCCGCTCCTGGCGCGCCTTCCCATGGACCCAAGTCTGGCGTCGCTGTGCGATGCCGGCCGTATCGAGACCTACCACTTGGAGGAGGACCCGGTCATCGCAGAGGCGGTCGCAAAGAGGTTGGCCGTGGTGCAGTAGGGCCGACCGCGGAGGTCCGAAAGGGGTATGTAGCAGCAGGAGAAAGTGTCGGGTTGTGGAGGCCCCTGGCGAGTCGCCACCCCTTTCGTCATTGCCGCGTTCACGCGGTGTTCCTCCTGCCCTACAGCTCGGGCAGAAATGAGGTTTGCGGACTGGCAGGTCGGAGATGGCGCCTCACGCATCGCTGTAGATGGCTGAAAGGAGGAAGACGACGGAGATGACTATCCCGATTCCGGCGGTACGCGAATCGCTCCACGGGTAGCCTACTATGGCCCTTGTGGCGGCCAGCAAGGCCGGGATGAGGACCAGCCAAGCGAGAAGACGATGGGTCCAAATCCTCCTGCCGACCAGCGCTCCCCAGCTACCCCGCCCGTGCTCATGAACATAGGCATCGATCTTCGTGGCCGCGCCAAAGTAACCACCGCCCTCAAAATACCAGGCGTGTGTGTCGGAGGTCTGACCACCCTTTCTGGCCATTTCCTGGTACATCCCCACGAGCCAGGACTCTAGAAGCTTGGCTATGGCCCAGGTGATCACTGCAACGGCTATGCCCGGGACCCAGTTTGAGGACTTTAGGATACCTGCGGCTGATGTCCCCAGCGAGGAGACGCGACCAAGAGCGTCACCGGGCAGAAAGCTTGCGCCGGTGGCAAGTAAAGCTCCTGTCAGCGCGAACTGAACGCCGCCCAGTATCAGCACTGGGAGCAATTCACTGTAGAAGTTGAGAATCACGCCGTCAAAACTCGAGCTGAGGTACCACCCAAAGGGTAGATACGCATGAAGAACACTGAAGTCGTCCGAAAGGTTGGGAGAGTCCTCAAGTGCCGCGAACAGGAGGATGGGTATGAGTATCGGCAGCATGACGATTAGTGCGAGAAGAGCCGAAAGTATACCCAGACGTCCGAGAAGTGGGAAAAGTTGCATGGCCTGAGTATCAACGAGCAACGGCGGGTACAGCGTGAAGCTGAGTAGATAGGAGAGCGCACAAAGGACTGACGAGTGCAACAGCGCGTTGTTGGCCCACCGGTTCACGGCCGCGCCATAGACCCAGGCCAGAATCATTGAGATCGGCACAAGCAATGCGAAATGAGCAACGTATCGCATGTGACCCCTCCGATCCGGGGCATATCTTTCACGCAGAACATATTCGCCTAACACGCGCAAATCCTTTTAGGGCGAAGCTTTCCATGACTCGAAGCCGCCCGGAGGTCAGCCGCTACCACGTTGCTGCCAAGGGGATACGCGCTGATGGGAGAATACGAAAAGGCCAATCCCAAAAACCCTTCGGGACTGGCCTTTTCTTCTGAGCCGGCGGTCGGGATTTGACCGACGAGGCGCGGATTACGGGTCGGGTTGGGGCGTCCTCGATCCGCTTCACCATCTAGGCCTTGACACTTCTAATGCGGCGCGGCATGAGCTAACTGCAGACGCTGCTCCCCGCAGCATCGTAGGCCACGTGTTTCGCGGTGACCGCGACTCCTGCACGTGGGCGCCGCATGGCCTAGCCTCCGGGCACTGGCGCCACGGGGACAAGTTCGTCGCTTTTCATGTGGCCTCGTTGTCCAACCTTCCGTACCTCGGGCCCGCCACAAAAAGGGGCTTTACCTTGGTGAGCCTCGCCGGGAGTCCCGACGTTCGCCTCGACTGCCTTGTAGTCTGGCAATCCAGCCCCGGTTGCACCACGGCGAAAGGCTCCTCGGGGACCGCTTCCTGCCGGCCTATGGGTGGTGACAGACCTGCGCCTGGTTTCCAAGCCCGAGCGCGCGGAATGTATCGGTATGGACTGACGGGGGAGTGGTCGGCGATGGCGAGTAGATCACGAACAGGCAGCATTGAAAGGAAGGTGCCCAGTGGACAAGGTTCTAGACATCCTCGACGCGATGATGGCTAGCGTCCCCGAGCGCGTCAGCGAGGCCATCCAGCGGAACGATAGGGATATGGCCCGGCGTGGCCTGGTCACAAGTTCGATAGTGGTCCAGGGCGCGTGGAAGACCTTGAGGCGGTCATTGGAGGAGCAGACCGTGCGTATCGTCGACCGGATCACACAGCTCGAACCGGGCCGTGTGGAACTTCGCAGTGTTGCGAGTCGGCTGAAGTCACGGATGAGCGACCAGGTTGACGATACTTTGGCCAATTTACGACGGGGGTGGGTGCAGTCCCCTGGCATCGACGACTGGCTCACCGAGGACGAAGTAAGCCGGTGGAAGGCTGAGAACGCCGCCTACATCGATACATGGATCGAGGGGCGCCTCCGCCGAGACCGCGGAAAGTGGGTGAACCACTTCGTGTCGGCGGCCTTTGGAGCGGCAGCAGGGGCTATCGCCTCCTTGATCGTCCGGAACCTATAGGCCCCGCGCTGCGGCACGTGACCATGCAACAGTCAAGTGTACCGGCTCCGCGGCACGATGCTACGGCAGCCTGGTGCTCCTACCGAGGTCACCGGTGGGTCACCATGGTTTGGCCGTCTGACAGCAAAAGTGACAGCAATAACCGTGGAAGTCGGTGCGTGGGGTGAACTCCATGCAAGTCCAAAGTGCACTCTGTGAGGCCCGTACAACTTGGTGAGCCGGTTTTGCGACGATTGACATGCATGAGATCACAGGTTCAACTCCGGTATCGCCCACAAGAGAAACACAAGCGTGAGCGGCCTTTCTGGGCCGCTCATTTGTTTTGTCAGCGAAGGAAAGCGCGTTCGCATCAGGAAGAGCGGACTGCCGGCGCATTCCTCCATACCATGCGGCTTGGCTGGACCAAACTGACGCGCTATCATGTATGAGGTTGCCGGGGGAGAGCAGGCAAGGGATTTCTGCCACCTCACCCGTGGGAAAGTCACGGCCGTCACCCCGAAGGAAGGCTGGTTGGTTGGCGGCCGTTGTACTCCCTGTGGCTGTTCTGGCCGCACTACTGATTCATGTGGCAGCAGACGAACGCCGGGTGCGAGCGATCACGCTGTTAGTGGCTGCCGTGGCCCTGGGAGCATTGGGTGTCGCCCGGTTCACGGTCGTCCGGAGTCTGATTCGTTCCTGACGAAGGAGCCGGCCTGTGGGTGCGAGTTTGTGCTAGAGGAGTACAAAGTTTCAGGGCTGAGGGTCGTTTTTCCGGACACTTTCGTGTACCGGACTGTCCGGAAACCCAGACACTTCTCCTCCCGCAGGGGTCCAAACAAGCCTTCTAGCGACGCGGCGGGTTACATAACCATGCTGTTCATCCGGGTTTCCGGATGGTTACTAAGCGGTAAGTGTCCGTTTCTCCGACCATTCATGTTTGTTGGAGCTCTGACACAGGGCATTGAACTCTCAGAAACCGCTTCTGCAGCACTCACCCAAGCACTCACCCAAGCACTCACCCAGCTTGGCTCCACGACCGCTGTCGGTGGCCAGGTTCAGCTCGTGGCCGAGGGCGTCGGGGACGATGATGAGGTCCTTATCCAGCCGGAAGCGGGTGGCCATGGCCCACTCCACATCCTGCGGGTCGTAGTGCGGGTCGTAGATGTTGACAACGGTATCGACAGCGGCCACCCGTTTCAAGGGTGGGAAAGCGGCGAAGGTGCCCAATATGGCGTTGCGCTGGATACCTTCAACCCTCTTATCCAGCTGGATCACGGCGTGGAAGAAGCCGCAGCCGCCGTAGGTAAGGAAGACCCCCTTCAGGGCCGGGATCACGGCAGAGACGGCCTTGAAGATGCTGGCCTCGGCCATGAGCCCTTCGGCATTGTAAACCTCGGGTCCGGCCACGATCGTGTGCCAGATGGGATTCCGCCGGTGGGTTGCGGCCTTGACGTGGATCACCCAGCGTCGGTCCTCTTTCGCGTAGTAACCGGTCACCCCGGCGGCGGGGCGCTCCAGTTCCCGCACCCCACTCCGGCCGGTTCCTTCGACCCTTGCTTGGCTTAGACCGGTCGCGTCCGGCCTGGCCCGCCCGCGCAGGGCCAGCTCCGGCGTCTAGATCCCGACCTCATCCAGGTGGTACAGGCCGTACCGGTTGATGATGTCGATGAGTCTAACCGGATACTTCGAATCTGTGGCGTAGCCGCACCGCCGCAGAGCCCAGGCCCCCTGCGTGCTGTCGTACATGACATCCCGGAACGGCCCGTACCAGCTCTTCGTGAGAAGCAACTGGGCATGGTCGTCCCAGCTCTCGGAGGCGTTATGGTAGGCCCGGAAGGCGTCGTCAATGTAATAGGTGACGCCGTTGTACTCTTCCCACGTGTTGGAGGTTACGGAGCCGGCCGGGCCGGTGCCCTTGATCCCGAAGAGGTTGTAGGACATCATGCCGGTGTACTTGTCAACCGGGGAGGACTGGCCCCACCCCGATTCCAGGATGGCCTGGGCCACCTGGAGGGCCGCGGACATGCCGGTCCGCGCCATGGTCTTCCGGGCCAGGTCGGAGGCAAAGCCTTGGAACAGGGACTTCTCCATCACCGGTTTCGGCCCGTAGATCGTCCCAGAGTGGATCCGCACCGGGACGGCTTCGCCGGCCAGCCGCGCGCCGCCTGCCGTGGTGCCCACCGCCCGGATCTGCCAGTTGCCATCGTCGGGACCGGCCGGCGTCCAGGTGTAGGTAGCCAGGGGATCGGCGCCACCGGCGATGGCCCGGGCCGCGCCGGTTTGCGGGTTCACCAGCTCGAACTGCATCCGCGATAGGGGCACGTTGCTTACCGCCCGCAGGGAGACGTTGCCGTGCAGTACCTGGTCCGGTCCGATGGTCTGCAGCAGGACCCTGGCACTGCCATCCACCGTCACCGCCACCGGGTCGGTGACATAGAGCTTGCCACTGGCATCGCCGGCGGCGGCCAGGATTTCATAGCGGCCCGTGCGGTCGGGTCCAGGAAACCAGCGGTAAGACTCGGCTCCCCCCGCCGGCTGATAGAGGACCCTCTCCGCCCCCGTCGCCAGGTCGCGGAGGATGTACTGCATCCAGGCGATGGGGAAGTTGGCGCTTACGCCAAGGGTAACCGGATGGTTGATCGTGCTACCCGCTCGGACTCCCGTCAGCGCGATCCAGGGCTGGGCGGCCACGGTCACCGTCACCGGCTGGCTGGAGTAAGCCCGCCCCTCGCGGTCATATGCCTTTACCTGGAGGGACCGGGTGCCGTTGTCGGCGGTCCCGGGGGTCCAAGTCCATTGGCCCTGAGGATCACCTGAACTCGTAAGGGTCTCTGTCTCCCCAGTTGCTGGGTCGGTCACCGTGTATTCGAGTGAAACCGTCTGGAAGTTCAGGTCCGCGGCACCGAGCCGGACCGGGCCGGTCACGGTCTGACCCTCGGTTACCCCGGCCAAGGCTACCCGCGGCACCGGCGCCACGATCACCGGCACGGCATCGCCGGCCAGGAAGCTGCCATTCTTGTCGTAGACACCCACGGCCAACACCCGCGGGCCGGCGTAGAACGGGTCGGGGAGAAGGGAGTAGGCGGCAGTCAGGCTGGAGCCCCGGGCGATGACCGGACCTCTGCCGCTGGAAGGGTCCAGGAGCTGCCACCGGACCTCGGCGGCGCCGGGAAGAGCGGCGCCGGCGGAACCCGGCTCGGCGGAGGCGTCGCCGGCCAGACTTAGTTGCAGAGTGACCGGTTCACTGATGGTCTGGCCGGCTCTGACGGCGGCGATGGACACCGCCCGGACCGGAGCCCCTTGCACCGGGCCCTGCGAACTGACGATGACGGTCTTGCTGGTCCCATCCCAATCGACCGAGACCCCCAGGGCGGTCGCCAGGAGGCGCACCGGGACGAAGGTCCGGTCGCTGTAGATGCGAGGGGGCACGTCGCTGACGGTTACCTGGTCTGCGGGCAGGTCTACCAGGCGGTTATCGATGCGCATCAGCACATGACGGTCCCCGCGCGAGATATCCACCGTGCGCGCGTCGGGGTTCCAGGCTACGGTGGCGCCCAATTCCTCGGAAATCAGCCGCACGGGAACCAGCGTTCGCCCATTCTCAATGAACGGCGCGGGTGTCGAGGTGACCTTCCGGCCATCAATGGTCAGGTTCACTCCAGACGCCGGGGCGGCGGCGGCGGCAGGGAAGGAAAGGCTGCCTGTTACCAGCGCCAGCACCAGGAGTATCAGAGCCGCCCGGCGCCAGCGACAGTGGTCAAGTGCTGGAAAAGCTGGCTTCATGAGGCATACCTCGTCTCCGGTGTGGTGTCCGAGTTCGTACAAGAGAGAGACTGCTTCGGTGGCAAACAAGTTCCCTAGCAGGTGTGATTTGCTCACTAGATGATTCGCGGACCGGCAAGCTGTTTATGTACGCCGGGACGGGTTGTTTGGACCATGAACTGGACAGCGATATACAAGGAAATCTGCCCCTTGACCGGGGCGCGGCCTCAGTGTTAAGGTGTAAAAAACAACCGAACAGCGGTAAACGCGATGATCGGGGCTAGTAAGCGTCAGAGCCGGCGGCCCAGCGAGCCGGGAAGAGTGTAAGCCCGGTGCGGTGGCGGACGACTGAATGGACCCGTGAGCTGCGAATCCGAAAGCTGGTAGCCAGGCAGACCGGATAAGTCGGGTCGGAAAGCCAGGTGAGGCGACTAGGATCCGCCGGAAATCCACCGATAAAAGGAGAGGGCATCCGAAGCCGGTGAGGCTTTTCGTGCCCGCAATGAGTGGGCTGTCGCATCTTCGTTTTCTCGTTCTGACTGGTCCGCTCGTCTCGCATCATCTGTAGCCAGCCATACTGGTTAGGGTCGTGCGTGGCGGCGGATTCCGGCAGCCAACCGGGGTGGCACCACGGTCTAACCTACCCGTCCCCTTCTTGGGGGCGGGTTTGTGTTTTTCCTTGGGGAGCAATCGGCGCCGTAACTGCGGCGTCGACAGACCGGTTGGACAGAACGAAAGGAGCGAACCGATATGATAGTTTCCGCAGTGAACCCCAGTGACGACGGCCGGACCGTCAAGTTCCTTCTGAAAGAAAGCGACATTCCCACCGCATGGTACAATATCGCCTCGGACCTGCCTTTCCCGCTGGACCCGCCTCTAAACCCTCAGACAATGCAGCCGCTGGGGCCGGCGGATCTGGCGCCGCTCTTCCCCATGGAATTGATCATGCAGGAAGTCTCGACCGCGCCGGTCATCGACATCCCCGGCGAAGTCCTTGACGCCTATCGCCTCTACCGCCCGTCGCCGCTCTTCCGGGCGCGCCGCCTGGAAAAGGCCCTGGGTACCACCGCGCGCATCTACTACAAGTATGAAGGCATGAGCCCGGTGGGCAGCCACAAGGCCAACACTTCCATCGCTCAGGCCTACTACAACAAGCGGGAGGGTGTCCGCCGCCTGGCCACGGAGACCGGCGCCGGCCAGTGGGGATCGGCGCTCGCCATGGCCTCGGCCATGTTCGGCCTGGAATGCTCGGTCTACATGGTCAAGGTCAGTTACGAGCAGAAACCTTACCGTAAGGCCCTGATGCAGGCCTATGGCGCCGACGTGACGCCGAGCCCCAGCCCCAAGACGAACTCAGGCCGCGCCATCCTTGCCAAAAGCCCGCAGTCTCCAGGCAGCTTGGGCATCGCCATCAGCGAGGCGGTGGAAGACGCCGCCACACACGACGATACCAAGTACTCGTTGGGCAGCGTGCTGAACCACGTGCTCTTGCACCAGACGGTCATCGGCCTGGAGGCCCAGCAGCAGATGGCCATGGCCGGCGAGCAGCCGGACGTGGTCATCGGGTGCTTCGGTGGCGGCAGCAACTTCGCGGGGCTGGCCTTCCCGTTCCTGAAGCCCGCTCTGGCTGCCGGGAAAGCGGCGGGGAGGTCCACGGGCTCGGCCGCCGCGTCCGTCGGCCCGCGCATCATCGCCGTCGAACCCGCCGCCTGCCCCTCCTTGACGCGGGGCGTCTACTCCTATGACTTCGGCGACACGGCCTGCATCGCCCCCGTGGCCAAAATGTACACCCTGGGCCACGATTTCGTCCCGGCCGGCATCCACGCCGGCGGGCTGCGCTATCACGGAGCGGCGCCCATGGTCAGCGCGCTCTATCACCACGGTTTCATCGAAGCGCGGGCGGTGAAGCAGTTGGCCACCTTTGAAGCGGCCACCTTGTTCACCCGTGCCGAAGGCATCCTCCCGGCTCCCGAGTCGGCCCATGCCATCCGGGCAGCGATTGACGTGGCGCTGGAAGCCAAGGCGACCGGCTCGTCACCGGCTATCCTTTTCGGTCTGAGCGGGCACGGTCACTTCGACTTGGGCGCCTACCAGGCCTACGCCGCCGGTAAGCTGGAGGACTACGAGCATCCGCAAGACGAGATCGACCGGGCCCTAGCGGCGTTGCCGAAGGTCTCTGACTGACGGCGGCCGGCAGCCCGCCACCCGCAGCCGGTAGCCGCCATGCGGCGTCAGCGCCGGCGGTAGTTGGGGAGCATGGGAGGCGGGGAACACGGGAGGCAAGATCAGAGAGGTGTCGACCATGAGCTCAAGTAGAAATGGCATTGCGTTTGCGCTCTTGAAGGTGGACTCGCTGCTCATCCACGAGCAAGTCGACGCCACCCACCTCGCGGTGCTCACCGCCCGGCTCCTTGACGACGGGGAGGTGCGGCAGCCGGTGATCGTGGACCGGGAGTCACGCGTCATCCTTGACGGTCACCACCGCGTGACCGCTCTCCGCGGCCTGGGCTGTACTCTGGTCCCCGCCTACCTGGTGGACTACGCCGATCCTGGGATCAAGGTTATGCCGCGCCGCCCCGAGATACCAGTCAGCAAGGTCAGCGTGGTCGAGACCGGCCTTTCGGGTCACCCCTATCCGCCCAAGACCTCGCGCCACGTGTTTCCCTTCGAGCCGGCGGCCAAGCCGGTGCCCTTGTCCGCCCTGCGGCCGCTTCCGAAAGGAAACCGCCTCCCAGCGGGCGAAACGGCAAAGCATACACCTTAGGCAGACAAGACGGACTGAACGGGATGAACGGGACCGAGAACGAAATACCATGGGCACCGGGGGGTAAGCACATGTTCGGGAAGATGGATCACGTGCAGGTCGCCGTCGCCGATATCGAGAAGGCGCTCGCTTTCTACCTTGGAACGGGCGGGCTGAAGGTCCTCTGGGACCGGGAGCTACCGACCGGTGTCAGGCTGGTCATGCTGGCGGGAAAAGGCGAGGCGAAGCTTGAGCTCTCGTCGGGCCCCGGGAACCCGGCGCCGGGCACCATCAAGCACATCGGCTACAAGGTGGCGGACCTGGACGCCGCCATTCGGGAGGTGGAGGCAGCCGGGCTTCAGTTCCACCGCAAGCCCCAGAAACCGGAGGACAGGCGGCTCGCCTTCTTCCGCGGACCTGACGGGACCGAGATCGAGCTCCTGGAACAGTAGACGGCGGCCCGCCCGGCGAGGCGCGGTACCCGATCGCTATCCGCCAGATGGTCCGCACGGGGGAGTCGGAGGAAGGACAATGGCTGCTACACTAGTCATCTTCGGTGCCTCCGGTGATTTGACGAAACGCAAACTCGTTCCGGCGCTCTACAGCCTCGAGGCCGAAGGGTTATTGCCCGACGCCCTCGAGGTGATCGGTGTCGGCCGCTCGCCGCTGGCCGACGAAGCTTTCCGCGATGCCATGCGTGATAGCTGCGATCTTTTTGCGCGCCGGAAGCCTGTGCTTCCCGCCGTGTGGGGCCGATTCGCTCCCCGGCTTTCTTACTACCAGGGCGACGTGACCGATCTTTCGAGCATGGAGCGGCTCCGTCGCTTCCTGGAACAGAAAGAGGCGGCCAGGAGCGGCGGTCAAGGCGGCGCTGCCACCCTCCGCGACGGCGGTGACCGCGCTACCGGCGGCGTCACCGCGGGCGACCGCCTCTTCTACCTTGCCATTCCGCCCGACGCCTATCCGGTCGCCCTCAGCGTCCTGGGAGTCTCGGGGCTGGTCGCAAGGGCGAGAGCGGGTTCACGGCGGGCCCCGGCGGTCTCCGTGGCATCCCGCCCCGCGCACCGCGTGGTGGTCGAGAAGCCCTTCGGCCGGGATCTGGAAAGCGCCCGGAACCTGAACGCCGTGGCCATGTCGGTGCTACGGGAAGACCAGCTCTACCGCATTGACCATTACCTCGGGAAGGAAACGGTCCAGAACCTATTGGCTTTCCGCTTCGGGAACTCCATCTGGGAGCCCCTCTGGAACCGCAGCCACATCGACCACGTTCAGCTCACCGCGGCGGAGACCATCGGGATGGAAGGCCGGGGCGCCTTCTACGAGAGCGCCGGCATCCTCCGCGACATGGTGCAGAATCACCTGCTCCAGATTCTCAGTCTGGTCGCCATGGAACGGCCGGCTTCCACGGCGGCGGACGCGGTGCGCCGTCAGAAGGCCAAGGTACTGGGTTCTCTGCGTCCGATGACGGCGGAGGACGTACGGCGCTGGACCGTACGGGCGCAGTACGGGCCTGGCCACGGTCCTGGTCCCGGCGGGCAAGAAGGTCAAGACATACCCGGGTATCGGCAGGAACCGGGCGTGGCACCCGACAGTCAGGTCCCCACTTTCGCCGCCATGCGGCTCTTTTTCGATAACCGGCGCTGGCGAGGCGTTCCTTTCTACTTGCGCGCCGGCAAACGGCTGGCCGCCAAGGTCACAGAGGTGTCGGTTTTCTTCCGGCAGACGTCGCGCCTATCGTTCGGCTCGACCGCAAAGGCGCCGAACGTCCTCACCTTCCGAATCCAGCCAGATGAGAGCCTCTCCCTGCATGTGGCCGTGAAGGTACCCGGTGAACCCCTGGGTGTGGCCGGGAAGGACATGACTTTCAGGTACCAGGGTGCTTTCCCGAAAGAGCTGCCTGAGGCCTACGAGACGCTTCTGCTGGACGCTTTGCGCGGCGAGGCCAGGCTATTCGTCAGTTGGGACGAGGTCGAGGCCGCCTGGAAGTTCATCACCCCGATCCTCGATGCCTGGGATAAGCAACCCCCGTCGACTCTTGTGAGTTACACGCCCGGTAGCTGGGGTCCGACGGCGGCCGACATCCCGGTCAAGAACGAGGGACACGAATGCCGTAACTTGTCGTAGTTTTATGTAACATTATGGAGGATTCCGCCATCTAACTAACGAACGGCCTGCACAATGCCGTCGTCAGACAGAGAGGAATCCGCCATGACCGCGTACGGCATAACTGGACGAACCTTTCGCGCAGCGACAGCTGGCGTTCTAGTCTTTCTTCTATTGATTGGCGCCTTGACTCCGGTAACGATCCGGGCTGCCGGAACTTCGACAGCGTCCGTCCAGGTCAAGCTCCCGCCCATCATCAGCCATGTCCCCGAGGCCGGCAACCGGGTGGCGCTCACTTTCGATGCCGGCTGGGAGTTCGCGAACACCACGGCCCTGTTGGACCTCCTGTCGAGCCGTGGCGTGAAGGCCACTTTCTTCCTGCGCGGCGGGTGGGTCGCCGACCACCCCGACCTGGCCAAGGCCATCGCCGCCGGCGGCCACGTCATCGAAAGCCACTCTTTTACTCACCCCGACATGACGAAACTGATTTCGTCGGGTGTCGCCAAAGAACTGGCCGACACGGAAGACGCCATCTCGAAGGCGGCGGGCGTCAGAGTCACCTTGTTCCGGCCCCCCTACGGCGCCTACAACCAGGAGATGCTGCGGGTCCTGGGGGAGCGCGGCTACAAGGCCATGATCATGTGGGACGTCGACAGCCTCGACTGGACAGGCCTCGCCACCGACAAGCTTACCGACCGCGTGTTGTCCTTGGTGAAACCCGGCTCCATCATCTTGATGCATATCGGCGGGGCGAACACGGTAAGGGCTCTCCCCGCAATCCTAAACGCCCTGGAATCCAGAGGGCTGAAGGCGGCGACCGTACCCGAGCTGCTAAGCTTCTACAAGGGACCGTCGTCGTCCATGTCGCCACCGGCTCCGACCATCACCCCGCCCCGGCGCGGCGAAGCCGGAAAGAAGGCGGGGACCCCGGTTTCCACGGACGCCCCTCTCTTCGCCAATCGCCCTGGTACCCAGGGCGCGGGAGCAGTCGGGTCCAATCCGTGGGCCCAACCCGCGACAGAAAGCGGCTCGCCAAAACCTCACCGTACGTCTGGTCTGAAGGGTGCCATGGTCGCGGCGGGCGGTTTCGTGGTCAGGGTGTTCCACGCCGTTCACGACCTGGTGGCGGCGATCTTCGACCGCCTGGGATTCCGCGTCGGCAGCCGCTGACCACCCTTACTGGAGCTTGCCGCGCGCCTCCACGGGCAGGACCAGCTCGACGCGGCCGCCGCGGACGCCGTACATGTCATCAAAGAGGTTGATGACGGGGCAGATGTGGTTCGGCAGCACCAGCACCTTCTGTCCAACCTTGAGGATGTCGGCGGCAGTACCCTTCACGATACCGTGTTCCTCCGAAAGGCCGGTCAGTATGAGATCAGGATAGGGTTTGCCCGACAGGTCGCAGACCAGGCCGTAGCCGCCGGTCCAGCAAACTCCCGGCGCCCAGGCGTCCATGGTAAGAGTCTTGCTCCCGGAGTCCAGGATGGCCCGGTCGGCGGCGGGG
The DNA here is from genome assembly GCA_021791495.1 of Bacillota bacterium. Taxonomy (GTDB): domain Bacteria; phylum Bacillota; class Sulfobacillia; order JAJYWN01; family JAJYWN01; genus JAJYWN01. Next base: position 94,384 of record JAJYWN010000078.1, read on the forward strand.
CGGGCGACCACCGTGGCCAGCACATAGGCCGCGCAGCGCTCGGTCGTGCCCATAACCTTGGCCTGGGCCGCGTCATTGAAGATGTAGGTACCGAACCGCAGTTCGGTAATGCCGGGGTGGTTAGGCACGTTAGCGGACAGAGCAGGGGTGGAGCCGGCGGAAATGACGGGTCCGATGCCCAGCACTGTGCCCAGGGCGCGACCGACAGCGACCAGGCTTTCCTGGTCCTCCCAGACGACCTTGGCCAAGGCGTCGCGGTCGGCGGCGCCATACTGATAGCCTTCAAAGGCGTAGACACCGTGTACATCCAGGCCGGGCAGGGCAGCCACCTCACGGCCCAGGGGTATGGCGTCAGCCGGCTGCACTCCACCGCGGTGGCTGCCCGTATCGACTTCGATCATGACTCCCAGGGCGGAGCCGGTCATGGCCTCCGACAAGCCCCTGGCCTGCTCGATATGGTCGACACCAACGGCTAGGGCCACGCCCTGATCGGCCATGGCCCGCAGGCGCCGCACCTTGCTCTCGCCGACGATGGTGTTGGGAATGAAGATATCGTGGAAACCGGCGGCGGCCATGACCTCCGCCTCACCGACCTTGGCGACGCAGATGCCGGCGGCGCCGTGGGCCACCTGGCGCTGGGCGAAATAGGGCGATTTGTGTGTCTTCGTGTGGGGGCGCAGGGTGGCGCCGGCCCGCGCCGCGTAGTCGGCTCCGATCCGCAGATTCTCTTCCACACGGCCCAGGTCCACCACCACCGCCGGCGTGTCCAAGTCCGTGATCTCTGTTACGGCCCCGTCCGCGGTCCCCGCTCTGTCCGGCCCCTGCATACCCTTGTCCTCCTTGATGGATTCGGTGATTCCGAGAATCCCCCGTGAACTGGGAAAGGTATTCCAGCCGGCGGTTTCATATCCTGCCCTTTCTGACCTGGCAGTTCGTCCGAAGAAGCCTCACCTCACGTAGCTGCGCATTTGTAACGAAAGAGTCATTCGGTACTCGAAATATGTCACGCCCGGTTAAACTTCTGGCAACATAACGTGGCTATTCTCTTCTCATCGACCGACATGAGAAGGGGATGAACTGCCTTGAAAAGGCAAAAGGGCCGCTTGGCGGAAATCGAACTGGTCCGCGTCCTGACCGCCCTCTGTGTTGTCCTTCTGCACACCTTAGGATATTTTCAGGGGGTTGACGCTCCGGCAACCGCCGCTCACTGGCTCGACCAGATTCTGATCGAAGCCTTACGTTTTTCGCGCCAAGTCTTCATGCTCATTACCGGCTTGGTGCTGGCCTATGCCTACCGGGACTGGTCACCCCGGCCCGCCGACTTCTGGCGCAAACGCGCCCGCGGCCTGGCCCTGCCATATGCTCTGTGGACGGTGGGTTACCTCGCCCTTTCGCAGATCTACCGCATTCAGACGTTCAGTGGATCCTGGTTCATCGTGGTCGCCGGCGCCCTCGTTCGAGGCGACGGCTTCTATCACCTCTACTACCTGGTGGTTACGCTGCAGTTCTACCTGATCTTCCCTTGGATCATCGCCTGGTTACGCGGGATTAGGGGGAAGCGGGTCGTGCTGCTGACTGTCGTGGGAGTCGGGGTGGGCTACACGGGTGTGATGGCCTTCCTGGCGACGCATCCCTGGGGCCTCGGCCTATCCGGCGGCAGCCGCCTATACGCCTTGGCGGAACGGGTCTATTTCTACCGTGACCGGCTACTCATCACGTATCTGCCCTATTTCGTGTTGGGTGCCGTGGCGGGGCTGCACCTCGAGGCTTTCCAGAACCTCGCGCGGCGCTACCGCGGTTGGATCCTTGGGGCATCGGTGGCGGTGGGAGGATACCTTGCGGAGCGGTGGATGACAAGGGTATGGACCGGCCGCGAGAGCTTCGACACTTTCGTGACCGTTTTCCGGCCCGCCATGTTCTTTTACAGTTTGGCCATGTTCACCCTGCTGTACCTGGTTGCCCGGCGCTTGGCGGCGGCGAGAGGCACCCTGGCCGCCGCGCTGAAGGCCATGGCGCCGTACACCTTCGGCATCTACCTGCTGCACCCGCTGGTCCTTTTCTTCCTGGAGAAATATGTGCTCTATGCCTTTACGGAACTGCACCCCCTGCTGATCGTCCCGCTGTGGCTGGCCGCGGTGGGCATCTCGTTTGAGATGGTGAAGGCAGCGGCCGGGACCAGCCTCGGGTGTGCCCTGTTCGGGTTAAAGACACCGGTACCCTCAGCCGCACCCGCGGGCACCTTTACACCGAATCTGGCGCCGGTGGAACAGGTACGGTGAGTACGATTGACGGTAATACCGTCGGTATGATATTATTTACGACAGAGGTGCAGAATATGGGCGAAGTGAGGAAGATCACCATCAGTATCACCGATGACCTGTTAGCGGTGCTCGATGGCCTGAAGAAGCGGGAACGCACCACTAGAAGCGGTGCGATCGCATTTCTGTTACGTCGAGCGGAGCGTTCACTGATGGAGGCGGAAATGGCTGAAGGCTATCGAGCGTCATGGGAGGAAAGCCGGGAGGACGCAAGGCATAGTTTCCCGGCCCAGGCTGAGGTCGTAACCCGTGATAGAGAGTGAAGTGCGCCGGGGCGAAGTGTGGCTAGTTGATTGGAGTCCCGGCCGCGGCAGCGGACAACTTGGTCTGCGCCCTTCTTTGATTGTGCAGAACGATATCGGCAACATGTACGCCTCGACCACTATCGTAGCGGCCATCTCGGGCAAGGTGAAGAAGGAATACCCTTTTCAGCTTGTGATCCGCCCTAGCGATAGCGGTCTTTCCGAAACACGTGTAGTCAACCTCGACCAACTCCGGACGATAGATCGGGATCGCCTGGTCCGACGCCTGGGACGTCTTCCCCAGGCGGTCATGGGCAGAGTGGATGCGGCTCTCAAGCGGAGCCTCGGGCTCGATTAGATTAGAAGGGAGGCCCCCGAAGCAAGATGACAAGCACGGCAAAGCGGGTTTACATCTCAGTCGACATCGAAGGCATCACGGGAGTGGTAGGACGCGAACAGACCGGCCAGACCGGCAAAGATTACGAACGGGCCCGCCGCGCGATGACGGGTGACGCCAACGCCGCCATCGCCGGTGCCTTGGCCGGGGGAGCTGAGTTGATCGTAGTGAATGACGGCCACGGCAACATGCAGAATCTCATCCTGGAGGAGCTGAACCCCGAGGCGGAACTGGTCATCGGCTCGCCCAAGCCCCTCACGCAGATGGAAGGCATCGGCGACGGTTTCGACTTGGCGATGTTCGTCGGTTACCATGCCCGTATGGGTTCCGCCGGCGTGCTTTCGCACACCATTTCGGGCAATGTGGTGGCCAACATCTGGGTGAATGGACGGGTGATGGGGGAGAGCGGGATCAACGCTACGTTGGCCGGCCATTTCGGTGTGCCGGTAGGCCTGGTCACGGGCGACCAGTGCGTCTGCGCCGAGGCGCGCGACGTGCTGGGAAACGTAAAGACGGTGGCGGTCAAGCAGGCTATCACCCGGTACTCCGCCCGCTGCCTGAACCCCACCAAGTCCCACGGCCTGATTCAGGCGGCGGCCGAAGCGGCGGTGCGGGAGGCGTCCTCCTTCTCGGCCCTAAAGGTGGGCAACCCGGTAACCTTCCGTATACAGTTCAAGGACTCCGGCATGACCGACTCGGCCGGGCGGGTCCCCGGCGCGGTCAAGGTGGACCCGACCACGCTTGAGTTCACCCACGAGGATCCGACGGTGGGCTTCAAGGCGCTGCGCAGCATGATCGGGCTGGCGGCCAGCTAGTCCGGGTCCGGGTCCCTGAGGCGGTAGCCGACTCCCGGTTCGGTTAGCACGTATGTAGGCTGAACAGGATCGGGCTCGATTTTTCTTCGTAAATTGCTGATGTTAACCCGGAGCAAGTGGCTCTCGGTCTCATATCCTGTGCCCCATACGGTCCGCAGCAGGTGGTTGTGGGTCAGGACTTTCCCGGGGTTGATGGCGAGGGCCCTGAGAAGCGCGTACTCGGTCGCCGTCAGATTGGCGTCCTTCCCGGCTACGGTCACCCTACGCCGGGCGAGGTCGATGGTGAGCTTCCCGGTGGTCACCACCGGTTCCTGAACGTCTTGCGCCGCCCGGCGCAGGGCGGCGCGCAGGCGCGCCAGCAGTTCGCCGGTGCCGAAGGGCTTGGTCAGGTAGTCATCGGCGCCGGCGTCGAGAGCGGAGACCTTGTCGGCCTCCTGTCCCCGTACCGACAGGACGATGACCGGGGTGTTGGTCCATTCCCTCATTTTCAGGATGACATCCCGGCCGTCGCCATCGGGTAAGCCCAAGTCGAGTATGACGGCATCGGGGCGTTGGCCGGCGACTTTGGCCATCGCGTCCGCCACCCCTCCCGCTTCCTGCACTCGATAGCCCTCCGTGGACAGGGCCGCCCGCAGAAAACGCCGGATGGGCCGTTCGTCATCGACCACCAGCACCAGAGGGCCCGAGGCCGGTTCCAGGGTTTTCTCGGACGGCTTCTCAGGCTTCTCTTTGCTCGGGTTACTCGAGCTCGGCACCGGTATCGCCTCCCGGAACAGCGACTAAGGGGAGAGAAAAGGCGAACACGCTCCCGCCACCTTCCCTGGGCTCCACCCAGATGCGACCCTTGTGGGCTTCAACGATTCCTTTGCAGATGGCCAGGCCCAGTCCGGTCCCACGCCCGGTCCCCGGCCGATCGATCCGGAAGAACTTCCCGAAGATCCGGTTTCGGACATCGGGAGGAATCCCGGGACCGCGATCGGCGACACTGATTACCACGTAGTCGCCCGCGTCGCCGGCCCTCTCCGCACTGAGAGTGATCGGCGTCCCCTCGGCGGAGTACTTCACGGCGTTATCCAGGAGGTTATGAAGCACTTGGGCGATCAAGGCGTAATCCGCGTACACGAGGGGCAGGCCGGGCTCCAGACGGACCTGAACGTCCCGCCCCTGTAGGGACGGCCTCAGCTGCTCCAAAACCGTGCCGACCATGTCCTCCAGGTCGCACCAATCCCAGAGCAACTTCAAACTGCCCGTTTCTAAACGCGTTATGTCCAGAAGATCGCCCACCAAGCGGTTCAGGCGCTCGGCGCCCTCGCGAGCGGTATCGATCATATCTCTCCGGGTCGTGGGGTCCATCTGGGCTTCACGGTCCGTGAGAACGGTCAAGGCGCCGATGATCGATGACAGCGGTGTCCGCAAGTCGTGAGAGATCGAGTTCAGCAGCGTGGTGTGCAGACGGTCGGCCTCCATCGCCAGTTCGGCCTTCTTGGCCTCCTCCGAGAGGAGGGCCCGTTCCACGGCCACCGCCGCTTGGGAGGCAAAGGCTTCGGGCAGCAGCCGCTGACTCAGGTTCAGCGGGACTTGGGCGTTGTCCTGGCGCAGCGCCAAGACGCCGACCACCCCGCGAGACGTCTTCATCGGCAAGTAGCGCCCGTCCACGCCTGGCAGCGTGCTCTCGCCCCGACCGGCCGGCGCCCCGTTGGCAAAGGACCATTCCGCGGCGGCCATCTCTTTCTCGTTCAGGTCAAAGCCCAGTGTGCTGGAGGCCACGGCCAGGCGGCCGCCATCCGGAAGAAGCACCGCCGCCGGGCAGCCCATAGTCTCGCTGGAATGACGGGTCAAAGCGGCGGCGATCTCCCCGGCATCATGGCTCGCGACGATGGTGCGGGTGAAAGCGTAGAGGGCGGCGGTTTCCGCCTCGCGACGGCGGGAGAGGGACACCTGGTCGGCCAGCCGGCCGGTTTGGCTACCGATCACCACGGCCACGACGACCAACACAATGAAAGTGATGACGTACTGAAAGCCCGCGATGGTCAAGCTGAAGTGTGGTGGAATGAAGAACACATCGAAGGACAGGGCACTCAGGACTGAGGCCCAGACCGCCGGACCACGTCCCCAGCGAAGGCCGCTGGCAACCACGGCGAGGAGGTAGAACATGACGATGTCCGTGGGAGCGATCCGCGTGGACAGTGCCGCGCCCCCCAGGGTGACCGCCGCGATGAGGGCGGTGGCGGAGACGTAGCCTTGCCAGGGGAGGAGGTCCCACGAGAAGCGCGGTCCCGATGGCGGTCGGCGCCGGCCGCGTCGGGCCCCGCCACGGTCGGCAGTGCTGATGACGTGCACGTCCAGGCCGCTGCCGCGGGCAAGGATACGGTCAACGATGGACGGCTGGAGCGGGTTCGTCCAGCCGGGGCGCAGGGACTTGCCGACCACGATCCGGCTGGCGTTGTGGGCCTTGGCATAATGGAGTAACTCGCCCGCGACGTCGGGTCCCGCCAGGGTCACCGCCTTCCCGCCCAGTTCTTCAGCCAGGCGCATGGTCTGAGCCATGCGGGTACGCTGCTCATCCGAAAGGCTCCGCCCGCCCGGAGTCTCGACGAAGACGGCCGACCACTCGGCGTCCAGATTCGCGGCCATTCGCGCCGCCGTCCGGACCAGGCGCTCGCCCATGGGGCTGGGGCCGATGCTCACCAGAACGCGCTCTCCCGCGGGCCACGGACCCTCGATACCGTGGGCCGCCATGTATTCGCGCATTTGACGGTCGACACGTTTGGCCGCGACTCTCAGAGCCAGTTCACGGAGGGCGAAGAGATTTCCGGGCCGGAAGAACCGTTGCGTGGCCCGCTCCGCGGTCTCCGCGACGTAGACCTTACCCTCATGGAGACGCTGGATTAGCTCCCCGGGCGGCAGGTCCACCAGTTCGATCTCCACGGCCTGCTCCAGCACGTAGTCAGGTACCGTCTCGTGCACTTTGACTCCGGTGATCTGTGACACGACATCGTTGAGACTCTCCAGGTGTTGGACATTGAGGGTCGTGTAGACGTCGATGCCCTTGTTCAGGACTTCTTCGACATCCTGATACCGCTTGGGGTGGCGGGACCCAGGAGCGTTGGTGTGGGCCAATTCATCGACCAACACCAACTGGGGCCGGCGCTCCAACACGGCGTCTAAGTCCATTTCTTCCAGAGTGACCCCGCGGTACTGGACCTGGCGCCGGGGAATGACCGACAAACCTTCCAGGAGGGCCGCCGTCTCCGAGCGGCCATGGGTCTCCACATAGCCGGCGGCCACCTCAACCCCGTCGGCTTGTCTCTGGTGGGCCGCTTCGAGCATGGTGTAGGTCTTTCCCACGCCCGCCGCGGCTCCCAGGAACACCTTCAGCCGTCCGCGGTGTTTGTCCGAGTCGGCCTGTTTCAGCGCTTCCAGAATTTGCTCGGGATCTGGGCGCCCGTCCTTCGACATCACGTTCCTCCGGATTGGGAGACCTCTAACGCCCCAGGGAGTCCAGGGCCAGGTTCAGCTTTAGCACGCTGACTCTGGGTTCGCCGAAAATACCCCACTGCCTGCCTTCGGTGTACTTGTCCACCAAGGTCCGCACGGTCGCTTCGGGCAACGAGCGTTCGGCGGCAACCCTTGGCACCTGATACATAGCCGCCTGCGGCGAAATGTGCGGGTCCAGTCCGCTGGCGGACGCCGTCAGAAGATCCTCCGGAAGGGGTCCGGTGGCGTTGGGATTGGCCTCGCGCAACGCGCGGGCGCGCTCGGAGACGGCGTCGGTCAGCGCCTTGTTGGTTGGGCCCAGGTTCGAGGGGGTTGAGGCCGAGGCGTTATACGGGTCCGGTGCTGTGGCCGACGGGCGCGACCAGAAGTATTTCGGGTTGGCAAAGGACTGCCCGATCAGCTCGGAGCCTACCACCGCGCCATTCTGGCGGATCAGGCTACCCTGGGCCCGGTACGGCATGGCCATGGCGGCCACCGTGACCACCGCCGGATAGACCACCCCTACCAGGACCGTCAGGACCAAGAAGAGGCGCATCGCTTTCCACATTTCGTCAGGACTCCTTCCACCATAGACAGGGTGCCGACTGCAGGCCGGGCCGCGTCAAGAGAGACCGAGGGCCACCAGGACCAGATCGATGAGCTTGATCCCGATGAAGGGCGCGATGACCCCCCCCAACCCGTAAATGAACAGGTTACGGCTGAGCAGCGACGACGCCGAGGCGGCCCGGTACTTCACCCCGCGCAGGGCCAGGGGAATGAGGGCCGGGATGATCAAGGCGTTGAAAATCACCGCCGAGAGAATGGCGCTGTTCGGCGTAGCCAGGTGCATCACGTTCAGCACTCCCAGCTCCGGGTAGATCCCCGCGAAGGCCGCTGGGATGATGGCAAAGTATTTGGAGACGTCGTTGGCGATGCTGAACGTTGTTAAAGTTCCTCTCGTCATCAGGAGTTGCTTGCCGATCTCCACGATGTCGATGAGCTTGGTCGGACTGCTGTCCAGGTCGATCATGTTGGCCGCTTCCTTGGCCGCCTGAGTCCCGCTGTTCATGGCCACGGCCACGTCGGCCTGGGCCAGGGCGGGCGCGTCGTTGGTGCCGTCACCGGTCATGGCCACCAAGTGTCCCTTCTGCTGATGCTCCCGGATAAGCTCCAGTTTGTTTTCGGGTTTGGCCTCGGCCAGGAAGTCGTCGACACCCGCTTCAGCGGCGATGGCCGCGGCGGTCATGGGGTTGTCCCCGGTGATCATCATCGTCCGGATCCCGGCCCGGCGCAGTTGGGCGAAGCGTTCGCGGATCCCACCCTTGACCACGTCTTTGAGGTGAATGACACCCAACGCGCGCGCTCCATGGGCATCCCTGACGGCCACCGTCAAGGGAGTCCCGCCATCTTTGGCGATCTGCACCACAGTGGCTTCCACCGCGCCGGGGACCGCCCCCCCGTCGGTACCGCCGGTAGCGCCGCCGATCCAAGCCTTAACCGCGTCCACGGCCCCCTTCCGGATCTCGCGGTTCGGCAGGTCCACCCCGCTCATGCGGGTCTGGGCGGAGAAGGGAACGAAGGTAACGTTGGTCCCCTGGATGTTCGGAGCTCGGAGTCCGTATTTCTCCTTGGCCAGCACAGTCACGCTCCGGCCCTCCGGGGTTTCGTCGGCGATGGACGACAGCTGGGCAGCCTCGGCCAGCTCCTTCTCCGTCACGCCCGGCGCGGGCAGGAAGGCCACCGCCTGTCGGTTCCCCAGCGTAATGGTGCCCGTTTTGTCCAGGAGCAGGACGTCCACGTCGCCGGCCGCCTCCACGGCCCGTCCCGACATGGCCAGGACGTTATGGCGCACCAACCGGTCCATGCCGGCGATACCGATGGCGCTAAGGAGGCCGCCGATGGTCGTCGGGATCAGACACACCAGCAGGGCCACCAGGACCGTGACCGATACCGGCGCGCCGTGCCCGGTGGCGGCCACGCTGTAGACCGAGAACGGCAGGAGAGTGGCGCAGACCACCAGGAACACGATGGAGAAGCCCGCCAGGAGAATGTCCAGGGCGATTTCGTTGGGCGTCTTCTTGCGCTTGGCTCCTTCGACCAGGGCGATCATGCGGTCGAGAAACGTCTCGCCGGGGTTGGCGGTGATCTCCACCACCAGCCAGTCGCTGAGGACCCTGGTACCGCCGGTGACGGCGCTGCGGTCGCCGCCCGATTCCCGGATCACCGGGGCACTTTCGCCCGTCACGGCGCTTTCGTCCACCGAAGCCACACCCTCGATGGCTTCACCGTCACCGGGTATGATATCTCCGGCCTCGATCAGGACGATGTCGCCCTTGATCAGCTTCTGGGAAGGGACGGTTTCGTAGTCGTCGCGACGGTCGGGACGGTGGAGCCGTTTGGCCATGGTGTCCAGACGGCCCCGGCGCAGTGAGTCCGCCTGGGCCTTTCCCCGACCTTCGGCGATGGCCTCGGCCAGGTTCGCGAAGATGACCGTGCCCCAGAGCCAGGCGGACACCTGGCCGATGAACTTCGCCGGCGCCTCGCCGCGCCCCAGCAGGGCTTGGACGAAGAGGACAGTGGTCAGGACACTGCCGACCTCGACCAGAAACATCACGGGGTTCCGCACCTCGCGACGGGGATCAAGCTTCCGGAAGGCGCCGATGAAGGCCTGACGGAGGACTGTATTCGACATGGCGGACTTGGCGGGCGCCACGGACTTGGCGGACTGGGCCGACGTGGGGTCAGCGTTGTTAGATGAGGGTCGCATCAGAACTTACCTCCCGCGAGCATGATGAGGTGCTCAGCGATGGGGCCCAGGGCCAGGGCGGGGAAGAAAGCCAGGGCGGCCACGATGATAGTGACCGCCACCAGCCACCCCACGAAGAGCGGGCCGTAGGTGGGGAGCGTCCCGGACGAGGCGGGGACGATCTTCTTCTTCGCCAGCGAACCGGCGATGGCCAACACCGGGATCATCATCCAGAAGCGACCGATCAGGATCGCCACGCCGACGGCCACGGCGTAGAAGGGCAGACCGGCGCCAAGGCCGCCGAATGCGCTTCCGTTGTTGTTGGTCCCCGAACTGAAGGCGTAGAGAATCTGACTGAGCCCATGCGGTCCTGGGTTCGAGATGCCGGCCAACGCCGCCGGGATCAGGACCGCGGAACTACTGAGGATGAGGACGGTGAGCGGCATGATCAGGAGATAGAGCACGGCCATCTTCATCTCATATGGCTCGATCTTCTTCCCGAGGTATTCCGGCGTGCGGCCCACCATAAGCCCAGCCACGAACACTGCAATGACCACCAGGATCAGCTTGGCGTACAGGCCCGACCCGACTCCGCCGGGAGAGGTTTCGCCGATCTGCATGAGCCACATGGGTATCAGCCCGCCGAGAGGCGTGAAGGAGTCGTGGGAGCTGTCCACGGCGCCGGTGGACGTGGCCGTTGTCGCCGTGGCGTACATGGCGGAAATGCCAGGTCCGAAGCGGACTTCTTTGCCTTCCATGTTCCCTTGGTTTGACATCGGCTGCCCGCCGGCGTCCGCGGTCGCCGCCGCCACCAGGGGGTTGGGACGGTTCTCGAAGTAGATGGCAAAGCCGGCCGAGGCCACGAAGATGATGAGCATGGCGGCCAGAATCGCGTTCCCTTGCCGCCGGTCTCCCACCATGGCGCCGAAGGTGAAGGGTAACGCGAACGGAATCAGGAGCAAAGTCAGTATCTCCAACCAATTCGAGAACGGGGTGGGGTTCTCGAAGGGGTGCGCCGAGTTCGCGTTATAGAACCCGCCACCGTTGGTGCCGAATTCCTTGATCGCCTCCTGGGAGGCGACGGGTCCGAGGGCAATGACCTGTTCGGCGCCGGCGCCGCCGCCGGCCGCTTTGGATCCGCCGGCGGGCGCCGCCGCCGGATCCAGGACGTGGGCCTGGACCGACGCCCGGAAGGTCTGGGGCACGCCCTGGGACACCAGAACCAGCGCCAGCACTAAGCAGGCTGGCAGCAGCACGTATGTGGTCGTCCGGGTGAGGTCCACCCAGAAGTTCCCGATGGTCTTCGACTCCCGGCGGGTCAGAGCCCGGATGAAGGCCACGACCACCGCAATGCCACTGGCGGCCGACAGGTAGTTCTGCGTCGCCAGCCCAATCATCTGGGAGAAGAACGACATGGTGGTTTCACCACCGTAGACCTGCCAGTTCGTATTAGCCACGAAAGAAACGGCGGTGTTGAAGGCGACGTAGGGTCCCACGGACGGAAAGCGCTGTGGGTTCAGCGGTAGGAGGTGCTGGAGCCGGAGGAGCGCGTACAGTGCCGCCACACCTACCAGGCTGAAACCGATGAGAGCCTTGGCGTAGGTCTGCCAGGTCATCTCCTCCGTTGGGTCGATGCCCGAAAGGCGGTACACCAGGCGCTCCACCGGCCCGAGCAGCCCGGAGAGAAAAGTCCGCTGGCCCTGGAACACCCTGGCCATGTAGAGGCCAAGGGGGCGAGCCAACGCCACCACTGCCATTAGCAGCAGGATGCTCTCAAGCACTCCGCTAGGCATTATTCAAACACCTCTGGTTTCAACAGCGCGACGAAGAGATAGACCAGCAGTCCCAGAGCCAGAACGCCGATGATCCAGTACATCCGGGATCACTCTCCCTTCAGGCGGCCGAAGAGGGTCACCAAACCGTAGCACGAAAGGAAGAACGCTATGGCCAGGACGGCAAAGATCAAATCCATCTCTAACGACGACCTCCCACTATGAGCGTGCCCCAGTCTGCTTGCCAACACTTGCCATTATAATTTGGCGCGATGTCAAGAAAACGTCAAAAACCAGTGGATACGAATCAAGGATACATAAACCGCATAAGGCAAAAGCCCAGCTATTTCAAGGTTTGTGCCTGTGACGAGAAATGAGCGCTCGTCCGATGACAGCGCATCCGACAGAGAACTCGGCTCGGATGGAGGATTTGGAAGCCAATCGGCTGTTCTCTCCGAGAATCTGGTCCGCAGGCGTTCTTGACGCTTTCTTAATGGTTTTACGGCTGTTTTGGTCCGGTATAGACTTTGCTTTCGTAGGCGCTGAATCCGACCTTCGGAACGGGGGACCCACGTCGGGGGTGAATCCTGCCCCATCGCAGGTAGGGCGACTTCGACCGCCCGAATCCGTCAGCTAACCCCGCAAGCGCTGGTCGAAGGAGCCGTCCGGCATAGTGTTCGTCCGGCCGACCCCTTTGGGGTCGCTTTTTTGTTGCTCAATCAACTCCTCGGCCACAGGCCGTGGCAACGCTCTTTGAGGTGGGAGAACTCATGTATTTCATCGTCGTCGGTTGCGGCAGCCTGGGTGCGACTCTGGCCGGCATGCTGTCCATGGAAGGCCACGACATCGTAGTGATAGACCGAAACCAGGAAGCTTTTGCCCAACTGGGTGTAGGTTTCAACGGCGTCACCGTGAACGGGACGGGCATCGACGAGGACATTCTCCGAAGGGCCGGTATCGAGCGGGCGGACGGGCTGGCGGCCGCTACCAGCAACGATGCGACCAACATCATGGTGGCTCAAATGGCCCGGGAGCTCTTTCACGTGCCCCGAGTGGTCAGCCGAGTCTACGATCCCGACAAGGAGTCGGTGTACAAGGAGTTCGGGCTGGACACGGTCTCACCTAAGGCGATAGGAGTGGCGCAGATCCGGGGGATGCTCCTGTCCAACGGCCTTGGTCCGATCTACCCCTTGGGCGAGGTGTCGGTTCTGCAGATTCCGGTGAAAAGCGCCCTGGCGGGTTATACGGTGAGAGAGGCCTTTCAGTCTTACAAAACCCGAGGCGTCGCCATAGCCCGCGACGGGCGGATCGCTCTGATTGATGACGATGCGGTCTTGTCCAGGGGCGATATTCTTTGGGTCGCAGTCCTACCGGATGCCATGGGCCCCCTGAAGAGGATCTTGGCCGAGCAGGCGACGGAGGCGAACTCTTGAACGCGGTCATCATCGGCGGTGGGAAGGTAGGCTGGTACTTGGTCAAGACCCTGGTCGCCCGCGGCCATTCGGTGACCGTCGTGGACGACGACCCGCGGGCCTGTGAGCGCTTGGCGGCGGAGTTCAACATCACCGTCATTTGTGGGGACGGGACCAGTCTGCGGTCTCTGGCGGACGCGGGGGCGGAACGGGCCGGGGTCTTGGTCGCCGTGACCGGTCAGGACGAAGAGAACCTGGTTGCGTGTCAGCTGGCCAAGCGCATGTTCAGCGTTCCCAAGACGATCGCCAGAGTCAACAACCCTAAGAACGAACGGGCTTTTCACGCCCTCGGTGTGAACGAGGCGGTCAGTTCGACCTCCATCATCGCGGGCCTCATTGAGCGGGAGGCCGTGGCCAGTTCCATCAAGACGTTATTCACCTTTCAGCGGGGCGACCTTCAGATCGTGGAAGTGGACATCGAGGCATCTTCGGCGGCTGTCGGACTGGCGGTGAAGGACATGAGGCTACCCGAGCACTGTGTCTTGGTTTCGGTCATCCGGGGCGAAAGCGTCATCATTCCCCGCGGCGACACCGTTTTGGAGGCTGGGGATGTCGTCCTGGCGCTTACGTCACCCGACCGTCAGGAAGCCCTGAACCGAGCGCTGGGCGGTCGAAAGCGGAGATCTTAGAGGCGCCTATGAATCGGCCGAACGGACGCAGACGAACGGCAGCCACACAGTATATCCTGGGGATGGCCACCGAAGTCCTCTATACCGGCGCGCTCCTGGCGATGGCGGCTACGGTGGCGCTGGCCGTCTGGTGGTGGCTGCGGTGATTTCACGCCCGAAACTGGACGACTATCGTATCGTCGGATACTACACCGGCTCGGTGACTATCGGTGTGGGCCTGTTGATGGCCATTCCGCTGATCACGTCGCTTCTCCGGTCCGAGTGGTCGGTGGCCAACGACTTCCTCCTTTCTGGAGCCCTGGCCATTGCAGTGGGATACGCGTTCCGACTGGTCTGTTGGCGACCCCGCCTGCCCGGGATGAGCTGGATGCACGGGCTGGTAGTCTCGGCCTTTGCCTGGCTGGTGGCCATGATTGTCGGGGCGGTGCCGTACTACCTGTCCGGGCACTACGCGTCCTTCCTCGACTCGACCTTTGACGTGATGAGTGGCTTCACCACCACCGGCCTGGTGCTGCTGCAGGACCTTGACCACGTCTCTGACGGCGTCAATATGTGGAGGCATGTCATCACGTACGTCGGCGGACAGGGAATGGTCGTCCTTGCTCTGACTTTCCTTTTCAGCGGAATGACTTCTGGCCTATTCAAGATGTACGTGGGCGAAGGCAAGGACGAACGGCTGGAACCCAACGTCATCCACACAGCCAAGGCCATCTGGCAGATCAGCTTGATCTGGCTCGCCGCGGGTACGCTCGCGCTATGGCTGGCGGGCCTGGCTATCGGGATGCAGCCGGTCCGCGCCTTCCTCCATGGCCTCTGGGTGTTCATGGCGGCTTGGAGCACCGGCGGCTTCGCGCCACAGTCGCAGAACATCCTGTACTACCATAGCTCGCTCTATGAGATCCTGACCTTCATCCTCTTCGTGGTCGGTTCGTTCAACTTCGCCCTGCACTATGCCGTCTGGAACGGGCGGAAGCGGGAGATCTACCGGAACATCGAGACCTCGGCCATGTTCGTGACGGTCTCCGCGCTGACGGCCGTCACGTTAATCGGGCTTACCCGGTGGGGCGTCTATCCGAACATCATGAGCCTTCTTCGGAAGGGGTTCTACCTCCTGATCTCCGGCCATACGACGACGGGGTTCATGACCATCTACAGCAGGCAATTCGCCCTGGAATGGGGAGACATGGCGATTCTGGCCATCACCGTCGCCATGCTGTTCGGCGGTAGCGCCTGCTCCACCGCCGGCGGGTTCAAAGGACTGCGGATCGGTATCATCTTCAAGGCGCTGCTTCAGGACATAAAGAAGATGGTTATGCCCGAGTCGGCTGTGGTCGTGCAAAGGTTCCATCACGGCAAGGATGTGGTATTGACCGACCCCACCGTGCGGGCGGCCATGACCATCGTCGTCCTTTACGTCGCCACCTGGGTTGCCGGGACCCTGGGCGGAGTGGCCTCCGGCTACGACATGGTCAGTTCCATGTTCGAGGCGGCCTCGGTTACTGGAAATGTGGGCCTTTCTGACGGGATCACGGCGCCATCCATGCCGGCGGCGCTGAAAGTCCTCTACATCGCGATAATGTGGGCCGGGCGGATGGAGTTCACCTCCGTCCTGGGGTTGGGGGCCTTTGCCGTTGCCTCCTTCCGGAGAAGGAGGTGAGGCCATGAACATCGAGTGCATGACCGGCCGTGTGGTGAAAGCCGCGGTATTCGGCACAGCCTTGGTAGTTGCTCTTTCCGCGGTGTTTGGGGTGACGGTTCTTGCTTCCCAGGGCACCGTCGTCGTTTCGTCGACGGACTTAGTTGAGAAGGCCAGAGAGTTGGACGGTCAGACCGTCGAGTTTGCCGGGGAAGTCATCGGAGAAGCCATGCTCCGCGGGGACCACGCCTGGCTTAACGTCTCCGATGGCGCCAACGCCATAGGGCTCTGGGTCCCTTCCTCTCTGGCGCGGAAGGCCAAGTGGTTCGGCAGCTACAGGAATACAGGCGACAGAGTATCCGTCATCGGGGTTTTCCATCGGGCCTGTCCGGAACACGGCGGGGATATGGACATTCATGTGACGGACCTGACCCTGGTGGCAACCGGGTCCGCCACGAGACACCTCGTTCGTAGCGACAGGGTCGCCTGGGCCGTCTTCTTCGCGGCCCTGGCCGGCGGCCTCGCCTTCTTCCAGCGGGGCCGAGAACGCCAGAACCTCAGCAGCGGGAGATGAACCACACGTGATATTCGCCGGGTTGGGTCTGGTACTGGCCCTGGTCCTTGCCCTGCCCTTCTTGGTCCGGGCCGTCGAACATAACCTTGAGGTCTTCCTTTTCGTGATGGGTTTGGCCGCAGCCTCGATTTCGGGTGCGCTGAGCCGGGACCTTTGGATCAAGGCCCTCAAGGAGCCGGTGGCCATCGCCGGCGCCGTCCTTGTCGCCGGGTTCCTCTTTCGACTCTTCCGGAAGCGGATGGAGGCCGGCGCGAGCGGACTCCTGAAGAAGGTCCCCATCCGCATGATGGTGTTCTTCATCATCCTGGTCCTCGGCCTTGCTTCCAGTATCATCACCGCTATCATCGCTTCGCTGGTTCTGGTTGAACTCATCGGCGTCCTCCGTCTCGACCGCCGGGCGACCATCCGGTTGTCCATCGTGGCCTGTTTCGCCATTGGGCTCGGGGCCACCCTGACGCCCGTGGGAGAGCCCCTGGCCACCATCGCCATATCGAAGATGGGTGGGGACTTCTGGTACCTGGTCCGTCTGTTAGGGCCGTACATCATCCCCGGGGTCGTCGCACTGGCGGTGTTCGGCGCCATCTACGCTGTTCCGGCCGGTGAGGCGGCCGGGCGAAACGGGAGACTCTTGCGGGCCGGAGGACGCGGGACGGGAACCGGGGATAGCGAGGGGCCGGGTTCAGAGGAGTCGGAAGAAGAAGGCTGGAGTGAGGGTGGCGAGCCTCACACCGAGGTCTTCCTCCGGGCCGGCAAGGTGTACCTGTTTGTGATGGCCTTGGTGCTGCTCGGGGAAGGATTCAAACCGGCCATTGACCGGTTCGTGGTGGGACTGTCCAGCCGGCTGCTCTACTGGCTCAACATGGTGTCGGCTATCCTGGATAACGCCACGCTCACGGCCGCTGAGATCAGCGCGAAGATGAGTCCGCTGCAGGTGAAGGCGGTACTGCTGGGCCTGCTTATCTCGGGCGGAATGTTGATTCCAGGTAACATCCCGAACATCATCACGGCCGGTAAGCTGAAAATAAGCAGCAAAGAGTGGGCGGCATTGGGGGTGCCCCTGGGGTTGGCCCTGATGTTCGTCTTTTTCGCCATTGTCTTCGCCTGAGGCTAGTCGGGATTCCGTGACCTACTCCACGCTGTCCGCGACTGCCAACATCTCGATTTCCACCGCTATCCTGAAAGGTAGGGTGGAAGTACCGATTGCGCTCCGGGCGTGCCGCCCCTTCTCTCCGAACACCTGGACCAGGAGATCGGAACAGCCATTGAGGACGGTCGGCTGTTGGTCGAAGCCCGGGGCGCTATTGATGAACCCCAAGACCTTGAAGATCTTCTGAACCTTGTCCAGCGTTCCCAATTCCGCCCGCATGGCTGTGAGGCATTGGAGCGCGGCGCCGCGGGCCGCCTGATACCCTTGTTCGATGGTGAGTTCCCCGCCGACCTGACCCCTGATAGACAGGTCCGCCGTGCCAGAGACGTAGAGTAGGTCTCCGTGCCGGTTCACCGGTATGAAGTTGGCCGCGAAATCGCTGGGCACAAAGGGCGGCGGCAGCGTGATACCCAGCTCCGCCAGTCTCTCTTCGATCTTGCCCATTCCATGGTCACCCCCTTGTTCTCGCTAGCACCTTTCCCGGCGGACGCTGGAGGTTCCTGCGCATGGCAGGAAAAGCCAACCGGCTAAAGGAAAGAGACATGAGGTCGGGGCGGAGGCGACAAGCAGTTAAGGGGGACGGTACTTAGAATTGGACGTGATTATGGCCCGAGGCCTTTCCAAACACTTCAGAGTCAAGGCTAGTTCGGGGCCCAGGGAAGTCGTCGCCGTCCGGGACTTCACTCTGGCCGCGTCGGCCGGCGAAGCCATCGCTTATCTGGGGCCCAACGGGGCCGGCAAGTCCACCACGGTGAAGCTCATCTGTGGCGTCCTGTCCCCTTCCTCCGGTGAGATCCAGGTCCTGGGGTATGACCCCTGGCGTCAGCGGACCCGTCTGGCCAGGGAGATCGCGGTGGTGTTCGGCCAGAGGAGCCAGCTTCTGTGGGACCTTCCGGTACGTGAGACCTTCCGCTTCTTGAGTGTGGTCTATGGCCTCTCCGGGCCCGAGTATCGCCGCAACCTGGCCTTCGCGGTAGAGTTGATGGACGTGGGTGATCTCCTCGGGCGGCCGGTGAGGGAACTGAGTCTGGGCCAGAAATCCCGATGTGAGCTGGCGGCGGCCGTCCTCCACCGCCCCAAGCTCCTACTACTGGACGAGCCGACCATTGGCTTGGACGTGTTGGCGAAGGACCGGGTCAGGGCCGGTCTGAACTTTCTCCGGCGCGAGTTCGGGGTGACGGTGTTCCTGGCCAGCCACGACTTTGGGGACGTGCAGGCCATCTGTGACCGCGCGGTGCTCATCGTGGGCGGCTCTCTGCGGTACGACGGGACCCTCGCGGACCTGGTGGCCTTGGCCTGTGACACGCAGGAAATAGAATTGACCATCCCGCCGGGCTCCGGTGATGACCTGGTGGGGAACCTCTTATCCCTGCCCACGGTCACAGCGGCGGTGGATGGAGACAAGCTGGATATCGGTTTTGACCCCAAGGCCATCGGGGCATCGGACATCCTCAGGCGCGTGTTGCAGCGGACTGCTGTCAAGGACCTCCACGTCAAAGAGCCCACTCTGGAAGAAGCCATCCGCCGCCTCTATGTCGGCGGGGGTGAGGCCGGAAGGGTTGCGGCCCGCGGAGCCAGCGGAGCCGGCGGGCAGACCGGAGCGGGGGAAACCCCCTGATGCGGACCGCTCTTTCAGCCGAGGCCCGGTTGGCGGGGGCTTTCTTCCGCGCCGCGACTCTGCGGTGCCTCGACCACTGGGTCACGCTTTTGGGTGAGCTGATGTACCCCGTCCTCAAGGCGTTGATCATGGTCTGGCTTCTGAAAGGGATCTACCAAACCTCGTGGGCCGGAGCGTCGACCGCCATGCCGTTCGGGACGGTCGTTCAGTACGTGGGGCTGGCCGCGTTCGCCGGCGCCTTTGTGGGGTTCAATAATGCCTTTATGGTCGCCGATCGAGTCAAGTCAGGGGACGTCATTTTCGACTTGGTGCGGCCGCGGTCGTGGTTCTCCAGCCTTTTCGCGGAGTATACCGGAAGCCGCTTGGCCGCCGCTCTCTGGCCCGCGGCGGCTTTCGCCGCTATCTCGCTGGGGTTGCGCCTGGGGTTACCCTGGCAGGCCTACGGACGCCTGATTCTCCTCCTTCCCTTCATCGCGTTGCTGGAGTTCGCCCTCAGTTTGAACATTGGAATCGCCACTCTTTGGACCCAGAATGCCTGGGGGTTAGGGCTGGCCTTCACCTGGGCCAGGCAATTGCTGTCCGGAACGCTGGTGCCGCTGCCGCTATTGCCGGAGCACCTCCGGGCTGCTTTCTACGCCGGCCCCTTTCCATGGCTGGTGGACGCTCCGGTCAGAGCTGTCTTGGGCTCCATGGGGATGGGGCAGGCCATCGCGGGGCTGAGCGCCTGGACGTTGGGACTCCTGGTTCTGGCTACTCCGCTGTACCGGCTAGTCGGTAGGCGGCTGAGAATCAACGGAGGTTAGGCCATGGCGCGGTCGCTCATAAGGACGATAAGGCTGGGCTGGTGGCTAGGAACGCTCTCTGTGCGGAGCCTTCTATCTTATCCGCCGGATTTCCTCATCGGAGCCTTGGGCGTGCTCATGTTCCACCTGACCAATCTGGCCGCAGTGTATCTGGTCTTCGACCTGGCTGGCTCCATCGGCGGCTGGACTCCCCAACAGGCGGTCTTTCTGGCGGCGCTCAGCAATATGCGGTTTGTGCTGGGCGGCATCTTCTTCGGCGGTCTGCACTCTCTGCCGCCCTACATCCGTTCGGGGAAACTGGACCGCATCCTGACATATCCGGTTTCGCCGCTGTTCACGTTGCTCTGCCTGGAGAAAGACGTGGCGGACCTGGTGAACGTGGGGGTGCTGGCGGCTGCTCTGGCCTGGTCGGCCCGGTCCTTCGGCGACGTCACTCTGGTGAATGTGGCTTTCTTCGTCGTTCTGATGGCCCTTGGGCTCGCTGCTACTTTCGGGTTCTCTCTTCTGACCGTCGCCCCGTCGTTCTGGGCGACGGCCGGCAACGCTTTCCCTCAGATCTTCCGGCTGTTCTGGGAGTTCGAGGCCTATCCCACCAGGCTATTTCCGTCGGCCATCCAGTTTCTTCTCACCTGGGTTTTCCCGGTGGCCGTGGCGGTCTTCGTGCCGTCCCAGGTGCTCTTCGGGCACGAGCCCTGGATGGCAGGGATTCGCGTTGTCGGCTTGGTCGCCGCTATCGACTTGGCCCTCGGGTTGGGCCTGTTCCACCTGGGTCTGAGACGGTACCAGAGTGTGGGGCACTAGGAGTAAGTCCTCGCCGCGAATAGCGCCGCCTCCAGTTCGGAGCACGCCTCCTGAATGGGGCAATCCAGGTCCGCCAGCCAGCGCCTGGCCTCTGCCGCCGAGGCTTCGCCCGGGTGTAGTCTCAGGCGGCTGGCTTCGGGAAGGAGTTCACGCCACTTGCCTTGCGCTTGGTCCCTACCCCAGGCGGCTGCCTCGGTCTTGGAACTGAGCCGCCCCTCTTTGGCCCATAGCAGCAGACGCGCTGCCGTTAGTAGCCAGTCCACCGAATGCAGTTCGCCGCCCCGGCCGGCCTTACGGGCCGAGGCGCAGAAACGGAGGGCGTCCTCAAACAGGTCCTTGGCCGCCGGCTGTGGGATCCGCCCGCTCACATCATGACCGTAGATGACCCGGCCCTTCTCCCGAATGACCTTCAGGACCAGCCACCCAAGCTCGTTCCGGTCCCACTCCCGTTCCCGACTGGTCCCCCACCAGTAAGCCCGTCCCGTCACCGCCGGGTCCAACATGCTCTCCGGCAGGAAGGCACCCTCGAGCATATGGGCGAGGATCCCATATCCTCCCTTCCGGAATGGCTTCCTTAGCTGGGCCAGGGCGTCACAATCGTCTTCTGTCAGGTCTCCCTTCACGACCACGAGGAAGTCAAGGTCGCCGTATCCGGGAGCGAGATCATCGAACACCACCGACCCGTAGAGCACGACCGAAAGGACACGGTGGCCGAAATACCCTGCTACTTCCCGCAAGAAAAGCTCCAAGGTGAGATTGAGGCTTGGGTCTTCGAAATGGTGAGTTAGGAGCATCTCTCTTCCTCCCGGTGTTGGAACTAGACTGACCGTCTCGCATCCCCGGCCAGTATGTTCCGCGCAGGCTGCTCCAGCCCCTTGTGGACAACGGCGGAAAGCCCCCCGGATCGCCGCGACCGACGAGTCGCTATGTAGTTCCTCTTTTCGGGAGATCGGCGCTGCCGATCATAATGGTTTCGGGCTTTATCATGCGGACATCTTGAAAAAAATGGTCGCGGCTCCTGGGCATGGAATATGCCCTGGTAACCGCGACTGGTTAGTCAGTTCTGGTGGCCCTGGTCCTGCCCTAGGTCAGCGAACTTCCAGCGGCGATGCCGGCCCGGTCCGCCGCTCCGGGCCCTAACCCCTCGGCCGCTTGCCGCTCCAATCTCCTCAATAGCGCCTTCCTTTGCTCGGTGATGCCCGCCGGCAACCGGTCGCCGAATTTGGCGAAGAAGGCTCCCTGGCTCTCCACTTCCTGCTTCCAGTCGGCCGGATCCACCTTCAGTAGCTCCTGCATGGTGCCTTTCTTAAGCTCTAGGCCCGTCATGTCGATGGAGCCCTCCGCGGGCAACAGCCCGATGGGGGATTCCACCGCGGCGGCCGTGCCGTCGCACCGGCCGATGATCCACTTCAGCACCCGCAGGTTATGGCCGAACCCCGGCCACAGGAACTTACCGTTCTCATCGGTGCGGAACCAGTTGACGTTAAAGATCTTCGGGGGATGGGGGATGCGCTTGCCCATCTCCAGCCAGTGTCCGAAGTAGTTGCCCATATCATAGCCGCAGAAGGGAAGCATGGCCATGGGGTCGCGTCGGACCACGCCCACCTGGCCCACCGCCGCCGCTGTAGTCTCGGATGCCAGCGAAGCACCCACGTACACGCCATGATTCCAGTCAAGAGACTGGTAGACCAAAGGGGCCACTTTGGCCCGCCGTCCGCCGAAAATAAAGGCGGAGATGGGCACGCCCTGCGGGTTCTCCCACTCCGGGGAGATGGAAGGGTTCTGGTTCGCCGGGGCGGTGAACCGCGAATTGGGATGGGCGCCCTTCTCGCCGTTCCCTGGAGTCCAGGGCCGGCCCTGCCAATCGATACCCTGGTCCGGCGGCGGGACGTCCACGCCTTCCCACCAGACCCCTTTGTCGGGCGTCTCCAGCACGTTGGTGTAGATGGTGTTGCTTTGGATGGTCCGCATGGCGTTAGGGTTGGTCTTGAAGCTGGTGCCGGGTACCACGCCGAAGTACCCTGCCTCCGGGTTGACCGCCCACAGTCGCCCGTCCTCGCCCACGTGCATCCAGGCGATGTCGTCGCCCACGGTCCAAACCTTGTAGCCTTCCATCCCCGCGGGCGGGTTTAGCATGGCCAGGTTCGTCTTCCCACAGGCGCTGGGGAAGGCACCGGCGATGTAGTGCGTCTCGCCACTGGGGGCCTGGACCCCCACGATGAGCATGTGCTCGGCCATCCAGCCTTCTTTGAAGCCCATGTAGCTGCCGATACGCAGGGCGAAGCACTTCTTCCCAAGGAGGGCGTTGCCACCGTAACCCGATCCCACGCTCCAGATGGCCATTTCCTCTGGGAAGTGGCAGATGAAGCGGCGCTCCGGGTTGAGGTCCGCTTTCGAGTGTAGACCCTTCACGAAGTCGGCGGACTCGCCCAGCTGTTTCAGGGCTACGTCACCGGCGCGGGTCATGATGAGCATACTCAAGGCTACATAGATGCTATCGGTGAGTTCGAATCCTACCTTGCTGAAGGGCGATGCGGCGGGACCCATGATATAGGGCACTACGTACATGGTGCGGCCCCGCATGCAGCCGTCGAAGATGCGGCCCAGCCGATCTTTGGCTTCCGATGTGGACATCCAGTTGTTGTTCGGACCGGCAGTCTCGCGGCGCTCGGTGCAGATGAAGGTTAGTTCCTCGGTCCGGGCCACGTCGTTGGTGGCGGAGCGGTGCAGATAGCAGCCCGGATACCGGACCTGGTCCAGCTCGATCAGTTCGCCCGTGCTGAGAGCCTGGTCGGTGAGGGAGGCTTTCTGTTCTTCGGAGCCGTCGATCCAGATGATGTGGTCAGGTTTGGTTAGGCTGGCGCATTCATCGATCCAGCGTTGGACAAGTGGATTCGTTGCGGTGACCCCCTATGACAGTGCTGCCAGTGCTGCCGCACCAGAATAGTCAATGATTCGACATTCTTCGCGCCACCGCTCCGACTTCCTCTTGATATCAGGGCGTGAACTAATGGTCACATGCAGCAGAAAAGGGGGGCCGGCGAAGGCTAGCGGACGTTATCGTCGTGATTCAGAGCGGACAGTTCGGGGTCGTGGTAGAGCGTGATCAGCTCGTCGATACGCCGGCTTAGGCGGATGATCTCCGGGCTGTTCAGCGGAACCCCGGCTTCGGCCAGACGCTGCATCTGCTCCCGGAGCGACTTTATCAACTCGGCTAATCTTCGCCGGTTCAATGCTGCATCACCTTTCCCGGGCACGAGTGTATCGCGATGTGTAACCCGGTGACGAAAAAACGCTTATTGTAGTACGGCAAATGCCATAGTTTCCCTTTCGCTCCCATCAGACAAATCGGCAATAATTCCGGTTTTGGGAGACCGCTGGTCGTCCGCCCAGAGCATACTAACCAAGCCTCACCCATGCGTCAGAGGGGTGCCAGGTACATAAGGGGCGTCTGAACGGAACATGACTTTACCTGGGATTCAGTCGGGAGAAAAGCCCGTCCTTCTGGAATGTCCTACCACCCCCCAACTGTATACAAAGAAACTGCTCCGAATATACTAAAGCATCGGAGAGGAGTGCTTCTATTGATAGAAGTGGTCTCTGTCTGTGTCACCGAAGGTCAGAGGGAACTCCGCGAACGGCTTGAGTCCGACCTCGGGTCCCTCCGCAAGGAGGGACTTAGTGTTGATATACAAGAGAAATCCGTCGGCAATCAGGGTTGTGTGTCGGTTTTCCTCTCCTCCACCCGCCCGGAAGCATTGGCCTTCGCACGCGACACCGCCGCCGACGCCATATCGGATACCATCGTCAACCGCGGCAGCAAAACCTTGATCGACCGTTTCCTCAAGACCAACTACCACTATTTTGATGACGATGAACTGGATATCATTCGGGGCTACACCGAGAAGGCTCTCTTCGGACCGTCAGACGAGAGCCGGGCGAAGTATCTGGTAAACCAGCACAGCCAGATACGCAAGCGGGTCCGGGAGTACATCGATAAGAACAAGGAACTCATCATCGACGGCTTCATCACCTTTCGCCTGAAGGACTGGGTGGAGGAGGTCGAAGACGCTCTGGACCGCGCCGTTGACGAATTTCTATTGGACAGGGAGTACAAGGAGTTCGTCAATCTGCTACGTTCTTTCGTGGACGCCCAGGAGCCCAAGGTCGATGAGATCCACGTCTTTTTGACCGCTACGGGCACCTTCAAGCTCATGGATTCCCAGAAGAACGTCATCAACAACGAGTACCTAGAGGACTTCGTCCTGGAGCTGGTGGACTCGGAGGTCAACCATGAGGATCTACTTATCTCCGCGCTCATCACCATCGCCCCGCGCAAGCTGATCATCCATTGCCCGCCGGCGGTGCGCTCGGGGCACACTATCGAGACGCTGCGGCAGGTCTTTGACAACCGGCTGACCGTTTGCGACTCGTGCGCGCTGTGCCGGGGCGGTGAGACGGCATTCGGGGCCGGGAGTACCCGGGCACGCAAGAGCGAGTAGGGGCGCGGACCCGAACCAAGTCCTGGAGGCCACCGTCTGAAAGGATGGTGGCCTTTTCGTATGGGCCACCAAAGGAAACGGGGAGGGGAGTGGCCTCTCAATTGAAGATCAGTCGTCTCTTCGCGGTTTCCGTCTCCGTGATCATCGCGGTTGGTCTCACCTTGTCCTCGGGGTGCTCGGCGTCCTCTCGCCGGAAGCCCACGCCGGCGGAGCAGTACGTCCGCAGTAAGGGCTACCGGGTCCTGAGCGCCGAGGGACAGGTCATGGCCTTCACCATCGGGACCGAAACCTTGGTCAAGCTGCCCTACATCCAGTACTGGGCCGTCCAGACCGTCGACCCCACCCCCTTTTGGGGCAAAGAAGCCACCGTGGAGAAGTTCGTCGTTAACCGCCACCCCTTGGACCACTTTCAAACGGGCATCGGGAAACTGGCAACCAGGGCTCTGGGACGAACCGATGTCTGGGTGCTGTCGGTGAACGGCGCCCCGGTGGCCGGATGGTCTTTCCCGGTCACAGACAACCGGTTGACCGGCGGGGTGTATGGTTTGAACGGCGAGAACTGGGAGGATGTCCATCCGGGGGAGGACTTCCAGGAGTGGCGGGCGGCGTGGGAAAGGAGGTTCTCCGTGCCGCCGACGCCCAAAATCAGTCCCTGACGGTTAAGGTACCAATCGGTTTCCTGGAGGAGAGAAACCCGGTGAGGCTTGTAGTCATAGCGGGGTTCGTCCTTCCGTCCTTTCCTTCCGTCACTTCTACCACGCCGCCCGACCGCCCGAGCCGAAGTCTACCTCAGGGACCGCGGATACCGCGTCGTGTCTTCTCAGGGTGAAGTGGACGGCTATATCCTGACTGCGGCGAAGGTCACGGAGTCTTCCCAAGTCAAGTTCTGGTCGTTTGGTGCATGTCCGGTATTCTGTGTTGCCCGTCGACCGGCTCGGGTGGATGGCGGGCAACGGCGAGCAAGGCGAGGATGGCTGGATACTGCGGAAGAGCAACTACTCCGCATCGTCCGCGAGGACGGGGAGTTAAAGATCGCGGGGATGGGGACCAGCCCCTGACGGGATTTGGAGGCTACCTCTGAACAGTCGGAAAACCCGACACCTACCCCGCGGCAACCGACCGGAAACCCGGACGAATTGCCTAGTTATGTAATCTATCGCTCCGGTAGACGGCTTGTTCGGGTCCTGGCGGGAGGAGAAGTGTCTGGATTTCCGGACAGTCCAGCGCAACAGAATGTCCGGGAATCCGACCTTTCGAGCCAGAACTTTGTAGGACTCTGCTACAAACTCGCTGGGTCAATCGAAGCCAAGCTGGGCAACTTGGCGCCGGTGTCGTGCCCGTGGCCTTCGCGCCCGCAGAGCCTTCGCGCCCGCAGCCCTTGACAGAATGACCAAGATAGGCATACAATCTCGCTTAATAGCGATGACGGAGACGAGTACGGTCATAAGGTGACCCCAAGAGAAGGGGT
The DNA here is from genome assembly GCA_021791495.1 of Bacillota bacterium. Classification (GTDB taxonomy): domain Bacteria; phylum Bacillota; class Sulfobacillia; order JAJYWN01; family JAJYWN01; genus JAJYWN01. The sequence goes on from JAJYWN010000078.1 coordinate 120,801, forward strand.
GGCAGGTGCGAATCCCCTGGGTAGCCGGATCGGAAAACCCATCCCGAGCTGCTCCGCGAACGGCGATTAGGAACGTGGCCCAGTAGCAGGAGCCGGACGACCCCGTTAAGGCACATAAGACCGATTGTGAGCGGCGGCTTCGCCATCGCGGTCGGGATTAGGGTGGAACCACGGGCATAGGCCCCGTCCCTTTGCGGACGGGGCTTCTCTGTTTTTCCGGCGAGATCCAAGTTCCAGTTCGGGCCTGGCGCCGCGGCGGTGAATCGACCCGCGGCGTCCGGACCCAAGGAGGGGAGACCTATGGAGAATCTGCAGGTACAGGTGCCGGGCCACGCGGCCCAAGCCGTCGCGCCGGGTACACCGGCGGGCCAGGTCCTGAAGGCCGTCGAAGCCCTGGGTGGCAACGGCGACGCGCCGGCGGTGGCGGCCAAACTGAACGGCGCCCTCATCGATCTGAACCGCTCCGTGCAGGCGGGCGGCACCCTTGAACCGGTGCTGGCCAGTTCCGACGAAGGGCGGGAGATCCTGCGCCACACGGCGGCTCACGTCATGGCCCAGGCGGTGAAGGAGCTGTTCCCCAAGGCCAAGCTGGCTATCGGCCCGGCCATCGCCGACGGCTTCTACTACGACTTCGATGTGGACCGACCGTTCACGCCGGAGGATTTGGAGAAGATCGAAGCCGCCATGGCCAAGGTCGTGGCTGCCAACTACCCCCTCGTCCGTGAGGAGGTGCCGCGCGCCGAGGCCTTGAGGCTCTTCGAGGGGCTGAACGAGCCCTACAAGGTCGAACTCGTCCGCGACCTCCCCGAGGGCGCCACCATCAGCCTCTACCGCCAGGGCGACTACGTCGACCTCTGCGCGGGGCCGCACCTCACTTCGACGGGGAAGGTGAAGGCCTACAAGCTGCTCTCGGGCGCCGGGGCCTACTGGCGGGGCGACGAGAAGAATCCGATGCTGCAGCGTATCTACGGCACGGCCTTCGAGTCCAAGGAGCTTCTGGAAGACCATCTCTTCAAGCTCGAGGAAGCCAAGCGCCGCGACCACCGGCGCCTTGGCAAGGACTTGGACCTGTTCTCGATTCACGAGGAAGCCGGAACCGGGCTCATCTTCTGGCATCCGAAGGGCGCCCTGGTCCGCGAGATCATCGAGAACTTCTGGCGCCAGGAGCACCGGCGGCGCGGTTACGACATCGTTTACTCGCCGCACATCGCCCGGGTGGAACTGTGGAAGATCTCCGGCCACTGGGACTGGTATAAGGAGAACATGTACTCGCCCATGGCCGTGGACGAACAGGAGTTCATGTTGAAACCCATGAACTGCCCCTTCCACATCATGATGTATAAGGACCAACTCCGGAGCTACCGCGACTTGCCGTTACGGTGGGGTGAGCTGGGTACGGTGTATCGCTACGAGCGGTCGGGCGTGTTGCACGGTCTCTTGCGCGTGCGAGGCTTTACACAGGATGATGCCCACATCTTCTGCCGTCCCGACCAGCTTAGCGACGAGATCATGGGCGTGTTGGACCTTTGCAAGTTCATGATGCAGTCCTTCGGTTATAAGGACTACGAGGTCCACCTGTCGGTGCGGGACCCCTTGAACAAGCAGAAGTACGCCGGCACCGAGGACGTGTGGCAGGCGGCCGAGGCGGCCTTGGTGGCGGCTATGGACGCCCACCAGATGTCCTATGTGGTGGACGAAGGCGAAGCGAAGTTCTACGGGCCGGCCATCGACATCAAGGTCAAGGATGCGCTTGGCCGCGGCTGGCAGGGGCCGACCATCCAGGCCGACTTCAACCTCCCCGAACGGTTCGGCATGACCTACATCGGCGAGGACGGCAAGGAGCACCGGCCGGTGATGATCCACCGGACCGTGCTGGGGTCCATGGAGCGGTTCTTCGGCGGGCTTATCGAGCATTACGCGGGGGCCTTCCCGGTCTGGCTGGCTCCGGTGCAGGTTCGCATCATGCCCATCACCGACGGCCAGCTGCCTTACTGCCAGGAGGTGGCGGAGAAGTTCTGCGCCGCGGGGCTCCGGGCCGAGGTGGATAAGCGGAACGAGAAGATCGGCTTCAAGATCCGCGAGGCCCAGCTTCAGAAGATCCCCTACATGCTGGTGGTCGGCAACCGCGAGATGGAGAGCGGCCAGGTCGCGGTGAGGTCACGCGAGAAGGGCGACGAGGGCGCGGCGGCCGTCGAGGACGTGCTGCGGCGGGTCCAGGAAGAAGCGGCGGCGCGGCGGTAGACGGCGTCTGGGAGTGGCCGCGCGCGACAAGGCCTAACGAAGTTGAAGGTCCGCCGGTGGCCTAAGGTCCGCCGGCGGACCTCCTTTTCTCGGGGCTTCCGCACTCATCTCCGTGGCTTCCGCAAGTTGTGCCAGGTCTCGTCACCTACGGGGCGATGCGGTCGCGGATACTACGCAGCAGCGTGGCCACCAACCGCCCCAAGCTCGGCCGGGATGTTGGCGGCATGGGTAGCACGGAGTAGGGGTTGATCATCTGCAGGTCGTCCCCGGTGATAACCACCAGCTTGCCTTTCGTCCAGTAGACGTTGTCGGCCCCCTCGTAGATCTGGAAGGTCTGGGCGGCCGGGTTGATGAGCACGACTCCGTTCTTGCTCCGGTAGTAAAGGTGGTGTTGGTCCGCCGAGGGGACCGGTATGCCGGTGGCATAAGGCGCCTTCTGGAGTGCCGTCAGCCGTTCCTCCCGTCCGTCAAAGTCGACCAGCTTGAAGACCGGGTAACTGACCTGACCATCGTCCCAGGAAAGGATCAGCACCCGTTCGGAGACCCAGGCCACACCGTGGGCGTACTGGTGGCTCCGCACGCAGACCACCTGATCCCGCCCGGTCCGGAGGTCAAGAACGCCGACTCCCGACGTTAGGTACTGGTCGCCGTTGTAGTCCTGAATGCTTTGGTAGGCGAGGTATCGGCCCGAGGCGTCCAGGTAGAAGGGGGCTCCGATCTCATGGGGGCCCTTGAGTTGCGTCAACTGGCCGGTCTTGGCGTCGTAGCGACGGAGGCCGGTTTCCCAATCGCCTACCAGGGCGTTGCCGCGGGCGTCGACTTGACCGAAAGTCCCAGGGCCGAGTTCTACCGTCGTACCGTCGCTCTTGACCAACTTGGCCTGGCCTCTGGCCCGGTCGATCACGATGCGGCCATAGATGGCTCCCGATTGCGCAGGTCCCGGCGCCTGCGTCTTCTTCAACGCGGGTAGGGCGAAATAGGTCCCCACTCCCAAGGCGGCCAACAGCACCGCGAGGGCGATCACGAGAATCACAGCACGTCGCACAACTCCGCCTCCTTCACGCCATCTCGGACCCAGCCAAGACCCATGCCTGCGTTCCCCTGTCGCCCGACGCTCTCAGTACTTTGAGCACAGACGTAGGTAGATCACCTCTATCGCCAGAAGGGCCGCGTCTCTGATGCTGGTGCTTGGCCCCACCAGTTCCCCCGGGCCAAAGCACCCACACGGTATTCTCAGGCCGGCCATCCAAGCCCATGTTACCAGAGCCGTGAACGAGGCCGTAAGTGCGACTAGACCGGCGGCGGCCCAGAACCTGAAAGGCCTGGACCATAGCGCCAATGCGAAGGTGATCTCGATTAGCGGCAGGCCCGCAACCACGAGGGAACGGCCCCTGTCATTCCAGATCCCATATCCCGCGACAGCCCCCGCGAAGGCTCCTGGGTCGGCTATCTTCGACATGCCTGAAGTCAAGAACACCGCGGATAGGAGAGTTGCCAGGACAATTAGGGGCCGATGCTGCTTTCGTCCGGGCATCCGACGGTAGGCCCCCTTCCGTCCACGAAGAAGCTTGGTGTCCGCTCGACGGAAAACCTCTTGGCGTACTGCACGTTGGCAACAACCCGGCGTGTGATCTCCGAATCCATCCTGGATAGGAAACCATCATCTAACCCCTTCCGCCGCAGCTCGTCCTCGACAGCCGACAGCGGTTTGTCCGCGTTGATCAAGGTCAACAGCTCTTCGGAGGGTCCCAGGAGCATTTGAAGGGCCTCCGACAGGTAACAGATCCTTTCGGAGTCCCTGGACCCCGCCCTCGGTAGCAGAGCCACGTGCACGGAGAAGGCATTCGAGGTCCGGGCCAGCTTCAAGGCCTTCGGTGCACATTCCTCACACGCCGGGCAACCGGGCTGCGCGAAAAGGACGATGATATGACCGCGGTTACCCCACTTCGGTGAGCGTTGGGCGAACTCGGCGGTGAACTCCGCTGACGTTTGCCGAAGCCGGGAGGCCTGAACCCGGTTCAAGGCCAGACACAGGAGGATGATCCCGCAGGCCACAAGCACGTATCTGAAGTTCCTGTTAGTCAGGACTCTTTGTACTCTGGCTATAGACGTACGCAATCACCTCGATCCGAGGAACGCTTCGCGTTTAACGACAGAACCGGTCCTCCGGTGGCGCGGCGGGCGTCATCAAGGGCCGATGCTGATCTTCTGGAACGATCCTCCAGGGAATGGCACGAAGTGGACAACTACTTCCACCTCACCTGGGCGTTTGTAGGCCGAGAGGTCGGCGCGGATGATGTGGTAAGCCACCGTGGGCGGCCCGGCCACCAAGGGTTTGGCGCTATATAAAAGGTCAAGGGTAACGCTGTTCCGCTGGGCTGAGTTCTTCGGCCCGTCAAACTTTCCGAGCTGGAAGACCTCGAAGTGCCGTTCACCCGGCGTCGGTGCCCCCAGCACGGCCAGAATCGACTGGCCCTGCAGGTCGGCGGTGGGGATGGTCACTCCCAACAGCTCTCTTAGCTGTCGAGTGAAGGTGGCGTACTTCGCCGCGTCATCGAACCAGAGCACCGCGCCCTCTTTGAACAGCTCGTTCACCTGGGTATCTTTGTCCGATGCCCAGCCGCTCGCCGTTCCCAGAGCGATAGTGGTGAAATTCGGCGGTCCGGGCTCCAGTGCAAAGGCCAGTTGCGACTTCCTTACCGTTTGCCCTTCCTCTCCCGTCGCAACGGCATGGAGGCTGAGGTAGAGGCGATAGGGCGGGGGGACTTCGCCTATGCTGATGGAGAAGGTAGAAACGTTGCCTTTTCGCTCCACTGGCTCCATGGTCGTGCTAGGGCCGCTCGGGTAGCGGGCGACGTCAAGTGATACCTGTTCGGCACCTGTCGCCGTCACCTCGACATGAATGACCTGCCCCTGGGGTACTCGCACCCACTTGTCGTCCCAGGGTTCACCCTCCGGGATGGCAATCTTCTTGATCTGCAACAACGACTCCGGTAGCACATCGGTGGCGCCGGTGGACTTTGGCGGCGGCACACTGCGGCGGCATCCGCTGAATAGCAGCATCATGGTAAACAAGACGGGCAGGACACGCGACATCCGTTGTAGCATTTGCTTCATTCTCCGATCGGCTCTCACGGAGCCCAACGCGTCTCTGATGATGGACATGGAACGGGGTGATCAGGAGGCACGGAAGGCGATATCAGGGGCCAACGCTGATCTTCTGGAACGAGCCCCCGGGAAGCGGCGTGAAGTATACGGACACTTCCACCTCACCCGGGCGCTTGTAGGCCGAGAGGTCGGTCCGGATGATATGATAGGCCACGGTCGGCGGACCGGCCACCAAAGGTTTGGAGCTGTATGCGAGGTAGAAGTCAATACTGTTTTCGGGGGCTGAGTTCTTCGGTCCGTCGAACTTGCCAAGCCGGCGTATCTCGAAGTGCCGTGTCCCCAACGTCGGACCTCCCAGCACGGCCAGAATGGACTGGCCCTGCAGGTCGGTGGTGGGGATGGTCACCCCCAACAGGTCTTTCAACTGTCGAGTGAAGGCGGCGTATTTCGCCGCGTCTTCGAACCAGAGCACCGCACCCTCTTTGAACAACTCCTGCACCTGCATGTCTTTGTCCGGTGCCCAGCCGCTCGCCGTCCCCAGAGCGATGGTCGTGAAGTTTGGTGATGTTGGCGCCATGGAGAAAAGTCGTTGGGACCTGCGTATCGTCTGCCCTTCACTCCCGGTCGCCATGGCATCGAGAGCCAGGCTCTGGGGGGGGGTGCCAACCTTGACGGTGAAGGTATACACGCTCCCTGCTCGCCCGTCAGGCTCCACCGTCGTTCTAGGGCCGCTCGGGTAACGGGCTACGTCCAGGGTAACCTGTTCGGCACCGGTGACCGTAACCTCAACGTGTATGCGCCCTTCGGATACCCGCACCCACTCGTCGTCCCAGCGTTCGCCCTCAAGGATGACAATCTTCTTGATCTGAAATGGTGGCTCCGGAAGCACTTCGGTAGCGCCGATGGACTTTGGCGGCGCACTACGGCCACATCCGCTGAATAGCAGCATCACGGCAAGCAGAACGAGCAAGATACGCGACATCCGTAGTGACATCTTCTGCACACTCCGATCGGCTCGGATGGGAGGCACCCGCCGGGGAGATTCGATATCACCCCGGCGGGCCCTCTACACCCGCTATGGCAACACGGTGTAGGGATCAATGGTCTGCTCTTTTCCGCCGGTGACGACTACCAGCCTGTCCTTGGTCCAATAGGCGCTCTCGGCGCCGTCGTAGACATGGAAAGTCTGGCTGGCGGGATTGACGAGCACGATCCCCTTCTTGCCTCGGTAGTAGAGGTGGTCCTGGTCGGGCGAAGCGACCGGCATTCCCACAGCCAGGGGCGCTTGCTGCAACGCCTTCAACCGTTCCTCTCGTCCGTTGAAATCAATAAGCTTGAAGACCGGATAATCGACAGGGCCGTCGTCCCAGCACAGGACCAACACGCGGTCTCCTACCCAGGCAACGACATGGGCGTATTGGTGCTTCCGTTTGTAGTGAACTCGTTCCCGCCCGGTCTGGAGGTCGAGGAGGCCGACCCCGGCCGTCAGGTACTGCTCGCCCTCGAAGTCCTCAAACAGCTGGTACGCCACGTACCGGCCGGAGGTATCCAAGTAGAAGGGGACACCGACCTGGTGAGGGCCTTTGAGTTGCACTACCTGACCGGTCTTCCCATCGTATCGGTGCAGGCCGGTCTCCCAGTCCCCGACCAGGACATTGCCGTCCCCGTCAATTTGGCCGAAACTGCCTTTACCCAAACTCACGATGGCGCCGTCGTATTTGACCAGTCTGGCTTCACCTTGCGCTCGGTCGAACACGACACGGCCCTTCTTGCTGGCCGATTGCACACGTTCTTGAGCCTGGGTCCGTCGTGGAGTGACCTGTGCCATGGTTCCCAGGGTCACAACGGTTGCGATGGCGGCTATTGTCAGAATCACGTTTCGTCGCATGGCCTGACCTCCTTGGCTAGAACCGGTCGAGCAGGCCGCGGTAGTAGGGGTCGACCGCGCTGCCGTTCAGTAACGTGGTCATGTGGAGATGGGGTCCGTCCGACTGTCCGGTGTTGCCTACGGTGGCGATGATGTCTGTCACAACTACCTGGCTACCTATAGTTATTGAGTCCGGGATGCTCTGGTAGGTCGTGTGGCAGTAACGGGTACTGAAGTTGAAGGTGACGGCGCCGAGGGAGTCGTCACCCTGGCCGTGGTCGATCTCCAGGCTATTGCCGCACGGTTGGGGATCCTTGGCATAATCAGGCTCCATGTAGTTCAACGAGTAGACCGTGATGGCGACGACCTTTCCGGTCCGAGCCGGGTGGATCGGAGTTAGGGGGGCGCTGCCCCAGTCGATGCCGGTGTGGTTATCATAGGCCCGGGGGTCCGGTGGTCGCTCAGTTCCCCAAGGGCAGTCGATGGGTGTGTGGGTGTTGCTATTGCAGTACACTCCGATGTAGTCGGTGATCTGGCCGGAGTTCGGGTCCTGGTCGAAAAGGGTCTTCAGGATGTCGTTGGACCCGACCGGCTTGGCCAGATATGGCAGCTGTGTGACCGTCACCGGGTCACTCTGAACGGTGCCCACAGGGGTCGTGAACACCAAGTAGACGGAGTGCGGGCCGAAGCTGTTGGGCTCGTTCCTGGTGAAGTCGCCCGATGTATCCGGCCAGCTGTTCTGCATCACATGATCCTTCCATGACAGATGAGTGTACGGTCTCCAGACCACCTCGGCGCCTACCGCCTCGGTGTTGGGTCCCGGGATCTCTTTGACCTTGATGCCATCCGCGTAGATCTCGATCTTGGAGACTCCAGTCAGCCCCTTGTAGTCAATGAGGAAGTGGGCGCCAAGGTTGAATATCGGATTGGCGGCGGTGACGACTGGTCTCACGACCGTGTCAAGAGTAGCGGGCACGGAAGCCGAGTAATGCACCCCACCGCTCGTGTCATGGGAAACCATCTGCAGAGTGCCGGAGCCGGAGGCAACCGGCGGTGACCATTGCAGCGTCGCGGTGTGGCCATCGGATCCTATGGAGGCATTGCCGAGCGCCGTCGACTGGCCGTTCATGGTCAAGATGAACTGACCGTCACTCAGAGGGTAGTTCGTACGGCCCGTTAACGTCGTGGCACCCGTGATCGTGGCACCGTCAGCAGGCGAGGTGATCCACCCTTGTGGGGTCACAGTGACGTTGATGCTGTTCGATCCGGTCAGCACGGTGTTGCCCGCGGCGTCCTTGCCGGCCGCCGTCATAGTGTAGCTACCGGCCACCGTCGCGGTCGTGTCCCACACACCGGACCAGTCAGGCGAACTACCGCTGGCGACCACGTTGCCGCCGGCGCTGAAGACGACACTGCTCATGCCCGCCGGTAGCGATGTTACGGAGGCGGTTACCCTCACCTGTCCGGAGAGACTTGCGCCATCGGCTGGTGAGGCTACGGTAAGTAGGGCCGGGGCGGAGACTGTGACAGTCGTGGATGCCTGTTGACCAGAGTAGGCTGCCGTGACAGTGGCCGACCCGGCCTGGACCGCCGTGGCGGTGGCCCCGTTGAAGGCTAGGGCTCCCGCTGGCGTCACCGAAAACTGCGACTGGCCGGTCACATCCTGAGTAGTCCCGTCGCTCATGGCGGCCCGCACAGTGAAGGAAAGGGTGGCGCCGACGGTCACGGAACTGGCGCTTGGCGTAGTGGTCAGGCCCGTCACTGTCGGGGCCGGCTGGGCCGTGACGGCGGCCAAGGAGGTTGCTCTATTCCCATCGGCGTCCGTGGCGTTGACGGTGAAGGTATAGCTGTGGCCCCAGGATGCCGTGACGGCAGCGGAACCGCTACTGGCGGTCGACAGGGTGGAGGTCACTCCGTTATCCGACTCGGTAACCGCAACCGAGGAGAGCCCAGACTCCGCGTCAGAGGCGGTCCAACTTACCGTGATAGTGTCTCCGCCTTTCGGAGACGCGGGGGAGGCGGAGATGCTCGTGCTTGGCGGTGTCGTATCCGCGATCCACACGTATTGTCCAGGGATCCACTGCCAGTACCCCGGTACCCATTCCCAGTATCCCGGCACCCACTCCCAGTACCCGGGCGCCCATGCCCAGTAGCCTGGCGCCCACGCCCAGTAGCCCGACTGATAGGCCCAGTATCCGTCTACGTAGTACGAAACCCAATACCCATCCACCCAGTACCAGTAGCCGTCTGCCCAGTACCAGTATTCGTCCCAACAGCGCCTCGTCCCAGTACCAGTAGTAGGCCCAATAGCCTGACTGATAGGCCCAATAGCCGTCCACGTAGTACGAGGTCCAATAGCCGTCCACCTAATACCAATAACCATCTACCCAGTACCAGTAGCCGTCCACCCAATACCAGTAACCGTCGACCCAATGCCAGTAACCGTCGACCCAATGCCAGTAGCCATCTACCCAAGTGTAGTAACCGGACACCCATTCATTGTGGCCGTCGACCCACGACCAGTAGGCCTGAGCCGGCTGGGCGGCGATGCTGAAGAGGAAGGTGACCAGCAGCAGCGCGACTAGGAGCTTTCGTGCGCGCATGGTCAGGGCCCTCCCTTCTGATTGGGTGGGTTCGGATGCTGAGGTGGGTGCTCGGGGGGCTTCAGTTCTTGGGCGACCGTTGCCCAGGGCCGGCCGGCCCGTAGCGCGAGTATTTCGGCAATCGACTTGCCACTCACCCGGGCCAGCTCGGCGGCCTGCCGAAGGTCGGTTAGATCGTTTCCAATAGCCATCAGGGCCTTTACCTGGTCCTTAGAAAGCCCAGAGGCTTTAGCCACATCTGATAACAGGGAAGGGCTGGAGTTAGCGGAAAGGCGTCGGGCCAGTTCGGTCCAAGTTCCTCTGCCCTTCTTCTTAAGCACTTCGGTCAGTGGCAACCGGAAACGGTCGGCGTAGGCCTTGGCGGCGGCGAGATCACCATCGCTGTAGCCTTGGCCGCGGAGGTCCGCCACTTGCTGTTCGGTGAGGCCAGTGCGGGCCGCCACATCTTTGGCGCTGGGTCCGTCGGGGGCGCCGGCGGGCTGGACGTTGGCGGCGGGGTGGTTCTTCACTAGGTCGGAAACCACCTCATCCAAAGTCTGTCCAGAACCTACACGGCCCAGGAGATCGGTGACCCCGACTCCATGTCGGGCCGCGAGGGCGTCGGCCAGCATGATATCCGCCATGGTGTAACCACCGTTGAGCAGATTGTCCACGTCCTGGGCCGTCAGGCCGCTCCTGGTACGATTGCCGTCGATGCGGGCCGGCGGCCGCTCCTCCTTGGGCGCCGGTTTCGGCGGCGCAACTTCGTCCTTTTTCGCTGGGGGGGTGGGACGGATAGTCTCCTTCGGGGCTGGCATCGGAGGCCTAACCTCGTCTTTCGGGGGCGGTGTCGGAGGCTTGGCCTCATTTTTCGGAAGAGGAGTTGGAGGCCTAACCTAG
>JAJYWN010000026.1 GCA_021791495.1 Bacillota bacterium
AAGTTTCCGGTGGCAATTGTGAAGGGGTCACACCCGTTCCCATCCCGAACACGGTCGTTAAGCCCTTCAACGCCGATGGTACTTGGCGGGCAACTGCCTGGGAGAGTAGGTCGCCGCCGGGAAGTCTTGAGAAGCCTCCGCGCCTTTCGACGCGGAGGCTTCTCCTTTTCGGATATTAGGTCGTTCCTTGTCGACGGTTCAAACAAAAAAACCCCCTCCGCGCTCGGAAGGGGCCTGGCGCGACCCGCCGGGTAAGAGGCGGGCTGACGTCAGCGCTTGGCCTCGAGCCCGCTGAGGTAGTGGCGCAGCAACTCCTCCAAAAGATCCAGGCGTTCGACCTTACGGACCAGGCTGCGGGCGCTCTTATGGGCGGTGATCCACACCGGGTCACCGGATAGTAGGTATCCGGCCAACTGGCCCACAGGGTCGTACCCCTTCTCCTTCAACGCCCCGTAGACCTGAAGCAATACGTCCCGAGCCGAGGGGGACTCGGCCAGACGTTCCTTGAAGACCTGGGTCTTCTCCAGTTCGGACATGGGATTACACCTCCGCCCTTTCCCCTGGATCATCCCAGCATAGACAGCTAGTTGCACCTGACATCAGCCACCGCGACCGATTCGGGTGCCAAGCTCTCAAGGGATTCGGCCTTTGCGTCCCGTTTCCTGCCTAGACGCCCATCGCGCTGTGCTGGTGCTTTGCTTCTGAAGTTGCCGTTAGCAGGTCAAAGATTCGACACAACGAATCCCGAAAGATGGCTTTTCTGTGCCGCCACTGGTCGCGACCGCAGCTGGCAACTGGGCCGATCACGACCGCCATGACTGGGGGGAATAGTTCTGTCTCCAGCATCCGTCGCCGCTCTTCTCTTCTGTTCTCTAGTCTGGGGAGCCTCCTTCGTGGCCGCCAAGATCGGTCTGGCGGAAATGGCTCCGCTGGCTTTGGCACTCCTGCGTCTTGCGGCCGCGGGCCTTTTCTTCGCCCCGGTGGTGATAGTCTATGCCATTCGCGGGCGGCGACCTGGTCTCAGGGACATGATCCTCCTCGCCGGCCTTGGTTTCATAGCTATCTCTGCCTATTTTTGGATCCAGTTCAACGCTCTCCAGCTAACCTCCGCCGTCAACGTTTCGCTGTTGGTGGCTACCGCCCCGGTGTGGACCGCCCTCCTGGGCCACTGGAAGCTGGGGGAGAGGCTCAACGGGCCGCGGTGGGCCGGAATCGCCGTAGGGCTGGTCGGCGCGGCCCTGGTGATCACGAAAGGCCACTTTAGCCTTGCCCTCAATCGCGGCGACCTGGTGGGAGGCCTTCTGACACTTCTGAACGCGCTCCTGTGGGCGACTTACACTGTCGCTGGACGGCCCTTGGTCGTGCGATACCCGCCCCTTCTGGTCACCGCCTATGTCGGGCTGTTCGGGCTGCTGTTTTTGGTGCCCCTGACGGGTGTAGCCGGTACCTGGCCACACCTTTTGACGCTGTCCGGTCGCGCCTGGTTCTCCGTATTTTTCTTGGGGTTGTTTTGTTCGGGCTTGGGATACTTTCTATGGTATTGGGTCCTACGACGAGTGCAGGCCGCTCAGGCCGCGGCGTTTCTATACTTGAACCCGGTGGTGACGACGGTTTTGGCACGTGTGCTCTTGAACGAAAAGGTCGGAGCGGCGACGGTGGCCGGTGGACTGGTCACCATCGCGGGAGTATACCTCGCGGGCCTACAGAATGGGCATCCGCTATCCGCCGCCGGACAGGCGCGACGCAATTTTCCCGTGCCACATTAGTACCTCGGTGGTATAATTGTGCCTAGGGTTGCAACTTGTCCCAAGTAAACACAGGGCTTTAAGAAGGAGGATTTTCATGGCTTTCAAGATTACTGAGGAGTGCATCGCTTGCGGCGCCTGCGAGCCCGAATGCCCGAACAAGGCTATCAGCCCCGGCGACACCGTCTACGTCATTGACCCGAACAAGTGCACCGAGTGTGTCGGGTTCTTCGATGAGCAGCAGTGCGCGCTGGTTTGCCCGACCGCCGCTCCTGTTCCGGATCCCGACCATAAGGAAAGCAGAGAAGAACTCCTGAAGAAGGCCGGCAAGAGCAAGTAGTCCAGGTCTGCTGAGAAGATACCGGGAAGGGCCTCGCACGAGGCCCTTTTACTTTTGGCCGACCTTTGGTTGGAGGTGGTTGGAGGACCTCGCTCTACTGGCCCTTCCGCAGGATCCGGCCGGCGCGTGGGCCTATCATGTTACCGGCCGCGTCTTTCACCGTCACAGGCTGGCCATCCGAAACCTCCAGCACTCCGTTAACCGCCACGTAAAGGATGCCTGCCGGGGGCAGTTGCGGAGTAACATACGTCGCACGGCTGTTGACTGTCTTAGGGTCGAAGACCACGAGATCGGCGAAATAACCTTCCTTGATCAATCCGCGATCCTTCAGGCCGAGGAACTTGGCCGGCAGCCCGGTCATCTTATAGACCGCGGTCTCCAGGGTTAACACCTTTTGGTCCCGGACGTAGCTGCCCAAGATGAGAGGGAAAGTGCCGTGAGCCCTGGGGTGGACCGCCAGGATCTTCTGGGGATCGTCAAAGATGGGGTAGGCCTCATCGTCATTACTGATCGCGGTGAAAGCGCGCCCTAAGCCCAGCTTGATGTTATCATCAGACATGACCAATGCCGCCACGGCCGTCTCCGGGTCTTTGGCCAAGAGCCGGTCGGCGGCCACCACCGGGGTCACCCCCATCTTGGTCGCGATATCCGCCAGAGTCGAGCCCAAGTACTCGGAATACCCGCTGCTCTTGCGGACCAGCAGGTCCTGCGGTTGGTATGAGTTGCGCACGTCGGCCAGCCGCAGGTCCACGGTCTTATCGAGGGAACGCCACGGGTACATGTCCGCGATGATGTTCTGGCCGCCCGCCCGCGCCGCATCGATGCGGTCCAGCACCCCGGGGAAAAGCGGCCAGTTCGGACGGCCGGCAGCCTTGATGTGGGAGATGTCCAGAGCTACACCGGCTTGTTTGGCGATAGCAATGGCCTCATCTACGGCCTGTGGGAGTTGTGCGGCTTCGTTACGCATATGCGTGGCGTAGATGCCGCCAAAAGGGGCCACTTCCGCGGCCAGGGCCGTAACTTCCGACTGCGACGTGTACCGGCCGGGGACGTACTCCAAACCGGTGGATAGGCCGAAAGCTCCGTCCTTCATGGCCTGGCGGACCAGCGAGCGCATGCGGTCGATTTCCGCGCCGGTAGCGGCTCGAGTTACCGTGCCCATCACGGCCTGGCGGACGGAGCCTTGACCGACCATGGTGGCCAGATTGTAGTTAAGGCCGCCACCGTCGATGATTCTCTGGAAATGAGCCGTCAGGTCGGTTGGCGAGCGCCCATCCGCGCCGCCCACTTCCAGAGTGATACCTTGGCGAATCGCCGCCCAGGCATCGCGGTAGGCTTTGTTGTCAGGCAAATAGTCGGGTGTGTGCGAATGGATATTGATGAAGCCGGGCGCCACCGCCAACCCGGTGGCGTCGATCGTCTTCTTGGCCGAGGCTTTGGACAGGTCGCCCAGGGCGGTGATGCGGTCGCCAATGACGCCCACGTCGGCGCGACGGACCGGGCCGCCCGACCCATCGACCACGGTGCCACCCTTGATGATCAAGTCGTATACCGGCTTCCCGCCGATGGGGTCGGGCGGGACGGTGGTGCCTCCGCCATCGCCGCCGGTGGAAGCGGGTCTGTTCGGTTGAGATAACAAATAGGAAGCCACACCTGCCGACGACCCGAGGAGGAAGAGCAGCAGCAGGATGGTCAGAAAGCTGTTCTTAGCTGGGACGCGCCTGGTTGAACGCAAAACGCCGACCTCCTGTTAGAAAACGGGCCGACCTGAGGTAAGACCGGTTTAGCCCGGCGGAAATGGACGGAACTTTTTTCAAAGAGGAGCTATCTAACCTTGAGACGAACAGGCGAGTCAGGAGTTCCCTTATGGCTCCGCCGGACCAGGAAAGCGGGGAAAGGGTCATGAACCCGAGGTCGGTCAGAGCAGGTTTCATGCTAGTCATTGTCCTCTTTTTAGTCATTTCGACCATCGGAGCGCTGGCTGCCGCGGCTCCCGTCCAGATCGTGTCGCCCCCGTTGTTGACTCTGCCGGCGCCCGCGCCGGCGCCAGGCAAAACTCCAGGTAATTCAGGTTCGTCGGGCACCGACGATAACCTTTCGCCAAAACTTGTCGCCGGCGGCCTGACCATGGCTGTTGAAGCAGGCTTTGGCGGTTATGGGTTGATCGGCTCATGGATTCCGGTGAAGGTGTCTCTGGCGAACGACGGACCCGACACCAAGGTCGACGTCAAACTCCCGGTCTTGATGGAGAACTCGACCGTCGAATACGTCTATCAGGTCACTTTGGCCAAAGGCGCCCAGAAAGAAGTGCTCTTGGCGGAGCCTGTCAGCCAGATGATCAGTTCGATCACGGTGGAGTTGGCGGCCGGCGGCAAGAGCCTTGGCAAGGCCAGGGCTCCGTTGAACACCTCGGCCATGACCGACATATTCGTTGGGGTGCTGGCCAATGACCCGGCCACCGGGCGTTTTCTGGGCGCGGTGGGCGTGGGTGGCGGTTCCCAGCCCCCGACCTCCAGCAGTATGGCTCCCGGCCAGGCCAGAGTCACACCGGTTAGCCTGGGAGCCGGGGACATCCCCACGAACTCAGTCTTGTTGGACAGTTTTCGGGCCATCATCATCAACGATTTCGCCGCCAGTAACCTGGATCAGGCTCAATGGAGGGCTTTGGAAAACTGGGTCTCGGCCGGTGGCAGCCTGTTCGTGGCCGGCGGTCCGTCTTGGTCCAAGACGTTCAACGGTCTGCCGGAAAGCCTGCGTCCCGGCCAGATCTCGGGTACGGTTAATGCCACCGGGGTAGCGGCCCTGGAATCCTACACTGGAAAGAAAATCAGCGGTGGTTCACCGATCTCCCTCGCCCGCCTGACGCCGGCTCAAGGCAGCGACATCCTGGTCGGCAGCAAGGACCTGCCGTTGGTGACGCGCCGGGCCATGGGGTCGGGCAACCTCCTTTACGTGGCTTTCGACCTTAACCTTGAACCTTTCGCCGGTTGGAGCGGCTCACCGGTGCTGTGGGAGAAGCTCCTAGCGCAGACCGGGGCGCGCCAGAACGTGTCCATGATGAAGGGTGGATACGGCTACAAGGTGCCCAAACGCCAAAGCCAGATCGCCTGGGCCGTCCGCAATATCGACGCCGCCCAACTGCCGCCGGCCGCCGCCATCGGCGGGATCATCCTTCTTTACGTGCTGGCCTTGGGACCCGCCAACTACCTTGTCCTGAAGAAGCTGGACCGCCGCCACCTGACCTGGATCACCGTCCCGGCCCTGGCGGTGGTCTTTGCGGTGGGGGTGTGGGCGTTGGCTTTCAAAGACAAAGGCCGCGACCTCATCGCCACCACCATTTCCGTGGTGAACATGGCCCCCGGCTCTCAGGTGGCCCGCGTGGACACCTACGGCTCCCTCTTTGCCCCCAGCCGCTCCACTTTCCGGGTCAACCTGACCGGCAGCCCCGTGGTCTCGGCTCTTCCTTACTCCGACGGCCCATACCAAGGCCAGGGACAGGTGGTGGCCCGGGTTACGCAGGGGGCGGAAACCAGCGTCGACCTGCTTGACATGAACATGTGGACCATCCGTGGGTTCCTGGCGGAGCAGGATGCGGATGTCGGCGGGGCCATCACGGGGGAGCTGAAAACCCAGGGCGACCACGTAGTCGGTGTGGTGCGGAACCAGACGCCCTATGACCTCACCGACTGTGTGGTCCTGGTGGGCACCTCGTTCCAGCAGATCGAACGCCTCCCCGCCGGCGGCCAGGCCTCCGTCGACTTCCAGGTCTCGCAGTCCCAAGGTTACGTGGGGAGCGTCCCCTCCCAGATCTATGGGCTGAATAAAGCGACACCCACCGGGATGGTGCCGGTCCAGCCGGACCGCGGCATCCAGCGGAAGACTCAGACCCTGGACGGCCTTATCCAGACCGGTTCACTGCCGGGACCGGTGACCTTCTTCGGGTGGGCGGATTCGACCCTGGGATTGCTGAAGAGCGCCCAGCAGCCGAAGCAGGCCGGTCAGCAACGCAATCTGGCCCTCTTCACCACCGGCCTCAGGATCTCGCTGGGGCAGGGCGGAGACCTCTCGGTACCCATGGGCCTTCTCCGTGCGAGGATCATCGATTCCACGGGCAACACGGGTTGGTTCCCCGACGGGTTCTACGTGGGTGATGGGCAGCTGACGGTCCAGGTCGACGGCTCGCCAGAGCTGCGCCAGGCCAAGACCCTGACCTTAGGCTTCCCCACCGATCACAATCAGAACGTTTTCAAGGCGCCGGGGCTGGTTATCGAGGTCTATGACTGGCAGAGCGGCAGTTGGACCAAGGTGACGCCGGATGAGACGGTCTCGCTATCCCAGCCGGCCCGCTACGTTTCGGACACGGGGGCCGTGACGGTCCGCATAACCAACGACAACCGCCAGGGCGTGAACATGCGTTCGCTCACCCTGCAGGCCTCGGGGAGGTGAAGGACGTGGCAGCTATCGTTCAGCTAGTTGATTTGGTGAAGAGTTACGGGCGCTCCGCCGACGCGGTGGCCGGGTTGAACCTGGAGGTCCCGGAGGGCAGCATTTTCGGGCTGGTCGGACCCAACGGCGCCGGGAAGACGACGACCATGAAGATCATGGCCACGCTCCTGGCACCCACCCGCGGCCAGGTGTGGGTCGGCGGCCACGAGGTTTCGCGGCAACCGGCCCAAGTGCGCGACAGGGTAGGATACATGCCCGATTTCTTCGGGGTTTACGATGACCTGAAGGTCTCGGAATATCTGGAGTTCTACGGGGCCACCTACGATATTCCGGCGGCCAAGCGCCGCCGCCTGGCGGACGACCTCCTCGATCTGGTCGATCTGACCGAGAAGAAGAACGCCTATGTGGACACTCTGTCGCGGGGCATGAAGCAGCGACTGTGCCTGGCCAGGGCCTTGATCCACGACCCCCAGGTGCTGATACTGGACGAACCGGCCTCCGGCCTGGACCCGCGGGCCCGCGTGGAGATGCGTGAGCTACTGAAGGAACTGCGGGAGATGGGCAAGACCGTCATCATCAGTTCCCACATCCTGAGCGAGTTGGGTGAGGTGTGTACGGAGATCGCCATTATTGACCGGGGGAGCCTGGTGGCGTCGGGGACCCCCGAGGAGATCCTCGTGCAGCTGAACGCCACCCGCGTCCTGGAAATCAGGGTCCTCTCCGATCCCGACGCGGCAGCCGCCTTCCTGGCGCAGCAGCCCGGAGTCGGGCAGATCGCGCGGGTGAATGGAGCGTCACTGCGCGTGGGGTTTAACGGTGACGACCAGGGAGCGGCGGCGCTCTTGGGAGCCATGGTGGGGGCGGGGCTGCGGCCGTCGTCCTTCGCGCAGGCCGCCAACACCCTTGAGGACCTTTTCCTCAAGGTGACGGGCCAAAACGGCCAAGGTGGCGCCGCGGGCGATGGCGGCGGCGGAAACGGCAAGGGCCGTGGCAACGGCGGCGGCAGCGGTGACAGCAGCGGGAACGGGAGGATGAAGGCGTGAGGAAGAAGATAGCCATCAAAGACTTGTGGAAGAACCTGACGCGGTGGTTCTCCAATCCCATGCTGGCCAAGGAGCTTAACTCCCAGACCCGGGGATGGCGGTCGCCCATCACCATGACCGCTTATCTCGGCATCTTGGGTGCGGTGGGCCTGGCGGATTACCTCATCACCACGGGCCCCATGCGGATGAACGGTTATCTGGATACCACGGTGGGCATGCGGATCTATGTGATCTTGGCCGCCTTCCAGATCATCCTCATCGGCTTCATGACCCCGGCCCTGACGGCGGGCGTCATCAGCGGCGAGCGAGAGCGACAGACACTGGATCTCCTCCTATGCACCAAGCTGTCGGCCGGGCGCATCGTCGTCGGAAAGCTGCTGGCCTCCGTCAGTTTCGAGATGCTGCTCATCGGCGCGTCGCTGCCCATGTTCGCGCTGGTCTTTCTGTTCGGCGGAATCGCGCCCCTCGACCTCCTAAAGTCCTTCGGGCTCTACCTCTTGACGGCCGTGACCTTCGGAGCTCTGGGCGTGTTCTTCTCCGCCCTGTTCCGGAGGACGCAGATTGCCACCGTGGTGACCTACGGCGTCGTCTTCTTTCTGATTTTCGGGACCATCGTCGCCGGGATCGTGCTGACACGGGCCGGCTATGGGTATAACCCGAAGTACGGGTACGGCTATCCTTACGGTTACAACCAGTTCAGTTGGATCTACTACTCGAACCCGTTGGTGGCCTTGATGCAGGTCATGCCGGGCAACGCCCAGCAGTCCCTTCCCTATATCCCGCGGGTGACCAGGGTGACCGCCGTCCCCATGCCGGCGCCGATCACACCGCCTTACCCGCAGACACCGGGCGGGCCGAAAGTGAGCCCCCTCGTGGGGCATCTGGTTTTTGATGTTCTGGTGATTCTGCTCTCCCTGGCCGGGGCGGCTCAACTGGTCAAACCTGTGCACCGCCGCCGTTCCTGGAAAGCGGTGTTGAAGTCGGCGATCTCGGGCGTGCGGAAGGTGAGGAACCTCCGGATCGGAAAGACCGGCGGGACCGGCGCCAAAGCCGTGGGAGGGGCTTCCTCATGACGCTTCTCAAGGTCGGGACGATTCGCTCGTTAGCGGTGGCGGCGTGGCGCAAGGCCGCGTGCCGCCTCCACAGGCGCTCCGGTCGGCTCTACGGCCTGCCCTCCGGCCGGCCCAACGGCCGGCGTCCCAACCGCCGCCCACCGGTCAAGGATGCGGACATCGAGCGGGCGCTTCGCCCGATAGCCGGTCGCATGCGTCTGGCGGCCGCCGTGGGGGCCGCTACGCGCGGTGCGGGGATCGGAGCCGCGGCAGCCCTGGCTTTCGTAGCCGCCTCCCGGCTGTGGCCGTGGGAGGGCGCCTTGGGATGGGCGGCCGGTGCCTTGGTGGCGGCCATCCCCTTGGCGGCAGCCCTGGCCTGGCTCTGGCCCCGTGACGTGTGGCTGGTGGCCGGCGTGGCGGACCGGAACGGGGGACTGCATGAACGAATCACCACAGCTATCGAGCAGTTTGGCCTCATCCCGGAGGCACGCAGTCCGCTGGCCGCGGCACAGCGCGCCGACGCTTTGTCGCGACTCGGTGGGATGGACGCCCGCGCGACAATTAAGGTTTTGCCGAACCGGGCGGGTCTGAGGTGGGCCGGAGTACTGCTTTTGGCGGCGGCTGTGGTCCTGGCGTTGCCCAACCCCATGCAGGCTACTTTGGATGGCCGGGCGGCGGCGCGGGAAGAGATCAAGAACCAGCAACTGAAGATCGACCAACTGGCCAAGGAGCTGGCGACAAAGCCGCTGACCGAGGCCGAACGCGCCAAGCTGGAAAAGGCCCTGGCGGAACTGTCGAAGGAGCTTCAGAAATCCAAGGATGTCAATCAGGCGCTGGACGCCCTGGGAAAAGCCGATGAAAAGTTAGGGGAGATCATGAAAGAGACGGCGGGCGCGCCGGATCTCAGTGCGCTGATCGAAGCCCTGTCCCAGGCGCCCCCCACCGCCGAGGCGGGCAAAAAGGCTGCCCAGGGAGACGCGGCCGGCGCCAAGAGTGCCCTGCAGTCTCTAGCGGATAAGCTTTCGTCTCTCGGCGCCGAAGAACGGTCGAAGCTGGCCGATGCTTTGTCGCAGGCCGCGAAAGCCGCCCCTGGCTCCAACACGGCCGGCAAACTGGCGGCCACGTCTGCCGCGTTGAAGGGCGGGGACACGACCGGTGCCGGGCAATCCCTGGCGGAGGCCGGTCAGGCCTTGGCCGATGAGATGGGGCAAAGCGCCGGCGCCCAGGCCGCGGCTCAGGCGTCCTCAGCCGTGGGCAGCGCCCGGCGCGCTCTGACTTCCAGCGGAAGCCCCGTGGCTTCCGGGAACTCCGGGCCGAATTCGAACTCCGGTTCCAGTGGAGGGCAGAGCGGTTCGGGTGGGCAATCCGGTCAGTCCGGACAGTCCGGCCAATCGGGCCAGTCGGGGCAGTCGGGGCAGTCGGGGCAGTCCGGACAGGGTGGTCAGAGTGGGACTTCCGGTCAGTCGGGACAGTCGGGTAACTCGGGTCAGTCAGGTTCGGGGCAATCGGGGTCGGGACAATCGGGATCCGGGCAGTCCGGGTCCGGCTCAGGGTCCGGGCAATCAGGTTCAGGTTCAAGCTCAGGCTCAGGTTCCGGACAAGGGTCTTCGGGTTCGGGCCTGGGCTCGTCTTCGGGAAGCGGTGGCGGCTCCGGCGCCAGCAGCTCCGGCAGCAGCAACGGCCAAGCCTCCGGGTCCCAGACCGGGCAGGGTCAATCGGCGGCTCAGGGTTCCGCCCAGGGCGGCGAGGGGCAGTATGAGCGGATCTTCGACCCCACGCGCTTGGGAGGCGATGCGGAGACGTCCTACGTGAACGGGCGTCCCGGATCCGAATCACCGGACACCTTCAACACCGACCCCAGCCAGGGTCAGACGACGGCCCTGGCTCCCTATGACGAGGTTTACAGCAGCTACGCGTCCCAGGCCCAGGAAGCCCTGGACCGCTCGGCGATCCCGGAGAGCGTGAAGGACGCGGTCCGGCAATATTTCCTGTCCATCAATCCCGGTCGCTGAAGTGGCGGCTCCAAAGGTGGCATCATCCATGGACGAATCAGCGGTAGCAGGACCTTTCTCCGAAGCGGAAGTTGCCCGCCTCATGGGGCGCATCGGCGCGGTCCGCGCCGAACTGGATAAACGCATCGTCGGGCAGGAGGAAGTGAAAGAACAGGTGTTCCTCTGCCTTCTGGCGGGCGGCCACGCGCTCCTCGAGGGCGTGCCCGGTTTGGGTAAAACCGTGCTGGTACGCTCCCTGGGTGAGGCCTTGGACCTCAAGTTCTCCCGCGTCCAGTTCACGCCGGACCTGATGCCCGCCGACATCGTGGGCACCCACATCGTCAGCGAGGAGACTCCGGGGCAGCGTCGGTTCGTCTTTCAGCCCGGCCCGGTCTTCACGAATCTGCTCCTGGCGGACGAGATCAACCGCGCCACTCCGAAAACCCAGAGTTCGCTCCTGGAGGCCATGCAGGAACGGCAGGTCACGGTGGGGAGCCAGACCCGGCCCCTGCCCGGTCCCTTCTTCGTCCTGGCCACTCAGAACCCCATTGAGATGGAAGGGACGTATCCGTTGCCCGAGGCGCAGATGGACCGGTTCCTCTTCAAGGTGTCTGTGCCTTTCCCGCACGAGGAGGAACTGCTCACCATTGTCGGCCGGACCACCGGCGTGGATATCGCCCCGCTACAGCCCGTGGCCGACGGTCAGACCATTCTGAGCGCCATGAAGCTGGTGCGCGCGGTTCCGGTAGCCCAGGCCGTGGCCTCCTATGCCGTGCGTCTCGTCCTGGCGACGCACCCGGAGACGGAGGACGCCCCGGCGGACGTCAAACGCTTCGTCCGCTTTGGAGCCAGCCCCCGCGGCGCACAGGCCTTGATCCTGGCCGGTAAGGCCCGGGCCCTCCTGGAGAACCGCTATAACGTGAGCTTCGCCGACGTCCGCAACGTGGCCAAACCCGCCTTGCGCCACCGTTTCTTCCTGAACTTCGACGGGGAAGCCCAGGGGCTGACCACGGACAAGCTGGTCGACACCATCCTCGGGGCCGTTTCGGAGACGAGGTAGCCGCCCGTGTCTCTTCCAGGCGCGACCGGCGCGGATGCCGCCGGTGGGGCCGAAAACCTTTTTGATGCGGAGTTCCGCGCCAGCCTGGCCCGTCTGTCCATTGTGGTCAAGCGGACGCGGGCCGGCCGGGCCGCGGGCAACCGGCGCTCACCGAAGCGGGGCGCCTCGGTGGAGTTCGCCGATTTCCGGAACTACAACCGCGGCGACGACCTCCGCCAGGTGGACTGGAACGCTTACGCGCGTCTGGAGAAGTTCTTCGTCAAGCTCTTCATGGAAGAGCAGGACACGCTGGTATCTTTGTTCGTCGACAGCAGCCGCTCCATGGCCTTCGGCACGCCGCCCAAGTTCCGGCTGGCCCGGCAGATCGCGGGTGCCCTGGGCTACTTGGCCCTGGCCGGTTACGACCGGGTGGCGGCGGCGGCCTTGTCCGACCGCCTAGGCCCCCTGTTCCTGCCCGCCAGGGGGCGGTCGCAGGCCGGACGGCTGTGGGAGATGCTTTCTGCCCTTCAGGCCGGCGGCCCGTCGGTACTGGGGACAGTGCGCGGGGCGCCCTGGCTCTCCGGCACGCCCGGGCTGGCGGTGGTCATCTCCGACTTCTTCTGCCCCGGTGGCTACACGGAGGCCGTGGACTACCTTCTCTTCCGGAAGCAAGAAGTGGTCCTCCTGCACCTCCTGTCTCCGGAGGAGACGTCACCTTCACTGGGCGGGGACCTGCGGCTCATCGACAGTGAGACGCGCCAGTCGGTCGAAGTCAGCGTCACCCCGGCCGTGCTGGCCCGCTACCGGGCCCGGCTCGCGGCCTGGCAGGAGGAAATCCGCGGCTACGCCACAGCCCGTGGAGCCACGTACGTACCCTTGCGCGCCGACGCCCCCGTGGGCGAAGTGGTCCTCTCGGCGCTGCGCCAAGCGGGGGTGCTGCGCTGATGGGCCTTCTGGTCCCGGCGGCGGCCCTCTTCGGGCTGACCGTCCCGGCGATAATCGTTCTCTACCTGCTGAAGAAGAAGCGGCTGGACGTGGAAGTCTCCAGCTCCATGCTGTGGGAGCAG
The DNA here is from genome assembly GCA_021791495.1 of Bacillota bacterium. Lineage (GTDB taxonomy): Bacteria > Bacillota > Sulfobacillia > JAJYWN01 > JAJYWN01 > JAJYWN01. The sequence goes on from JAJYWN010000026.1 coordinate 12,724, forward strand.
GTGCTGCGCGACGTTTCCGCCAGCACCCCCTGGCAGAAGCTGAAGAGGAACCTTCTTCTGTACCTTCAGATCGCGGCGGCCCTGGCCCTGGCGGCCAGTCTCATGCGCCCCTATTTCTCCAGGCTGGCGGGCGGAAGCTCCAGCGTGGTGGCCATCATTGACGTTTCGGCCAGCATGCGGGCCACCGACGGCTCTCCGACCCGCTTCGACGACGCCATCGCCGCCGCGCGCGGACTGGCCCGCTCGCTGGGTCGGAAAGACGAGATGGCCGTGGTCGCGGCGGGAGCCAGCCCGTCGCTGGTCGTGCCGTTCACAGGCGACCGGTCATCCCTTGAAAACGGTCTGTCCGGGCTGGCCGCCGGCTACAGCGAAGCGGATCTGGGGGCCGCTCTGTCCCTGGCGGCTTCAATGCTGGAGAACAAGCCGGAGCCAGAGATCGTGGTCATCAGCGATGGTGTGGTGCGCCCGGTGGGCGCCGGCAGCCGGAACCTGGCCGGACGGGTCCGCTGGCTGAAGGTGGGGAAGGCCGACGACAACACGGCCATCCTCGCCCTGTCCACGCGCACCGGCGGGGCCGGACAGATCGGCCTGGTACGCGTGGCCCACTACGGGAAGGCGCCGTACCGCGGTACCTTGATCATCCAAGGGGACGGCAAACCGCTGGACCGCCGGGAAATCGAGTTGCCCGGTAGCGGCGGCGGAGCGCCAGGGGCCGCCACCGGAACGACCGGGGCCGGGGGCTCCGCGGGCTCCGCGGGCTCCGCGGGCCCGACCATGGGCACCACCCAGGACATTGTTTTTGACATCCCGTCCGGGGTGCGGCTTGTTTCGGCCGAGATTACCGGTGGCGGCGTCCTGGCGGAAGACGACCGGGCCTGGGCCGTGGTGGGCGTGCGCCAGGAAGCTAAGGTGCTCCTAGTATCCAAGGGCAACGTTTTCCTGGAGAAGTCTCTCTCCCTCCGCCCCGGCGCGCAGGTCTTCCGTGCTCAGCCTCCCGGCGACGCGGCGACCCCGCTGCCCGGCGGGTATGACCTGTACGTTCTGGACGGCTTCTGGCCGGCGGTCATGCCGGCCGCCCCAGTCCTGGCCATCAGCCCGCCGGCCGGTTCGACCCTGGTAGCGGGAGCGCCGGTGGCGGTCTCCAATGTGACGGCGTCGCGGGCGGATGAGCCTATTACGCGTTTCGTCGACTTGGGACAGGTCCATGTGCGCGCGGCTACCCCGGTGCGCGCCACGGGGACGGGTTTGTCGGCCATCATCGACAGCCCGGAGGCGCCCCTCCTCCTGACGGGGACGCGCGAAGGGCGTCGGTTCGGCCTCTTCACTTTTGACCTGCATTATAGCGACCTGCCGCTCCGGCCCGCCTTCCCGGTCCTCATGCTGAACCTCACCGGATGGCTCCTGGGTGACGCCGGCGAGGGTGGCGACCTGGCTCCCGGCACGGTACTACCGGTCCGTCCGGTCGCCGATGCCCGGTCGGTCCGCGTCACCGCCCCCGACGGTCACGTAACCCAGATCGCCCCGCCCTTCCCGCCCTCCACCTACGTGGTGCAGGCGCCCGGAGCATACCGGGTGGTCCAGGAGCTGGCGGGCGGCGCCGGCGGGGCTGCCGGCAGCGGCGGCAGTGGCGCAGGCGGTAGCAGCGGTAGCGGTACGGGCGGCGGCACCGCCACCACGGTCAAGGTCGAATCCATCTACACGGTGAACGAACGGTCGCCCTTGGAGGCCGCCATCGCTCCCGCCGACCGGCTGCCCCTCCCCGGAGACGGCTCGTCCGCCGCGGCCCCAGCCGCACGGGCGGCGGTACAGCACGAGGCCTGGCCCTATCTGGCCTGGCTGGCGCTGGCCCTTTTGGCCACGGAATGGTGGGTGTTCGCCCGTGGCCTTTAGGTTCTCCGACCCGCTGGCCCTCCTCTTCCTGGCTATCCCCCTCCTGGCCGTCCTGGTGTGGCGTCCGGTGGCCTGGTCCTACGAGCGGCGCCGCCGGCGCTGGATCCTGGGCACGCGGCTGGCTCTATTCACCTTGCTGGTGCTGGCCCTGGCTGGGACTGAACTCCGCCTGCCGGTGAACCATGAAGCGGTGGCTTTCGTGGTGGACCTTTCCGACAGCGCCCGGCCGGCCCGCGGCGACGCCCTGTCGTGGGTGGAAAAGGCCCTGGAAGCGCGCGGTTCCGACGACCTTGCCGGCATCGTGGTCTTTGGGCGTGACCCCTTGGTGGAGGAACCCCTCACGGCGCAGCGTTTCGGCGCGGCCTTCAATTCCAAGCCGGTCACCACCGCCACCGACCTGGCGTCGGCCTTGCGCCTGGCAGCCGGCGTCCTGCCGGGGCGGGCCCAGAAACGCATCGTCGTCCTCTCCGACGGGCGGCAGACGGCCGGCGACGCTCTGACCGAGGCGGTCCTCCTCGCCAAGCAGGGCATCCGGGTTGACGTTTTCCCGCTCACGGTGACGGGCGGCCCCGAAGTGCTGCTCCGTTCGTTGGAGGCGCCTTCGTCGGCGCACGAGGGTGAAGTCTTTTCCTTGACCGTCACCGCCGACAGTACGGTACGCACCTCAGGCACGCTGCGGGTTTACAGTGACGGGCGGCTCTTGGCCGAACAGCGGGTGCAGCTGTCGGTGGGCACCAACCGCTACACAGTCACGGTCAAGGAGACTCAGCCCGGATTCCACACTTACCGGGCGACGGTGGAAGCGGCCAGCGACACTTGGGCGCAAAACAACGAGGCCTGGGCTTTCGTGGACGTCTCCGGCAAACCGCGCGTTCTGGTGGTCGAGGGCCACCCAGGAGCGGGCGCCAATGTCGCCGCCGCTCTCCGGGCAGGTGGGGTGGAAGTGGACGTCCGCCCCGTCTCCGGAGCGCCGCAAATGCTGCCGGAGCTGACCCCCTACTCCGCCGTGTGGCTGGCCGACACGGCCTACGCCGACCTGGGGCCCGACCTTCCGGCCGCCCTGAAGACCTACGTTTCCGACATGGGGCGCGGTCTCGTAACCAGCGGCGGCGAGGAAAGCTACGGGCCGGGCGGGTGGCGGAACACTCCTCTGGAGGACGCGCTGCCGGTACAGATGGACGTCAAGGCGCGTGGCGAGGACCCCACGTTAGCATTGGTGCTGGTCATCGACAAGTCCGGTAGCATGAGCGAGGGCGACGGGCTCATCTCCAAGGTCGACCTGGCCAAGGAGGCCGCCATCCGTTCGACGCAGGTCTTGACGGAAAAAGACCAGATCGGCGTGGTGGCGTTCGATTCCGAATATAAGTGGGTCGTCCCGCTCCAGAAAGTGACGTCGGTGTCCAAGATCCAGGACCTGATCGGCACCATCCGTGCCGACGGCGGCACCAACATCTACCCGGCCCTCGACGCCGCGTACGGGGCTCTGGTCGATGCCAAGGCCCGTTACAAGCACATCATCCTGATGACCGACGGCATGTCGGGGTCGGGCGGAGACTACGACGCCCTGGCGGCGGAGATGGAGAAGGCCGGCATCACCATGTCCACCGTGGCCGTGGGGGGCGATGCCGACCGGACGCTCTTGGAACATCTGGCCAAGGTCGGCGGTGGGCGATACTATTTTACCGACCAACTGCGCTCCATCCCCAAGATCTTCACCAAAGAGACGGTGCTGGCCACCCGCAACTACTTCGTCGAGGAGAACTTCCGTCCCATGGCCGGCGCCCCCAGCCCGGTGCTGCGCGGCGTCGACGAAGTGGCTTCTTTGAGCGGATACGTGGCCACCACGCTGAAGCCTAATGCGGAGGCGGCTTTGCTATCGGCGCGCGGGGAGCCGGTCCTGGCCACCTGGCAGTATGGGTTGGGGCGGGCCGCGGCCTGGACCAGCGACGCCGCCGGGCGGTGGACCCAGGCTTGGCTGGCGTGGTCGGGGTCGGCCCGGCTGTGGCAGAACACCTTGTCGTGGGTCCTACCCACGCCGTCGACCGGCGGTTGGGAAGTGCGCAGCGAAATCGTGGGTGGGGCGGGGAGTATGGCGGGTGCGGCGGGTGCGGCGGGCGGGACCGGCGCGGGCGGTGCGGGCCGTGCGGCGGGCGCGGCCGGCGGCGGCATCCGCAAGCTCGTGGTCGAGACAAGTAACGAATCGCAGCTTTCGAAGACGGGGCCGGCCACGGCGCACGTAGTCGGACCCGACGGCATGGCCTTCGACGTGCCGCTGACCCTCACGGGGCCGGGTAGATATGAAGGGACCATGCCTGTGGACCAGCCAGGCGCCTACATGGTCAAGGTAATCGAGGGCGCCGGTGGTGCGGGCGGCGCCACATTGGCCGCCGGCGGGTACGTTTCGGCCTACTCCGCGGAGTACCTGGTTCCCGGCACGGACAAGGACTTCTTGACGAACTTGGCCCGCTCAGGCCAGGGCGCCGTTCTGGCCGCCCAGCACTCGGGCGATGTGGCCGGTCCGGAAGGTGCTTTCGCCCGGAACCTGGCCAAGGTTTGGGACACCCGCAGTTTGTCTCTGCTGTTTCTGGCCTTCGCGGCCCTGCTGCTCCCGTTCGACGTAGCGGCACGGCGCCTGTATCTAAGCAGCGAGGACGTGGCGGAGATAAAGCGGCGGGTCGAGGCCCTGGTGCCATGGCGCCGTCGGAAGGCAGAAGCCGAGCTTGCCGCCCGCGAACAGCCGGTGACCGTGACCCGTCTTCGTACGCGCCGCGAAAAAGCCGGACCCAGGGTGATAAACCCCGGCCTCAGCCAGATTAGCGGGACTGATCGGGCGACTTCCGCCAGAACGCCCGGTTCCGCGCCGGCTTCCGCGTCGGGTTCCGCGTCGGATTCCGCCCGGGTGCCGAGCTCAGATCCGGCTGCCGCTTCAGGGACCCAGAGGCGGGCTGCCCCTTGGCAACCTGCCACCAATTCCGAACGGCCTGCTTCCGATGGGCAGCCGGTTTCGGGCCAGCAGCCTGGTTCGGACCACCAGCAGGTCCCGAGCCATCAAGCAGCCTCCGGGGAGCGGGCGGCTTCGGGCGAAGAAGCCGACAGCGTGTCCCGTCTCCTTGAGGCAAAGCGCCGCCGCCGGTAGTCAGGGGGTCGGCACGTTGGTGAATTGGCTCATGCGTGTGCTGACGCGCTGCTCACTGACACGATAGTGCACTTACTGGCTTACCGTGGCGGGGGCGGGCGGAGGGAGGGGGCAGGCGGCAGTGGTGACGATATTTTCGTCTTTGCAAGGGCTGAAAGACGAAAAGGCCGTCATGTGGCGTCTTCAGCTGCCTCCTGGTGGCCAAATCAGTCCCTCATCGACGGAAGCCGGAGGCCTAGTTAACCATAACGACCGCCGTCATCGTCGGCCCGCCTTCAAAAGGTCTCCGCAAGGCCCGGAAACGGTCCCAAACCCGAGTTCGCCTCCCCCTGTCACCGGCCAATGACGAAGTAGTCGTCATTGACAATGGCCGATGACGAAAATATCGGCATCCGACGGCGGACGGATCGGGCACAGGGAGACTTGCCCCCAAACGGGCACCGCCGACCGTTGGGACAGGACCCGACCCCGGCGAGGAGTGGCCGAGGAACTGGCGAAGGCATACCATACAAGGTGGCCCAGAGCGATCTGGGACGAAAGGTATGGGTAAGGGTATGGGCAAGGGTATGAGTAAAGACATGGGTAAGGGCATGGATGATGGCGTGGAGACCAAGGTGAGCGGTGTGAAAACCGAAGAAGGCAGCAGATGCCTGGTCTGTGGGCGCCTGACCACCGGCGGCTTAGACATCCGCGGCCGCCGCATCTGCCCGCGCTGTGAAAGGATCCTCTGCACCGTTGACCCGTCTAACCCCAGGTACCGCTATTACATGCGGGTGCTTGGCGGCTTGTGGCAGGGGTTCGACCTGGCACCTCAAGGGGAAAACGAAGGAATTAATTCCAAAGAGTGAGCATCTTTTGCCTATTTATGGTAAGATAAGTCTGGCCCCTGACATTCGAAGCGTGGGTTACGGTTATCCCTTCTGCGTTTGTTCGGAGAAGGAACGGGACTTACGACAGAGAGATCAGCTGGCTAATACGCAGAAGGGGTGGAAGAATGGCCACCAAGTTGTTCATGGGTAACCTGAGTTGGGATGTCACGGACGAGGTACTTCAGGAGGCTGTCGCCAGGTACGGACGGACTATCTCCGCGCGCGTCATGACGGACCGCGACACGGGGCGTTCCCGTGGTTTCGGTTTCGTTGAAGTGGAAGACGCCGACGCCCAGAACGTCATCTCCGGCCTGAACGGGCAGAGCCTCATGGGGCGGCCCCTCACCGTGAACCTGGCCCGCGAGCGCGAGCCAAGAAGCGGCGGCGACAGAGGCGGCTACGGCGGCGGACGTTCGGGTGGCGGACGCCGGTACTAAGAGCAAAGCCAAGCGCTGGAAGCTAGGGTCACCAGGGACTGAAGACTAGGGTTTTCGACTCCTGGTGGCCGAGCGAGTAAGCCAAACAGAAGATTCGCCAAGGAAGTGGCCCCGGCCCCGAGCCGGGGCCACTTCTGTAATGTCCCTAAGGACTCCCGCGTTGGACGCTCATTCACGCTTGTCGGCAGGTAAGAAAGCTGTGAGCACGAACCAAGGGCGTGAGCACTTATGCCACATCGCCTTGGGGAGGAGCAGAAGACCTTGAAATACGACTTCGACACCTTGGTGGACCGAAGTAACACCAGCAGCTCCAAGTGGGGTTACAGGAAGGCCTTGTTCGGCCGCGACGATGTGCTGCCCATGTGGGTGGCCGACATGGATTTCCCGGCTCCGGCTGAAGTGGTGGAAGCCGTCCGTAGCAGGGCCGAGCACCCCATCTACGGTTACACCGTCCCGCCGTCCTCACTCTGGAAGGCCATCATCGAGCGTCTAGACCGTTTCTACGGCTGGAAAATCAAGGAGGAGTGGATCTGCCTCACCGCAGGCGTGGTGAACGGCCTGTATTCGGCCATTTCCGCCTACGCCCGCCCCGGGGACGAAATCGTGGTCCAGCCCCCCGTCTACTATCCGTTCTACGGCGCCGTGAAGAACACCGGTTGCCAGACGGTCTACAGCCACCTGAAGTTCGACGGCGAGCGCTACACTATGGACTTTGATGGGCTTGAGGATCTCTTCCGCGGTCGCAGCACCTTCCCGGCCCGCTCGCCGCGCATCAAGGCCCTGATCCTGTGCAGCCCGCATAACCCAGTGGGCCGCGTGTGGACTCGCGACGAACTGGCCACCCTGGGCCGCATCTGCGCCGAGCATGAATGTGTGCTTCTCTCTGACGAGATCCACTGCGACCTCCTGACGCCCGGCGCCCGCCACATCGTGACGGCCACCATTTCCGAAGAGATCGCCCAGAACACCGTGACCTTCATGTCGGCCTCGAAGACCTTCAACCTGGCAGGACTGGGCACTTCTTTCGTGGTCATCCCCAACGACCGGCTCCGCCGCGAGTTCATGCGCGCCCGCGCCGGCCACAACAGCGGAAACCTGTTCGGCTACGCCGCCCTGGAGGCCGCCTTCCGTTATGGCGACGACTACCTGACGCAGCTCCGCGCCTACCTGGCCGGAAACCTGCGCTATTTCACGGAGTTTCTAAAAGCCCGTCTTCCCGAACTGAAGCTCATCCGGCCCGAAGGGACCTACCTCGCCTGGGTCGACCTGCGTGGCCTGGGCTTCACCCCCGCCGAACTCCAGGACTTCATCCGGAACAAGGCCCGCCTGGCCCTCGACGATGGCTTCGCCTTCGGCCCCGGCGGCGAAGGATTTCAGCGGGTCAACCTGGCCTGCCCGCGCAGCATTGTCGTGGAGGCCACAGACCGACTGGAGAAGGCCATCATTGAATGGAGAGGTGCCAAGAAACATGGTAGCTGACGAGGCAGCTGACGAGGCGACTGACGAGGTAGCTGACGCGGTAGTCGACGCGGTAACTGACATGACGACCGACCCAACGACCGCGGCTACCGACGCGCCGTCGGCCCGAGCCTCCCGGCCCCTGCCAGTCAAGGTCTTCATCGCCTCACCCCTGGAAGCTGACCTCGTTCAGCGGATCGCCGAGGTGTCGCCGAAGGTGGAGGTACTGGCGGCTCCCGACCTCTGGCCCCCGGTGCGCTACGTGGCCGACCACAGCGGTGGGCCCTTGCAGCGTACCCCCGAACAGGAAAAACGCTGGCTGGACATGATGGCCCGGGCCGAGGTCTTCTTTGACTTCGAACGGGACCACATCGGCCGCACCGCCGAACTGGCGCCGAACCTCCGGTGGATTCAGTCCACCAGCTCGGGCATCATCACGTACATGGAGAGAAGCGGCCTTTACCGCACGAATATCGTGGTGACCACCGCCGGTGGCGTCCACGCCGTACCCTTGGCGGAATGGGTCATCTTCTCCATCCTCTGGAACGAGAAGAACGCCCCGCTCATCCTGCGTCAGAAGGCCGCCCACCACTGGGAACGCTATTGCGGGGGCGAGGCCCTGGGCAAGACGGTATGCATTCTTGGGTATGGGAAGGTCGGGCAGATGGTGGGCGAAAGGTGCCGGGCGCTGGGCCTGCGCGTCTACGGACTCACCAGCCGCGGCGTGGCGGCCGTCCCCGTCGACCATCAGGGGCCCCAGCCCACAGGGCTCGACGACGTTCTCCCGCTGGCCGATTACCTGGTCGTGGCCGTGCCGGGCGTCGAATCCACCCACCGGTTGGTGGACCGGCGCCGGCTGTCCCTGCTCCCGAAGGGGGCTTTCATCATCAACATCGGGCGCGGCAGCGTCATCGAGGAGCCGGCCATGCTGGAGATGCTGCAGTCGGGGTACTTCTCCGGCGCGGCGCTGGACGTCTTTGAAAAGGAACCGCTCCCGGCGGAAAGCCCCTTCTGGGACATGCCGAATGTGCTCATAAACCCCCATTCCTCCAGCACTTCGTTCAAGGAGAACGCGCGCATCACCGATCTGTTCTGCGAGAACCTGCGCCGTTACCTGGACGGTCGCCCGCTCATCAACGTGTACGATCACCGGCGGGGGTATTAGGATTGGGCTCCCGCCGGGCCCTTGACCAGTCGCGCGCACCTCTCTTGGAGGCTCTGATCAAGGTAGCGGCGGCCGACCGGTGGCCCTTCCATACCCCGGGCCACAAGCGGGGCAGGGGGCTGGATCCACTCCTCGCTCAAGTTCTGGGCGGCGATGGCGGCGCTGGAGGCACTGGCGGCAACGTCGACGGTGAAAGAGGGGCCGCCGGCGCGGCGGCCTACGACTTGACCGAGCTCACCGGCTTGGACGAGCTGTCGCACCCGCAGTCAGTGATCGCGGAAGCCCAGGCCCTGGCGGCCGAAGCCTTCGGCGCGGCCCGCAGTTTCTTTTCGGTGAACGGGTCTTCGGCGGGGGTGGCGGCCATGATTGCGGCGTCCGCCGGCCCCGGGGACGCCGTCATCCTGCCCCGGAATGCGCACCGTTCGGTGGTGCTGGGGCTGGTGGCCTCCGGCGCTCTGCCGGTCTTCATCACGCCCCCACTGGTTCCCGACCTGGGAGTTCCGGGGCCCATCGGTTGGGACGAGATCGAGAGAGCCTTGGACGAGAAGAGCGCCTCCGGCCGCGTCGCCGCCGTCTTCGTCGTGAGTCCCACTTATGAGGGCCGGGTGGCGGACGTGGCCGGTATCGCGGCGTGTCTGGCGGCCCTGCCGGCGCCGCGGCGACCGTTACTCCTGGTGGATGAGGCTCACGGGCCACACTTCGGATTCGGCGGAGGCCGGGGCGCGGGCGGGGGCGAGAGTCCGTTCCCCACCCCGGCTCTGGCCGGCGGGGCGGACGCCGCGGTCCACAGCCTGCACAAGGTGGCCGGCAGTCTGACCCAGAGCGCCATCCTGCACGTGGGGCGCGGCGCGCCGCCGGCCTTCGCCCCCGAGCGCTGGCTAACGCTGTTCCAGACTTCCAGCCCTTCATACCTGCTGATGGCGTCGCTGGACGCGGCCCGCCGGCAGTTGGTCACCGAAGGCCCAGCGAAACTGGTTCGCGTCGCCGCGCTGGCGGCTCACGTGCGCCGCGAACTATCCCGAATACCTGGCCTTTTCGTGGCCGAGTCTGGCGGCGGAGACCCCACCCGTCTTTGTCTGCGCGTTCTCGGCAGCCCCGACGAGGCCGAGTCCGCTGCGACGGCTGCGACCACCGCGACCGCTCGGGCGGCGACGGCTCCGGCCGCTCCGTCTCCAGCGGCTCGCTTCGCCGCCGCGCTCGAAGCCGCCGGTGTCTATCCTGAGTTGGTCGAAGGCGACCTCCTTGTTTTGATATTAACAATGGCCGACGACACCGCCTCAGCCCGTGCCTTGATCGACGCGTGTCACCAGGCGGCGGCCGCAACCGGACTGAAACCGACCACCTTCATGCCCTTCACCGCGCGCACTCCTTTCGAAACCCACGTGCCGCGCCTGGCAATTCCTCCGCGGCAGGCATTTGCCGCACCGAAGGAGAAGTTAAGTCTGAACGCGGCCCTCGGCCGGGTGTCGGCGCAAACGGTCAGTCCCTCCCCCCCAGGTACCTTGCTCCTCATCCCCGGGGAGGTAGTGGACGGCACGGTCCTGGAAAACGCCCTTGCCGCCGCCCGCCAGGGACTGCCTATTCCGATGGAGATCGAAGTCGTATGCCAACCTTGACTCCCGGTCCGGTTTCCGGCGGCCTCCTCATATCTTTAGAGGGAGGGGACGGAACGGGTAAGAGCACTCAGTTCCGCCTACTGGTCGAAGACTTGAAGACCGCGGGGTGGCCGGTGGTCAGCGCCCGCGAGCCGGGGGGTACACCGGTATCGGAGAAGATCCGGCGCATTCTGTTGGATCCGGCCAACGAGGGGATGCGCCCGGAGACGGAGGCCATGCTTTTCGCCGCCTCCCGGGCCCAGTTGGTGCGACAGGTGGTCGGGCCGGCCCTGGAGGCCGGCAGCTTGGTGGTCCTGGACCGCTACGTGGATTCCAGCCTGGTCTACCAAGGCAGGGCGCTGGGGATCACCGGTTTCGTGACCACCGTGAACGGATTGGCGACCGGGGGATTGTTACCTGATCTCACGCTCCTGTTCGATGTGGATCCCGCGAAAGCGGGGAAGTACAAGAAAAACGGCGCCACCGATGACCGCATCGAGCGTCGTGATGCCGGCTACCACCGGACCGTGCGGGAAGCCTTCCTGGAACTGGCCAGGAACTCCGGCGGCCGGATGGTGGTAGTGGATGCCGCCAGGCCCATCCAGGAAGTACATGCCGAGGTGATGGGCCTGGTGTGGGGACGGTTGTCCGCCAAATCCAACCACCCAGGAGGTGGATGTTTGTGAAACTAATTGTGGCCGTGGTCCAGGATAAGGATGCCGCCCGGCTGGTGGAGGCCCTGGTGGAAAAGGGGTACCGGGCCACCAAACTGGCCAGCACGGGTGGTTTTCTAAAGGAAGGCAACACCACGCTGTTGATCGGGGTCGATGACCCGCAAGTTAAGACAGTAGTCGATGTCGTGGAGAAGACGTGCCAGTCCAGACGCCAGTTGGTAACGCCCCTGACACCCGTGGGCGGACCGGTCGACTCCTACGTCCCCTTCCCGGTCGAAGTGATGGTCGGCGGGGCCACCATTTTTGTCTTGAACGTGGAAAGATTCGAAAGAGTGTAGGCGGAGATCTTGCTGGAAAACGCAGTTACTGGCCAGGACCTGGCCGTTGGCCTATTATTGGCGGACCTCACGCGCGGGCGCGTGGGGCAGGCCTACCTGTTCCACGGCCCGGCGGGCACCGGGAAGACCGCCGCCGCCGCGGCTTTCGCCAGCGATCTGCTATGCCTGTCGCCGGAGAGAGGTCAGGCCTGTGGGAGGTGCCCGTCCTGCCATGCCGTGGCCGAGGGCAGTCATCCGGACCTGGCCGTCGTGACGCCCGATGGCCAGTCTTTCAAGATCGATCAGGTCCGCGAGGTCTTGCGCCAGGTGTCCTTGCGGCCCGCCCTGGGCTCCCGCAAGGTTTTCGTCCTGGATCAAGCGGACAAGCTCACGGCGGAGGCGGCCAACGCCCTGCTGAAGTCCCTGGAGGACCCGCCGCCGGGGACCATTTTCGTCCTCACCAGCAGTAACCGCGAAGCTCTCCCGCCCACCGTCCTTTCGCGATGCTTGCAGATCCCGTTCCGCCCGGTAGCAACGGCTGCCGTCGCCGCCCTTGTCGAGAAAGAGACCGGCTTGGGCGAGGTGGAAGCCAGATATTGCGCGGTGCTTGCGGGCGGGAGTCCGGGGCGGGCTTTGGCGCTGGCGAAAGACCCGGAGATGGGCGCTTTGCGTGTCAAGGCGGAGGAACTGGCCGGACTGGCGCCGGGGTTCTCGGCGGCGGAGGCCATCGGCGCCGGCGATGAACTGGAGAAACTGTACGGGAAAGATAGGCAAAGGTTGGAAGCGTTTCTGGATATGATGGAGTACGCGGTGGCCGGGCGACTGCGCCGAGCCGCGGACGACCACGAACCTATTGAGAGTTGGCTTTCGAGCCTCTCTCGATTCGAAAAAGCCAAATCCGGACTGCGGCGCAACGTTGCCGTACGCCTGTGCCTGGACTTTCTGTTTCTGGGCCTGTCCGGCGAGCAGCAGTAGTCAAGAGTAGCGGTCAGTAGGAGGAAGCAAGTCAAATGCCCAACGTGGTGGGTGTTCGCTTCAAGCGCGCGGGGAAAGTGTACTACTTCGACCCCGCGGAATGGGAGTTTCGCCCGAAAGACCCCGTCATCGTGGAGACGGCGCGGGGGATCGAGTTCGGCACGGTGGTGTCGGGTAGCCGGGCGGTACCCGATGAGGAAATCGTGACGCCGTTGAAAAAGGTCATCCGGCCCGCCACTGAGGCCGATGTGGTCCAGGTGGAGGAGAACCGGCAAAAGGAGCGGGAAGCGGCGTCGGTGGCCAAGGAGAAGATCGTCGAGCATGGCCTGGAAATGGACCTGGTAGACGTCGAATACACCTTCGACCGCAGCAAGGTGATCTTCTACTTTACGGCCGAGGGGCGGGTGGACTTCCGCGAGTTGGTGCGCGATCTGGCCGGCGCCTTTCGGACCCGGATCGAGCTCCGGCAGATCGGCGTGCGGGATGAGGCGAAACTCCTGGGTGGCCTGGGGTCCTGCGGGCGCGAACTGTGCTGTGCCACCTTCCTGGGGGACTTCGCCCCGGTATCCATCAAGATGGCGAAGGAACAGAACCTGGCCCTGAACCCCGTCAAGATATCCGGCCTCTGTGGCAGGCTCATGTGCTGCCTGCGCTACGAATCTGGCCAATACGAGGAAGGCAAGGCCGCCCTGCCGGAAGTGGGCAGCACCGTCGTGACCGCCCAGGGAGACGGCCGCGTCGACTCGGTTAACGTCTTGAGGAACGTGGTGTCCGTGGTCATCGAAGGTAAGGGCCTGGTGGACTTTCCTCCTGAGGAATTGGAGGTCTGGAAGCCGGGTGCCCCGCGACCGGCCGTTCCCCAGCCACTGCCAAGGGACACCGACCGCGCCGCCGGCACCGCCGGCACAGGGGCTTCCGCCGCCGGCGATACGGACGCGCCCGATCAGTTCCCCATGGTTTCGGCAGCCGGGCCGGCCCCGGCCGGCTACCCTCGACCCAATGGCGGTGACGGGCGGACCGGCGAGGTCCGGCGCCGCGAGCGCTGGGCGGATAGAGTGGACCGTTCGGCCAGAGTTACCCGTTCCGAAAGGCGTCCGGGCCAGCCAGACCGTGCCGGACGTGATAGCGAGGGCGACCACGGCAGCGACCGTCCGACGGGCGCCGACCGCAACAGCAACCGTGGCGGCGACGGCGGGGCCGGCACGGCATCCGCCGTCGAAGACCGCGAGGGCCAGTCCCGCCGGCACCGCCACCGCAGGGGTGGTCGAGCCGAAGGCCGTCGGACCGAAGGCGTCCGGACCGATAGCGGCCGAGGTGAAAGCGAACGAGGTGAAAGTGGCCGGGGTGAAAGCGGCCGAGGTGAAGGGGGCCGGGCTGACGCCGGGCGGGCTCAGGGGCGCGGGCCGGGCACCGAGAACCTCGGCGGTGATGGGGGCCAGCGTCAAGGGCCGTCCGGTGGCGGAAGCGCCAACGTTCCCGCCGGCACTTCCGGTACGGGCCGACGCCGGCACGGTGGGCGGGGGTCCTCCGGCTCCCGGCGCCACCGTCCAGACCGTCGCAACCAGCCTGGAAACGGGGCCTCACCTCCTTCTTCGGACACCGGCCCCTCCGATTCTTAGCCTTGTCGGCCGCCGTACCGGAACTAGAGCGAGGCGGGTGGCGTCATAAGAACGAAAGACCAAACTAGCCCCCTCGCCCCCCAATGAGAGCGTCGCCGGTGTCCCGAGCACCGGCGATACGCTTTTTCTGGAGGTGCCCGTACCACCCGCCGCGAACTGACCTAGGGACGCTGATCACCGGACCATAAAACGCTTATCGCCGACGCACACCCGCGAACAGAAGCCCACATCAGGCAGGATCAGAAGAAAGGACGAAGGACGCATGCTAGACATCCTCATCAAAGGCGGAAAGATCATCGACGGTTCTGGCAACCCCTGGCGCTATGGTGATGTAGGCCTGGTGGATGGGAAAATCGCGGCGGTGGGCGCTCTTGACGACGCGGCCGCCTACCGGACCATTGATGCCACGGGCCTCTGCGTGTCCCCGGGTTTCATCGACGCCCACTCCCACTCGGATACCACGCCCCTAGTGAACCCGCGTTGCGAAAGCAAGATACGCCAAGGCGTCACCACCGAATGCGTTGGGCAATGCGGTGCTTCCGGCGCCCCGCGCGCGGCCGCCGCCCAAGATGCGGGCGCCTTTGGCGATGACGAAGACGACAGCCCCAAGCCCAACTGGACCACCATGGCCGGCTATTTCGATGCCCTGGCGGCCCGCGGCCACAGCGTCAACTTGGCGCCGCTGGTCGGCCACGGCAATCTGCGCCGCCTGGCCATGGGTTATGCCAACCGGCGGGCCACTCCCGACGAACTGGCGAAAATGAAAGACCTGCTCCGCGAGGGTCTGGAAGCCGGGGCTCTAGGTTTCTCCAGCGGCCTCATCTACCCGCCCAGCGCTTACTGCGACACGGCGGAACTCATCGAACTGGCCAAGGTGGCCGCTGAATACCACGGCCTTTATGCCACCCACATGCGGAACGAGGGCGACAAGCTGGCCGAATCGGTGCGCGAGGCTATCACCATCGGCGAGACCGCCGGCGTGCGCGTGCAGATCTCGCACCACAAAGCCGCGGGAATGACCAACTGGGGGAAGGTCAAGGACTCCCTGCGCCTCATCGAAGAAGCCCGCGCCCGCGGCGTGGACGTCACCAGTGACCAGTACCCTTACCAGGCGTCGGCCACAGGACTGCGCTCCATCGTCCCCCAGGCGGCCCACGAAGGCGGCCCCGAGAAACTTCTGGCCCGGCTGCAGGACCCCGTCACCCGAAAAGAACTGGGCGCCATCGTGGACCGCAATCACCACACCACCAGCGCCTGGGACAAGGTTTACGTTTCCTCCGTCGGCTCGGCGAAGAACAAGGCGGCCGAAGGAAAGAACATCACGGAGATAGCCGCCATGCGTGGCCAGACCGAATGGGAGGCGGCCTTCGACCTCCTGATCGAAGAGAAGCTGGAGGTGGGGATGATCCGCTTCGGCATGTGCGAAGAGGATATCGCCATGGTGATGCGGCATCCCACCACCATGATCGGTAGCGACGGCCGCTCCTTGGCCGACTACGGCCCGCTCTCTAAGGGTGTCCCGCACCCCCGTAACTACGGTACCTTCGTCCGGGTCCTCGGGAAGTACGTCCGGGAGGACAAGGTCCTGACCTTGGAAGAAGCCGTGAAGAAGATGACTTCCCTGCCCGCCGGCCGCTACGGTCTGCTGGACCGTGGCCTCCTCCGGCCCGGCCTGGCCGGTGACGTGACCGTCTTCGACCCCGCCACCGTGGCCGAACGCGCCACTTTCACCCAGCCCCACCAGTACGCCGCCGGCGTTCCCTACGTCATTGTCAACGGCGTCGTCGTGGTGGACGGCGGGGCGCATACCGGAGCCACCCCCGGCAAGGTCCTGAAAAGGAGATAGGGAGGTACCCTAACAAGTGGAACCAGAGTTAACACCGTCCGCCGCTCCCTCCTCGGCCGCCTCCTCCGGCCCGTCGCCGGACCGCCGGGTCCAGCTACTGGCCGCCCTCGAGGGGGTGCGCCCGCGCTTGGTCGAAATCGCCGACTGGATCTGGTCCCACCCCGAGTTGGGAAACCGGGAGCACGGGGCAGCCGCCCTTCTGGTCGAAGAAGCCCGCCGCCGCGGCTTCACCGTGCGGACGGGAGTGGCCGGTCTGGCCACCTCGTTCGAAGCCCACCGTCGGGTGGGTCGCGGCGGGCTGCGCGTCGGTTTTCTGGCTGAATACGATGCTCTCCCCAGTCTGGGTCATGCCTGCGGTCATAACCTCATCGGCGCCGCCAGCCTGGGCGCCGCCCTGGCTCTGGCAGAGATGGAACCCGCGCCGGACCTGGACCTTTTCATCTACGGCACGCCGGCCGAGGAGACCACCGGCGGCAAGGTGAACATGGCCGATGCCGGCCTCTTTGACCACTTGGACGTGGCGATGATCTGCCACCCCGGTTATCAAAACAGCATCGGCGGGACATCCTTGGCGACGCACCCCATCCAGATCGAGTTCTTCGGACGCCCGGCCCATGCCGCCGCTGCCCCCGAGCGCGGGATCAACGCCTTGGACGCCCTGCTTTTCACCTTCAACGCCCTGAAGGCCATCAAGCAGCACCTGCGCGACGACGTCCGCCTCCCCGGCATCGTGGTGAAAGGGGGCGAAGCGCCCAACATCGTCCCCGAATACGCCTGCGGGCAGTTCTCGGTGCGGGCGGCCGACGTGGACTACCTGGAGAACGTGGTTCTGGCGAAGGTGCGGGCCATCGCCGAGGCGGCGGCCCTGGCCACCGGGGCCACGGTGAAGTACCACCACTACGAGAACCTGTATTGCGAGATGCGCAACAACATGGCGCTGGCCGCGGCCTTCAAGGCCAACCTGGAATCCCTGGGCGAGCAGGTGAACGTCCTCCCGCCCCACCAGCGCGGAGGTTCCACCGATGTGGGGAACGTCAGTCACCGGGTGCCCACCATCCATCCCCACGTAGCCATCGGCCCGGCGACATTGCGCGGCCATACGGCCGAGTTCGCCACCGCCGCCGGCGGCCCGGGTGGGCATAAGGGCATGTGGAACGCCGCCGCCGCCATGGCTCTCACTACCCTTGAACTCAGCGGTAATCCGGACCTCCTGACCCGGGTCCGGTCGGAGTTCCGGGCCACCTTCCCTGCCGCCGCAACGGCCAAGGCGTAGGCGGGACCTGCGGGGAAACCGCCGGCCCTTAGGCATCCCAATCGCAGCCAGATCATGGTTTACCGGAGGTGCCCAACATGCTTAAGCAGGTGATGGAAATCTGGGAACTGCTCGATTCACCCGTCGTTGACGGCGAGGCAGTGGCTGCCGTGTTCCGGGAACGGGGCGCGGCGGCCGCCGCAACGGTCCGCACCGAGCGGGTGCACGGCCCCAAGGGCTACACCGATTTCATTGAAGTGGGCATCCCTGGGACCGCGGGGCGCGTCGCCGGCGGCGCCGCGCCGACCCTTGGTATCATCGGCCAGCTCGGTGGCATCGGTGCCCGCCCCGAGCGCCTGGGCCTGGTCTCCGATGGCGACGGGGCCCTGGTATCGCTGGCGGCGGCCCTGAAACTGCTGGACATGGCGGCGAAGGGAGACCGCCTGCCGGGGGACGTCCTGGTTACCACCCACATCTGCCCGCACGCGCCGACGGTGCCCCACGAACCCGTACCTTTCATGGGCTCGCCCCTGGCGGTGGGGACGGCTATTGCCTGGCAACTGCGACCCGAAATGGATGCGGTCCTCTCGGTGGACACCACCCGCGGCAACCGGCTGGTGAACCACAGGGGCTTCGCCATTTCCCCCACGGTTAAGGAAGGCTACGTGCTGCGCGTTAGCGAGGACCTGCTGAACGTGATGCAATGGGTCACCGGCAAGCTACCGGTCGTCCTGCCCATTACCACCCAGGACATCACTCCTTACGGTAACGACGTCTTCCACATCAACAGCATCATGCAGCCATGCACCGGCACTGCGGCCCCTGTGGTGGGGGTGGCCCTCACGGCCGAGTCGGCCGTGCCCGGCTGCGCCACGGGCGCCAATAGCCCCGTGGACGCCGAGGAAGCGGCACGCTTCTGCGTCGAGGTGGCGAAGGACTTCGGCTCCGGCCACCTCTCCTTCTACGACCGGGCCGAGTTTGACCGGCTGCAACGCTTCTACGGCCCCTTGAACCACCTGGTTAGCCGCGAAGGGCTGGTTACGACGGCCCCAGCCCGGGCCTGGGCGGAGACCGCGCCCGCACAGGCCACAGCCGCCATCGCTTCCGCGCGCTCCAGGATCGGCGCCGTCACCATCGGACAGGCGCCGCGGACCGATGTCATGCCCGCTTTCACCGCCGCGGCCGGCGTCGCCCTGGATGTGGTGCAGGCTGGGGCCCTCGACGGGCTTTCGCTGGAAACCATCCGGCGCGACCTGGCGCCCGGCCCCGCAGACCGCTACTTCCTGGTCAGCCGGCTACGCGACGGTACCGAGGTCACGCTGTCTCGAGCGAAAGTCCAACCCTTACTTCAGAAAGCCATCGACCGTGCGTCGGCCGCGGGCTCGTCGGCCGTGGTCGTTCTGTGTACCGGCGAGTTCGAAGGCCTGACCGCTCCCGTCCCGCTCCTCACTCCCGAAACCATCCTCTCCGGTGTGGTGGGGGCGGTGGCGGCCGGAAAACACCTTGGCGTCTTGATCCCCCTTCCGGAGCAGGTCCCCCAGGCCCAGCGGAGGTGGGAGAGGCTGGCCGCCAAGGTCACCGTGGAGGCCGCCTCCCCGTACGGAGAAATCGCGGCGGTCCAGGAGGCTGCCCGGAAACTGGCAGAAGCGGGAGTGGACCTGGTCGCGCTGGATTGCATCGGCTTCGGACCCAAGATGAAGGACGCGGTGGCTGCCACGGTCAACCGCCCCGTCTTTTTGCCTCAGACTCTGATCGCCCGCATCGCCTCCGAGATGGCTTTTTAGCAGGCGATTAAGGTCCTCGGCCCAGCCCAGCCCTGGCCATCACCCAGGTAGGTCAGCCCTTGTTATTTGTGCAAAAATGCTGGTATAATAACGCTGGAGCACTTGTGGGAACAGGCACAATGTTTCGACGCTAACATGTACAATGTGTCTCATTGTGATTATGCCCACAAGTAATGCTGGTCAAGAGGCCCCCGACAGACAGACCCGTCTTCGGACAAACGACAGGGGGTGAGCACATCAATCCTTCGCTGCAACCGGATCGGGCCGTATCCCGCATCCTACGGAAGAAGGACATGGATGCCTTCCTGGAGAGCGTGAAGGCTTTCGGATCCCTCTATGGCCCGCGACAGGTGGGCCCGAACCAGTACCAGTTGATGCCGGTCGGGGACGTGGCGCCGGTAAGCGCTGAGTGCCGCCGCACCATCCTGCCGCCAAAGAAATTCCTGATACCCGCCAGAGATGACCTCTGCCATTTCTCCGCCGACACTGGATACCGGGCGGCCGAAGTCTATACGGGGGAGCGGGTCATCCTTTTCGGACTTCATGCCTGCGACATCCACGCCCTGGTCACCCTTGACCTCGTGTTCAATGGGAAATACCCCGACCCCCGATATCTGGCCCGGCGGCAGGCCCTGGCCGTCATCGGTTTCTCGGGGACCGCGCCCGACGGGAACTGTTTCTGTCATGCCATGGGCACGTCCCATGCGGACCGCGGATTCGACCTGTTCCTGACAGACATAGGCGACGAATACCTGGTCCGCATCGGGTCCAGTCTGGGCGACGACATGATGCGTGCCCGTGTTGACCTGTTCGGTCAGGTGGAGAGGGAGCACATTGACGCCTATAAGGAGAGGAGCGACCGGCGGCAGACCCAGTTCGACGATACCGTGGTCGAAGATCTCCCCCAAATTCTCGAACTGGAACACGACAGCCCCATCTGGAGGGAGCTGTCTGAACGATGCTTTGGTTGTGGGGCCTGCGCCGCGGTGTGCCCGACCTGCTATTGCTACGATGTGGTGGACCTGGTGGGGACCGACGGAATCACGGGTAGGCGCGTCCGCCAGTGGGACTGTTGCCTCTTCCAGAACTTCGCCGAAATGTCCGGCGGGTTCAATCCGCGTCCGAACCGAACCGACCGCATCAAGCACCGCTATTACCATAAGCAGGTCCATTTCGTCGAACGGTTCGGCCGTCCGTCATGCGTCGGGTGCGGCCGGTGCGTAGAAGCGTGTCCGGCGGAGATAAGCTTGAAGGACGTAATCGCCGCCATCCGGGGAAGGAGTGGTTAGGGGCCATGACCGTAAGTGAGACCTTCCACCCGTCCATGGACCCGCATCTACCCCGGGCCGCCAGAGTCCTCGGAAACGTTCCCTTGGTCGAAACCTATCATCTCCTGCAGCTATCCCTGGAGGACGAGGCCCCTCACGAGTGGGTCATGCACCGCCCGGGTCAGTTCGTCATGGCCAGCGCTATCGGGGTCGGGGAGGCCCCTTTCACCATTGCCTCTTCACCAACCCGGAGCCGCCCCTTGGAACTGGTGGTCCACGCCGTGGGACCGGTTACCCAGGCGCTGTGCGCATCGAAAGAAAACACCTTGGTCGGGTTACGGGGCCCCTTCGGCAACGGATACCCCGTCGAAACCCTGGTTGGAGCCGACCTCCTTGTCTTGACGCAGAATCCGGGATCCTCCTTTGCCCGCTCCCTCCTCTGGTATGCCCTGGACCGCCGCCAGAGCTTCGGCACGCTCAGCCTTATATACGAAACACCGGACCCATCCAGGGTAGTGCTGGCCCGCGATCTGTCGGCCTGGGTGGTGCGGCGGGACCTGACCACCGTGGTCACGACGTTGGGAAACAGCGCTCCGGACTGGCCTTACAGCCGCGGGGCGGCAGCGGACCACCTCCGCAAACTGGACATCGTTCCAAAGAACACCTACGTCGCGCTTTGTGGTACGGCCGCGTTCTATCGGGAGAACGGCCACGCTTTGGTGGCCATGGGCTTCTCAAGAGGCCGCATTCTGATCGCCTTGGCCCGACGGATGCGCTGCGGGACGGGCGTGTGCGGCCACTGCAAGGTGGGCAGTAAGAACGTCTGCCTGGACGGCCCGGTCTTCACATACTGGGACGCCAGCAACCTGCCGGAGGTGATGTAGGTGGCTGACGCCGCGACCGATCTTCACCGCGCCCGGTTGACCACCGCCGCCTATCGGCTGACGGGTTGCGGCGGGGATTTTGCCGTCTTCGACGAGACCGACGAGACCCTGTCGGAAGCCTCGGAGGAAATCGACCTTGTCTATCGTGACGGCCTCACGGCGCCGGCGCCGCCGCCCTACCCCCAGGTCCAGTTGGCCCTGGTCGAAGGGGCGGTGGTTTCCCGCGAAGACGAGCGCCATTTGCGCGCCATACGGGAGTCGGCGCGGACCGTCGTGGCTCTCGGCACCTGCGCGGTGTGGGGGGGATTGCCGGCCTCCAAAGATACCTGGGGTGGGAAAGTTCGGCGCGCCGTCCCGTTGCGCCAGGTCGTGCCGGTCGACTACTCCCTGCCCGGATGCCCGGTGACCATGCCCCAGTTTGCGGGCCTGCTGACCAGTGTGCTGCGGGGTCGGCCGCTGGCGTTGCCGCTCTATCCGGTGTGTTTCGAGTGCCGCCTGGCCGAAAACCCCTGCCTCTGGAAGACCGCACCGTCGGCGTGCCTGGGACCGGTCACCGCCGCGGGCTGCACCGCCAATTGCCCATCTTTGGGAGTTCCTTGCTACGGCTGCCACGGCCCCGCGCCGGAGGCCAACTTCGAGTCGTACCTATCGCTGTTGCGCCGCAAGGGGTACACCGCCGAGGAAGCAGTCACGGTGCTGCGGACCTTCGGTTCCAACCTTCCCGTTCGCCTAACCGAATCGGGAGAGGAGGGTGAGTAGAGGTGGCCACGCGTAGGCTCACCATCATGCCCGTGGCCAGAATTCATGGACATGGGGGCCTTGAAGTTACCTCCAGCGGTAGCGGCGCCACCGCCGCCCTAATGGTGGACGAAATTCCCCGCTATTTCGAGGAGATTCTCGTCGGTCGACATGTGGCCGAAGTGCCGGCGCTGGTATCTAGGCTTTGCAGGCGCTGCGGCGGGGGGCACCGGCTGGCGGCGGCCTTGGCCCTCGAGGACGCCCTGGGCGTCAAAGTGAGCCGCCAGACCAAACTCCTGCGCGAGCTTTACCTTCACGGCCTCTTCCTCGAGTCCCACATCCACCACTTCTTCTACATGGCGCTCCCGGACTTCTATGGGGCCCTGGGAGTGGCGGAACTAAGGCGGGAATGCCCCCAGGAGATGGATGTGGCCGATAACATCATCGCCCTGGGCCGCCGCATTCAGAGATTCGTCGGGGGACGTCGGGTCCACCCCGTGTCGATGGTGGTGGGAGGATTCGCTTCCCTCGGAACCTCGGAAGACCTGGTAAAGATCGGCTGGGCCGTGCAGCGCCACCTCCGCGACGCCGAAGGTCTGGTCCGGTTCGCCGGCGAACTGCGGACGCCTCCCTTCCTGGCGCGCCCCGTCGTCCAGCGGGCCATCCGGCCGAAGGGCAAGACCTACGGACACCTCGGTAAGACGGTGGTCACCCAACCCGGCGGCACCGCCGCCCTGGAAGCGGAGGTCAATACGATGCGGGAAGTCCCGGTCTCTTACTCGATGGCCTCGCACTTTCTAGCCGGCGGTGAACCGTGCCTGGTGGGTCCGGCGGCCAGGGTGAACCTGGGCCACGACCGCCTGACCACCCGGGCCCGCGAGGCCCTACGGAAAGCCGGGCGACAGCTTCCCTGCACCGACCCATTCTTCCAGCATGTGGCCCGCCTGGTGGAGATCGTTTTCTCCTTCGAACGGATGATGTGGGTAAACGAACAACTCCTCCACGAAGGGCTCCAGCCGGAACCGGGGCCGGTGATCCAGCCCTCCGGACGCCGCCGCGGTGTGGGGGCTGTGGAGCTGCCCCAGGGTACTTGCTACCACGATTACGAGGTCGACGGTGGAGGGCACGTGACGCGGGCCCGGATTTATCCTCCGACCGCTCAGGTCCTCCCGCAGATGGAGCGAGACCTGACGGCCCTGGCCACAGCCATGTCCGACGTCCCTGAGGCCGAATTGCGCTTGTCCTTGGAAATGCTGGTCCGCTCTTATGATCCGTGCTTTATCTGCGCGGCCCGCTGACAAAGGTCGCCCGGAGCCGCTGAAGGGAGCAGTCTCCTTGTCTCACATCCTGGTTCTGGGCCTGGGCAACACTCTTCTTTCCGATGACGGGGCAGGCATCCGCGTGCTGGAAGCCATCGAGGCCGCTATGGGAGCGGCCGGCGCTGTTCCCGCGCGGGCAGGGTTCTTCGCCGCGGACACACCCTGGACCAGCGAATCCCGATGGAACTGGGGCGGGCACGACCTTCGGCTGGTTTCGGCCTCCGTGGGTGGTTTCGCCTTCATTGACTATCTAACCGGCGCCGACGCGGCGCTGATCATCGACGCCGTGCCGGCCGCCTGGGTGGCGCGCGCTTTCCAGCCGCCGGCAAGGCCGGGAGAGGGGGGCGGCGGACGCGGTGCCGCCGATGTCGACGGCGCCCCCGGCGCCACTAATCGCGTGGAGCCCGCCCGCGACCCGGGCGACATCGCCCTCACCGGCCTGAACACTTTTCCGCCCTCGGCCCGCCTGGCCTCCGGTCACGAGATGAACCTGGCCACCGCCGTGGCCTACGCCCGCCGGCTCGGCCTCCCCATGCCGTCCCGCGTCCAGGTGCTGGGGATCTTGGCTGCCGACGTGGAGACTTTTTCCGAGGAATGCACCCCGGCCGTGACCGCCGCCATCCCCAAGGCGGCAGCGGCGGCCCTCGACATCCTCCGTCGCTGGTGCCGTTCTTCAACAACGGGTGAAGGGTGCGACACATTCGAAAACAGCTGCACCGACCACGGTCATTGACCATTCGGATTGATTTGGCACAGCCCCCATGATAAGATAAGGCCAGGCCAAAGGCCCTTTTTCTTTGCTGTAGATTGTGAACAGATTCACAAGTTTTGTGCGCCTTGTACACTAAGAGGACAAAGAGTGGCAAATGCATCACCGTGTCACACAATTCAGGGAAAGGACTGCCGACTCAAGGGGCGGGCCGCAGGTGTGATGGGAAGAGGTGAAAAGCGGGCGGAACCTTCGGCATCATGGATAGCAGGTATCTTGGCATGGGGAGGGATCATATGGAACCCAATTTGCAGGTCCTGAGGGAGGGAGACCTGGACCACGGCTTTGCCGGGTTGGTCCGTTCCTACCCCGGCGCCGGCAAGATTCTGGGGTGCATCCAGTGCGGCACGTGCACGGGTTCGTGCCAACTGGCACAAGACATGGATTACACGCCGCGCCGGATTATCGAAATGGTGCGGGCAGGGCTTAAGGACGAAGTGCTGTCCAGTAAAGCCATCTGGTACTGCGCCTCTTGCTATAGCTGCACTGTCCGTTGCCCGAAAGACATCAAGGTGACCGAAGTGATGTACGCCTTGCGCGCTCTCTCCTTGCGCCGGCGCCGCTCCCGGTCCGTTGGGCTCAGCCCTGTTTTCTACTCCACCTTCTCCCGCCTGGTGAACACGCTGGGGAAAATGTACGAAGCCGGCCTCATTGTGCTGGTGGCGCTACGCTCGAACCCCTTCCGCCTGGTGAAGCTCGCGCCCGTCGGCGGGCGGATGTTCTTCCAAGGGAAGCTCGGACTTCTTCCCAAACGGGTGGCGGGCCGGGCGGAGATCCAGAAGATGCTGGCGAAAACCGCCGCGCTACAGGCCGAAGCCTTGGAGGCGCGGCGGTCGCCGGGGGGCGGTGGCGTTATCGATGCCGCCGGCGACGCCGGCGCCCACGACGGCGCCCGCCTCCATGGTCGCGCCATCCCCGGATCGCTCGAAACGGGGGTGCTTCCGTGAGATACGCATACTACCCCGGTTGTTCCTTGAAGTCCTCAGCCTACGACTACGAACGCTCCACCAGGGCGATTTGCCCGGAACTGGGCGTCGAACTGGAAGAGATCCACGACTGGAACTGCTGTGGCGCAACCGCTATCCCCAGCGTCGACCCCACAGCCTCCGCGGTCCTGGCGGCGCGGAACCTAGCTCTGGCCGAAGCCACCGATGTTAACGGGGCCGAGGCGGTGACCGTGGCGGCGGCCTGCAGCTCATGCTACGCCATGCTGACCCGGGCTCTGAATTACTACCGCGAGGATCCGGCCATGCGCGGCCTCATCGGCCAGGCCCTGGCCGCCGGCGGTCGCACGTTAGCGGGCACGGTCAAAGTGAAGCACCTTCTGGAGATCATCGTGAACGACGTCGGCCTTGAGGCCGTGAAGGCCCTGGTCAGAAAGCCCCTGTCCGGGCTCAAGGTGGCGCCCTACTACGGTTGCCTGATCGTCCGCCCGAAAGGCGCCTTCGACGACGCCGAGCAGCCCATGGCCCTGGACCGCCTCCTCGCGGTTCTGGGGGCACAGGTGGTCCCCTTCGAACGGAAGACCAAGTGCTGTGGCGGCGCCCTCATGACCACCAAGGAGAAGTCGGCGCTGCGCCTGAACGAAGACCTGCTCCACGAGGCGTCGTCCAAGGGGGCGGACGTCATCGCGGTGGTGTGTCCGATGTGCCAGATGAACCTTGACGCTTATCAGTCCAATGTCAACACCGCCTACGGCACTCACTACCGGATGCCGGTTATGTATTTCACGCAGCTCATGGGGTTGGCTTTCGGGTTGAACGAGCGCCGGCTGGCGGTCGGCAAGGGGACGGTGTCCCACGCCGCGGTACTGAAAAGGATGGGGGTGTGAGGAGTGTGAGCATGCCGGAGATAAGGGTCGGAGTGTACATTTGCCATTGTGGCAGCAACATTGCCGACAAGGTCAAGGTGGCTGAGGTCTGCGACTTCGCCGCCACTCTGCCGGGCGTGGCGGTGGCCCGCGACTACCAGTATATGTGCGCGGACCCGGGGCAGGAACTGATCCGGCGGGACATCCAAGAGCGCGGCGTCAACCGGGTGGTGGTAGCCTCCTGTTCGCCGCGGATGCATGAACCCACCTTCCGCAAAGTCCTGGAGTCGGTGGGGCTGAATGGCTACTACTTCGAAATGGCCAACATCCGCGAGCATGTGTCGTGGGTGACCGAAGACCCGGTCGCGGCGACGCGGAAAGCGAAGGCCCTGGTGGCCGGGGCCGTGGGCCGGGTGGAGCTGCACGAGCCTTTGGAAGAACGGTACACGGTGATGAACAAGACCACCCTGGTGGTGGGCGGGGGCATCGCCGGCATCGAGGCCGCCTTGAAGATCGCCGCGTCCGGCAATAGCGTCTGGCTGGTGGAGAAGGAACCATCCATCGGTGGCAACATGGCCAAGCTGGACAAGACCTTTCCGACGCTGGACTGCTCGGCCTGCATCCTCACGCCGAAGATGGTGTCGGTGGCGCAGTCGGAGAACATCAAGCTCCTGACCTACGCCGAGGTCGTGAAGGTCGATGGATGCGTCGGGAACTTCCAGGTGACCATCAAGAAAAAGGCCAGGTCGGTGGACCTTGCCAAGTGTACCGGGTGCGGCATCTGCACCTCCAAGTGCGTCGTGAAAGTCCCCAGTGAGTTCGACGGCGGTCTTGCGATGCGGAAAGCTATCTATACGCCCTTCCCGCAGGCGGTGCCGAACAAGCCGGCCATCGACCGGGAGCACTGCCGCCAGTTCGTAGTGGGGAAGTGCGGGGTGTGCCAGAAGCTCTGCCCGGCGGGGGCCGTGGACTACGACCAGGTGGACGAGGATGTCACGGAAACTTTCGGGGCCATCATCGTGGCTACCGGTTACCAACAGATGGACCCCTCAGTGGGGCCGCAGTGGGGCTACGGACGCCACGAGAACGTCCTGACGGCGCTGCAGTTCGAGCGGCTGGTGAACGCCTCCGGCCCAACGGGTGGCAAAGTTAAGATGAAGAACGGCGAGACGCCGAAGGCCATCGCCATCCTCCACTGCGTGGGCAGCCGGGACGTGAACTACCATGAGAGCTGCTCCCGGTTCTGCTGCATGTATGGCCTGAAGCTGGCCCATCTGGCGAAAGAGAAGATGGGTGGCGAGGTCTATAACTTCTATATCGACCTGCGCTGCTTCGGCAAGGGATATGAGGAGTTCTACAACCGCGTCCTGGATGAGGGCGTCCACTTCATCCGCGGCAAGGGTGCCGAGGTGATAACCGACCGCGACGGGCGGCTGGCGGTGAGGGTGGAGGACACCTTGTTAGGCCGGTGGCGCGAAGTGCCCGTGGACATGGCGGTGCTGAGCGCGGCGGCGGAACCACGCGCGGACGCCGAGCGCGTGGCCCAGGTGTTGGGTATCCAGAGGAGCCGGGACGGATTCTTCCTGGAAGCCCATCCGAAGCTGGAGCCCCTGAAGACGGCCACGGATGGGGTGTTCATCGCCGGGTGCTGCCAGGGGCCGAAGGACATTCCGGACAGTGTGGCCCAAGGCGCGGGCGCGGCGGCTGAGGCGCTGTCCCTGGTGACGGCGGGGAAGGTGAAGATCTCGCCGGTCATCGCCGGCGTCAATGAGGAGCGCTGTTCGGGCTGCAAGGTCTGCGTGCCGCTCTGTCCCTACACCGCCATCGCCTACGACGAGGAAAAGAAGATCTGCCGCGTCAACGAGGCCGTGTGCAAGGGGTGCGGCACCTGCGTGGCCTCCTGCCCGTCCGGCGCCCTCAGTGTCAAACACTTCACAAACCAGCAGATCTTCAGGCAAATCGAGGAGGTGGCGGCGGTATGAGTGGTGCTGAGTTCGAGCCCAGGATCATCGGTTTCCTGTGCAATTGGTGCTCCTACGCCGGCGCGGACCTGGCCGGGGTCTCGCGTCTGAAGTATCCGGCCAACATCCGCATCATCCGGGTCATGTGCTCGGGGCGCGTCGAGCCGGCCTTCGTCTTGAAGGCTTTCGCCGAAGGCGCCGACGGGGTGCTCATCTCCGGGTGTCACCCCGGAGACTGCCATTATCTGGAGGGAAACCACAAAGCCGCGGCCCGCGCCCGCATGATGGAGCGCCTGCTGGCCCAGTTCGGGGTCGAGCCGCAGCGGTTCCGTCTAGCCTGGGCTTCGGCCAACGAAGGTGAGAAGTTCGCCGGGATCGTCAAGGAGATGGTGGAGGCGATTCGCCCCTTGGGGCCCTTCCGCCGTCCCTTTGCCCGCATGGACGACCTCGCTCGGCTGGAGACCGAGGCGAGGAAGGATGCGGAACCGGCGGCGGGAGGTGAGACGGGTGCCTAAACTCAAGTTCGGCTTCTATTGGGCCGCCAGCTGCGGCGGCTGCGAGGTTGCCGTCCTGGACATCAACGAGAAGATACTGGATGTGGCCGCCCTGGCCGACATCGTCCTCTGGCCCGTGGCCGTCGACGCCAAATACCAGGACATCGAGGCCATGCCCGACAAGTCTATCGACGTCGTCTTCTTCAACGGCGCCGTCCGTAACTCCGAGCAGCATCACCTGGCGCGCCTCCTGCGCCGGAAGGCTAAGGTCCTGGTGGCCTTCGGTTCTTGCGCTCATCTGGGAGGAATCCCGTCGCTGGCCAACTTGTACAGCAAGAGTGAACTGCTGGAGACGGTTTACGCCGGCACCGTCTCCACCATCAACCCGGAGGGAACTCAACCGACCCCCAAGACCGAAACGCCGGTTGGCGCCCTGGAGATCCCCGAGTTCTTCGAGGCCGTCTATCGCCTGGATCAAGTCGTTCCCGTGGACTACTACCTACCGGGCTGTCCGCCGACGCCGGCCGCCATTCTTGGGGCCGTTACCGCCATCGCCCAGGGGACACTCCCCCCGCCCGGATCGGTTATCGCCCCCGCGAAGACCGTTTGCGACGCCTGCGAACGCACGAAAGGGAACAAAAAAGTCAAGGAGTTCCACCGTCCCCATTTGTTCCGGCCGGACCCCGAGAAGTGCCTGTTGGAGCAGGGGATCGTCTGCTGTGGGCCGGCCACCAGGGCAGGCTGCGATAATCGCTGCCTGGACGCGAACATGCCCTGCCGGGGCTGCATGGGCCCAACGGCCGACGTGGTGGACCAAGGCGCCAAGCTGGCCGCCGCCATTGCCACCCTGGTGGACTCAAAGGACGAGGTCGAGATCAAGCGCCTGGTGGACGAGGTGATGGACCCGGCCGGCACCTTCTACCGCTTTGGCATGGCCGCGGGCCTGTTCCGCG
>JAJYWN010000070.1 GCA_021791495.1 Bacillota bacterium
CCAAGCTCACAGTGGGAATACCGCGCACCTCCGATGAGTCTGGAGGAGTGGTACGAAACTCCCAGACCACGGTATGGCGCGCGCCGCGCAGGTGTGAAAGGACAGGCGCCTGCTGATGAGCAGCGCCGCTGTGCAGAAGAGTGACAGGAGTCGCATAGGCTGTCCACGGTGAGAGGAAACCGGTGGGTCCGGGCGCGAATTACTTTTTCAGCAAGGTGAGCAGACATGACCCTACTAGATACCAAGCTCACAGTGGGAATACCGCGCACCCTCCTCTATTACTCTTTCTACCCTCTCTGGAGGCGGTTCTTGGAGGAGTTGGGGGCAAGGGTTGTGGTCTCCGCTCCGACCACCAAAGAGACTTTGGATGCCGGTGTGGAGGCGGCGGTCACCGACGCCTGCGTGCCTATCAAGATCATGCACGGGCACGTCAAGGAACTGGTCCAGCGCGTCGACTATTTGTTCCTCCCGAGAGTGGTCTGTACCAACGGCCGCACCGTCTACTGCCCCAAGTTTTTGGGGCTGCCGGACATGATCCGGAGTTCGGTGAGTAGGCTCCCGCGCCTGATCGATGTCCGGGTGGACCTCCGGCGGGGTCGAGCCGAAGCCTCCAAGGTCGCCTTGCGCGTGGGGCGCTTATTCACCAACCAGACGGGGCGGATCCGGAGCGCCTATCAGGTGGCCTTGGCGGAACTGGGCCGGTACTCACGGCTGCTCAGGGACGGGATGGACCCCGAGGCGGCCATGGACCTGGCGCGCCGGGGTGTCGGGGAGAGCGCGGGCCGAGGCCTGGCAGGCGTCGGAGAACCGCCCGCCGTCGCGGAAGCGGCGTTGCACTTGGCGGTTATCGGCTACCCGTATGTCCTTCACGACCCGTTCTTGAACCTCAACCTCCTCGAAAAGTTGCGCCACCTTGGCGCCACCCCCCTGACGTCCCAGATGGTGTCCGCCAGTGAGCTGGAGGTCCAACGGGCCAAGCTCCGGAAAGACCTGTTCTGGACCTACAGCGATGAGGCCGTCTCCGCCGCCTACCACTATCTGGAACGCCCCGATAAGGTGGATGGGTTGATCCACCTGACCGCTTTCGGCTGCGGACCCGATTCCATGGTTGACAAGATGATCGAATTGCGCGCCCGGGAACTGGGGGCCGTGCCCTTCATGTCTCTCATGATCGACGAACACACGGGTGAGGCGGGGCTGAACACAAGGTTGGAAGCCTTCACCGACATGCTCCGCCGGCGGAGGCGGCCGGCCGCCACGGGGGCTGTGGCCCCGGTCCCAGCAGCGGCACCAGCGACGGCCCGGCCTTCGCGCGCTCGGCGCACGACCTTCGCCCGCCGCCCGCGCGTGGTGACCTTCCCCCATGCCGGCAACCTACCACCTATCATGGCCGAACTGGTCACCGCCCTGGGGAACCAGGTCGTCCTGCCGCCGCGCCCCACCCAGCGGACGCTATCGCTGGGTGCCGCCCACGCCCCGGAATTCGCCTGCCTGCCACTGAAGATGCTCCTGGGGACGTACCTGGAGGCTCTCGAACAAGGGGCGGACACCATCATCTCCACCGGCGGCGTCGGCCCCTGCCGCGCCGGCCTGTACACCCAGCTGCAGGAGCTGGTTCTCCGCCAACTGGGGCATCGTGTGGATGTGATTACTCTGGAGCCGCCGCGTGTCGACCTCCGGGATTTCTTCGATAAGATCAAGGCCTTGAATGTCCGGGGCCACTCCGTCCTGGAAGTCGGCCGGCTGTTGTCGAGAGCCTGGCAGAAGCAGATTGCCGTCGACGGCCTGGAGCGGCTGTCTCATCACGTCCGGGCCCGCCAGATATCCCCCGGATCGACCACGCCGGTATACGAGGAAGCCCTGCGTCAGATATATCGCGCCGCGGACCGCCGGGAGGTCGAGGAGGCCTTCCGCCGGGGTGAAACCATGCTCGCCGCCGTCCCCCAAAAGACTGGATATCAGCCTCTCAAGGTCGGCATTGTCGGTGAGATCTACGTCCTCATCGAACCGTCGTCGAACTTCGAAATCGAGGAGACCTTGGGCGAGATGGGAGTGGAGGTCGAGCGGTCCATCTACTTCTCGGGGTGGGCCCGGGAGAGCAATCTCCTCGGGAAGCCGGGCGAGGGCAAACGCATCAAGGCGAAGGACCTGGCCCAGCCCTACCTGGGCGAAATGATCGGCGGGCATGGCCAAGATTCGGTGGGGAACGTGGTGATGTACGCGCACACCGGGTACGATGGGGTCATCCAGTTGGCGCCCTTCACCTGCATTCCGGAGATCGTCGCGAAGAGCGTGTTGGAGCGGGTCAGCCGTGATTACGGCCTGCCGGTGCTGTCCATTTCCTTGGATGAACAGACGGGCAAAGCGGGCCTGCTCACGCGGTTGGAGGCTTTCGTGGATCTGCTGGCCCGGCGACGGTCGGCGCGCCTTTCGGGCACGCGCGCGCCGGCGCCACCCGCCACGTCTCCAGACACAGGAGTGACGGTCGCGGCCCGTCGTGGAAGCGACAGCGGAGGTGTGGGGCAGTGAAGCTCTTCTTGGGCGTGGACGTCGGCTCGGTCAGCACCAACATGGCCTTCGTCGACGAGGCCGGTGAAGTCTCAGATACCCTGTACCTGCGCACCGACGGGAATCCCATCCGCGCCATCCAGGACGGACTTCGGACCATGGCGGAAAGCCTGCGGCCGGGCGACCAGGTGGCCGGGGCCGGCAGCACCGGCAGCGCCCGGCTTTTGGCCGGCGTGATGCTGGGGGCCGACGTGGTGAAGAACGAGATCACCGCGCATGCCGTCGCCGCCTTGAAAACAGTCCCCGATGTCCAGACAGTCATCGAGATCGGGGGGCAGGACTCCAAGATCATCATCATCCGCGACGGGGTGGTGGTGGACTTCGCCATGAACACCGTGTGTGCCGCCGGTACCGGGTCTTTCCTTGACCACCAGGCGGCCCGCCTGAAGATACCCATCGAGGAGTTCGGCGCCATCGCCCTGCGCGCCAGGCACCCGGTGCGCATCGCCGGCCGTTGCGGGGTCTTCGCCGAGTCGGACATGATCCACAAACAGCAGGCCGGGCACTCGATGGAGGACATCATCGCCGGCCTGTGCGAGGCCTTGGTGCGAAATTACCTGAATAACGTGGCCAGAGGCAAACCCATTCACGGACCGGTGGTCTTTCAGGGCGGCGTGGCGGCCAACGCCGGCATCCGCGCCGCCTTCGAGAAGACCTTGGGGCAGCAGGTGATAGTCCCCCGCGAACACGGAGTAATGGGCGCCATCGGCGCCGCCATCCTCGCCAAAGAAGCTACGGAGGCCGCGGGGGCGGCTGCGGGGGCGAGCGCGGGCGCGACCGCCGTTACAGGCTTCAAGGGGTTCACTGTGTCGGATGTGGCCTTCCGGACCACGAGCTTCGACTGCAAAGCGTGCGCCAACCAGTGTGAAGTGGTCCAGTTCTGGGCCGGCCGAACGGTGGCGGCCCGCTGGGGCGACCGCTGCGGGAAGTGGAGCCAGGGGGGCGGGCGGGATCTGCCGCGCGCGGCGAGCGCCTCGTCTAGAGAAGCGGAAGCACCCGCGACCGTGTCGGCGGATGCTTCGTGTGATGGCTGTGACGGAGTGGCTCAGGCCTGACGGATACGACCAGGCTCCCCGGGGCGTTTGGGCCCCTTGCCTTCTCTCCTACTCGGCGGCCCCGCCCATGAGCTTCCCGGCCAGATCATCCACGAACTGGCGCGCGGAGCGGCCCGAGCGCGGGTTGTTCCACATGATCCACTGCAGGGCCGCTTCACGCAGTCGCGTGCGGTCGATCTTCAGGCCGCGGCGGGCCGCCATGTGTTCGACGATGGCCAGATACTCGTCCTGGTCTGGAGTGGTGAAGTAGACGGTCAGGCCGAAGCGGTCGGCCAGGGAGAGCTTTTCTTCCATGGCGTCTTGCCCGTGGACCTCGGCGGTCTCCGGGGTATGCCGGTCGGACCACCGCTCCGGCACCAGGTGGCGACGGTTGGAGGTCGCGTAGAGCAGGACATTGTCCGGGCGCTGTTCCAGGGCGCCTTCCATGTCGGACTTGAAAGCCTTAAAGTCCACTTCCGACTCGTCGAAGGATAGGTCGTCCAAGAAGATGACGAAGCGCTGCGGGTAGCGGCGTAGCACCGGGAAGAGCGACGGTAAGCTGCCGATGCACCCGCGGGCGATTTCGACCAGCCGGAGTCCGCGCGCGCCGTAGCGGGAGATGAGGCCGCGCACCATGGATGACTTGCCGGTACCGCGGCTGCCGTAGAGGAGGAGGTTATTGGCGGGTACGCCGTCCAAGAACTGCTCCGTGTTTCCGAGCACCGCCGTCTTCGCGTCCTGGAGGCCGATGAGGTCCTCGATGTGAAAAACATTGGGGCGGGCGACGCCGCGCAGGGCCGAACCGTCCCAGCGCAGGTACCAGTGGGTGCCGGGCAGGCCCGCGCCCGCCTGCCGGAAATGGTTTTCCAGCCGCTCCGCCATGTCCGCCCAGTCGGCGCTTCCGGTCAGCTCGGAGGCAATGGATTTCGCGGAAACCACAGAGGGATCCGCCTCCTCCTCTCCGCTCGAGACCCGAAGGCGCGGCCACAGCGGAAGGTCGGCCGGGTCGCCTTCGGAGGCGGCCATTTCCCGGCACACCTGTCCGCTAAGCTCAAAGAGGCTCTGCAGAAGCCGCAGGTCGTGGGTGGCCGCTTGGAGAGTGGTGTCATCCAAGGCGTCAAAGGCCGCACCCATGGTCATGGCGTTCTCATCGGAAAGAAGCTGGCAGAGCAGGTGGTTCTGCCAGGCATCGTCCACCAGGGCGCGAGTCGAAGCTGTGCCGGACTCGTCGTAGAGGATTCGCACCAGTTCCAGGTATTTCTGCTCAACGGAATCCGGGGACTCACCCCGCATGGCGGTGTCTAGGAAACCCTTCATCGCCTGGGCGGGGGCGGTATCCAGCACCCGGTGGAATAGTACTAGTCGGCTGAAAGCTTCTGCGGCCGATGTGATGCGGCTATGACGGTCATCTCTCACGGTGAGTCTCCTCCTTGATGAATTTTCACGTGTTCCATGCCAGATAGTGAAATACCTTCCTAAAGCATATTTGTCAGTCATCGGACGGGCAGAACGGGGCTTACGCTGCATACTCCTGAAGTGGGAAAACATTGACAGGGGAAGGAAGGCACCGGTGGATTAGCGTCGAATAGCACAAACAAGGTCCGGAAACGGGATCTGCAAAGGAGCCCCAAAAATGAATACGGAGAGCGAGAAGCTGGTTCTGAGCGGGACCGGCGCACCGGAGAGCGCTAAGCCCCGCATCGACCGCGACGACCCTCGCCTCTGGGTGCTGGGCGGGATTTACTACAATCCCGCCGATCCCTGCATCCTCGTGGACGAGCGCCATGGAGCAGGCTACACGCTGAACTTCGCCAGACATGAAGCCTGGGCCATCGCCGCGGCGTTCTTTGTTCCGGCTATCTACGTGATAGTCCGGAAGCTGATCTTCTAAGGCCGGAAACCGTCCATCCTGGGTTCGGCATTCGGCAGACAGAGCTGTCCCACCGATCGGTTGGAGACAGACTCTAGATCTTTGTTCTTTTTCGGCCGGCAGGTTATTTCATCGGTCATGTCAAACGATGAAATATGCCGCCGGGTTCTCTGCAGCTGTTCATCGCGCCACTCATGCTTGCTCTGGTTGTCTTCGGAGCCAACGCCACCGAGGCGGCCCTGGGCTTCGGCGGTACCATCGTCGCCGTGGCTCTGGGCGCCAGTCTGTATCCCCTGGAGTTTCTGGTCCCCACGCTGGTACCACTGAATGTCCTTGTCAGCTTGTACATCGCCGTCCGCCACCGGGCGGACATTGACGGTCACATACTGTGGCGCCGCATTCTGCCTCTGACACTGGCCGGACTCCCCTTGGGACTGGCGGCCTTCACGATGGTGCACTCGTACTGGCTGAAGGCGGCTTTTGGGATTCTCGTGGTGGGGTTTTCCTCGGTGGAGCTGGTCCGCGCCACAGGCAACCAGGCCCGCGCTCAGTTGGCGGCGACCTCGGACATGACCACGGAGACGACGGTAGCGGGAGGCAAAGCAGCCGGGATGGCCTTCGGCCCAGCGGCCTTCTGGCTGGTCGGTGGTGGCGTCATGCAGGGACTCTACGCTTCTGGTGGTCCCATGGTCGTTTCCTACGCCAGCCGCGAGTTAAGGGATAAGGCCAGTTTTCGGAGCACTCTTTCGGCGCTGTGGACGGTGCTCACCTTGGTCATGACCGTATCGTACACGGTCACCGGACGCATCACGCGGCACACTCTTTCCGCCGGCCTGATGCTCTTGCCAGTGATGTTGGCGGGCATCGTCGCCGGGGAGCGGCTTCACGGGCGGGTGAACGAGCGTTCTTTCCGGGCGCTGGTCTTCTCGGTTCTCCTGGTGGCCGGGGTCTCGCTGATTGTCTCCGCGATTCAGCGATAGCCGGGGCCGTCTTCCGGCTTGCCCGTGCTATCCGGCCGTTCTCCCATCTTGCTCGCCTTGTCTTGGTTTCCAGGCACCAGCTCCCGGCTGGCCTCAAAGGCCATTCCAGGACGGGCCGTGGCGCCGACCAAGGGTTTGCCTGCCTTGTCTTTGGCCCGCGCCGTTCCTTCGCCGCGTGCTTTTCGCGCCAGCAGGCTGGATTTCCGACCATAGGCGAAGTAGATTCCCAAGCCGATGAAAAGCCAGACGAAAAAGCGGACCCAGGTGAAGGGCGGCAGGTTGGCGATCAGGTAAAGGGAAAAGGCCGCCGCCAGCGCCGGCAGATAGGGCACCAGTGGTACGCGGAAGGGGCGGGCCAGGTCGGGGCGCTTGTGACGCAGGACGACCACGCCCGCGCTCACCAGGACGAAGGCGGCCAAGGTGCCGATGTTGGCCAGCTCGGCTACGACACCGATGGGCAAGAACGCGGCGATGGCTGCCACCACCGTCCCCGTCAGCGCGGTCGTCGCCACCGGCGTCTTCAGCCTTGGGTGGAGGCGGGCGAAGGCCGGCGGGAGCAAGCCGTCGCGCGCCATGCTGTAGAAGACGCGGCTTTGCCCGAAGATATTTACCAGAAGCACCGTCGTCAGCCCGGCGATGGCTCCGACGGATACGACGGCCGAGCCCCATCTTACCCCTACCGACAGCAGGGCTGTGGCGATGGGAGAAGCGGTGTTCAGTTCCCGGTAGGATATCATACCAGTCAGAACCGTCGCCACGGCCAGATAGAGAGTGGTGGAAATGGCCAGCGAAGCAATGATGCCCACCGGCAGATCGCGCTGGGGGCGCTTGACCTCCTCAGCGGCCGTGGACACGGCGTCAAAACCGATGTAGGCGAAGAAGATAACGGCGGCGCCACGCATGACTCCCGACCATCCGAAAGGCATGAAGGGGGACCAGTTCGCCGGCCGGACGAAACGCAGGCCAAGGAAGAGAAAGAGGAGGACCACGGCTACCTTCACCATGACGATGATCCGTGAGAACCATTTGCTTTCGCGGGTGCCCTCGACCAACAGCGTGGTTACCAGGAGGACGATGAGCACCGCAGGCAGGTTTACCAGACCCAGGCCGCCGGCGGCTCCCGCGGCTCCCGACACCGCTCCTCCGGCAGCGCCACCCGCTTCCACTCCTCCTACCATGGGGGCCACACCGGGTGCGGCGATAGCCCAGGCAGGCAAGTGGATGCCACCCGCCGCCAGCAAGGTTACGATATACGACGACCAGCCGATGGCCACGGCGCCGGCCGCCACGGTGTATTCGAGGATCAGGTCCCAACCGATGATCCAGGCGACGATTTCGCCCAGGGCGGCGTAGGAGTACGTGTAGGCGCTGCCCGACACTGGGACCATGGAGGCCAGCTCAGCGTAGACCAGGGCGGTCAGGGCGGCGGCCGTGCCCGAAACGACGAAGGAGAGCAGAATGCCGGGACCGGCGTAGCGGGCGGCCGCCACGCCGGTCAGGACGAATATGCCGGTACCGATGATTCCCCCGACCCCGAAGACGGTCAGGTCGAAAGCGGTTAGAGTCTTCTTCAGTCCTCCGCCGCGCCCTTTCTCCGAAGCCTCGGCCATGAGGTCGGATATGGGCTTGGTGCGGAACAGGCTGCGGCTGGCGCGCGGTGAGTTCCCGTCCATGTCTTCCTCCCAACTAGACGTTCCGGTAAGAGCTGCCGGTTTTGTCTTTTCAGGGATAGCATGAACGGGAACAGACCATTTAACGCTGGCGAAGCCGCCCGAGCCGCCCGAGCCGTCCGAGTCGCCCGAAACGGCCGCACCGGAGCCGGCGCCGTGCTGCCGCGGCTACTTGCGTCGCAGCACCTCGCCGGAGCGGGAGTGCGTCAGTTGGCCCGCTTCCATGGCGGCTACGCCGTTGACGAATACCCAGCGGTACCCCTTGGGATAGCGGCGCGTTTCCAGTTCGTCTTCGTTATCCTGGACTTCCTCCGGCCGGAAGACCACCAGGTCGGCCTTGCGGCCCGGGGCGATGACCCCGCGGTCCGGGAGGTTCAGCCGCTCCGCCGGCAGACTGGTCAGACGCCGGATGCCCTCTTCCAGCCCGAGCAACCCCAGGGCGTAAAGGCGGATGAACCGCGCCATGCCGCCGAAAGTATTGTGATTCGGCAGTTGGTAGGGTGGCACGTCGGGGCCGAAGGTGTCGTCGACCAGGAGAGTGTCACAACCCACCATGGCCCTCGGGTGGTTGTAGAACACGCGGAGATTCACGTCCAGGGCGAAGGGGCGACGCATCCCGCCGGCCGCCCGCGGATCGGTTACCAGGACATCCATGAGTACGTCCAAGGGGTCGCCGCCGCGCGCCGCGGTGATCTCGGCGATGCTCTTGCCGCTCAGCTCCGGCATGACGGTGCTCTGGAACACCGTCAGAGCCGCCGTCCAGTTCGGCGTGGTGAGGGGGTTCAAGGGATACCACTTGCCGGCGTAGATGTAGTCTTTGATCTCGCGGCGGGCGTCGGCGGCCTTCAAGTTCCGGGCCAGTTGCTCGAAGGAGCCGGCTTCCTTGAACCAGGGCGCCAGAGTGGCCGCCAGCCATCTCTGGTGGGTGGTACCTCCGGTGAGGTGGTTCGGGATGCAGTCGAAGGTCAGGTCGACGCCACCCTTGATGGCCTCTTCGACCACCGCCAGGGTTTCCTCGGCCGCCGCCTGGGCGATCTTCGGCGTGGGCCGTGGCGAAATGAGATATCCGGCCGACAGATGGGCGACCTCGGTGCGGGCGCCGGTGCGCCGGCCGATTTCGATGCCCTCGCGCAGGCCGTCAATGAGGCCGGGGTTGCCGGCCCCCTGACGCAGTCCGGTGCGCCGCCAGTGGGTCGAGTAGAAGCCGCCGTGCCGGACGGCCTCTCCGATCACCTCCACCGATTCCTCGGGCGAGGCGAAAACGCCGGGTGGGTAGTCCATGCCGTTAGAGATGCCCGCGGCGCCCTCGTCCATGGCCTGGGCGACGTAGCGCTTCATAGCGGCCACCTCGTCTGGCTTGGCGTGCCGCTTATAGTCCTTCCCCATGACGGACGTGCGGACGGCGCCGTGCCCGACCAGGGGGACCAGGTTGATACCCGGTTTGGATGCCGCGACGCGATCCAGCCACCCGCCGAAGGTGGTCCAGTCGATGTCGAAGCCGTCGTACTCCTTGGCGGCGCGGCGGGCAACCTCAAGGTCGATGGTGTTCTCGGCGTAGTACTTGGCGGGGGCGACCTTGTCCTTCCAGTTCGCGCCCCAGAGGCTGACGTTAATGTGCTTCCCCAAGGGGCCAAGCGACGAGCCGCACTGCCCACCCACGCTGGTGGTGATGCCCTGGCCGATGGAGCTTTCACCGCCGGGGTATTGGAGAATGGTCTGGTCGGAGTGGGAATGCATGTCGATGAAGCCGGGGGTTACCACGAAGCCCGTGGCGTCGATGGTTCGGGCTGCGGCGGCGCCCGCGTCGGCGAGGTCGCCGATGGCCGCGATGCGGTCGCCAGTGAGGGCGACGTCCACCTTGGCGCGGGGTTTGCCCGTGCCGTCAATGACCTGGCCGCCCTTGATAATCACGTCAAAAGCCATGTCTGTCCCTCCCCAGGCATTTCCAGTAAGTGCCCCAAGGTTTCTACGGGGAGGGGGGTCATGTCCTTCAAGGGGAGTCGTCGGTGTTGCTCCCGGTGGTTCCCCGCTGTCCGCGCGGTGGCGCGGCCAAGGCTCAGGGAGTGGCTGTGAACTCCCAAGTGTAGAAGAAGGCCTGGTCCTTGGTGTCGGTATACCTGACCACAACCTTGTGCTTGCCGGTTGGGAAGGGCTTTTCGACGCCCAAGGTCAACCCGCCGTTTGAGGGTGGGATGTCCGCCGTCGTAGTCCAAGCGAACTGGCCTGGCCAGGAAGAAGCGTTGACCTGGGCGCCGTCCAAGTAGATCTGGACGCGGGAGGCCGGGTCCAAGCCCAGGCCGTTGCCGGCGCGGAAGCCAAAACCCGCGCCGATGCCGTCGCGCCGCAGG
The DNA here is from genome assembly GCA_021791495.1 of Bacillota bacterium. Taxonomy (GTDB): domain Bacteria; phylum Bacillota; class Sulfobacillia; order JAJYWN01; family JAJYWN01; genus JAJYWN01. The sequence continues at coordinate 10,471 of JAJYWN010000070.1, forward strand.
GTGGCCTGATCGACGGTGGAGCCTTCAGCCGGGTGTACACTGGTGATGTGGGGCGGGCGCGCCTGCCCGGAGGTGGTGGGACCTTCGTGCGGTAGCAAGGGTTTGACCCACACCATGTAAGAGGTGGTGCCTTCGCGGAACGCCGAGCCCCCGCCATTGGCGGCCGCTTCGGCATAAAGGCCGCCAGCCGGTGCGCCAGTGATAAGAGCAGGCAGGTAGTCCGGGCGTGAAGACATGGTCAGCGAGGCCAGGCTTAGATCGGGGAGCGGCCACTCGCGCGGGGGCTGCTGACCTGGGACAGTATTGGGAGGCAGAGCGGAGTCTATCTTGCCGACCCAAATCTGCACGGCCTCGGGCACGTAGGGCCCTTCATCCATACCATCGCCGGGCGAGAGGGCCTTGGCGTCGAAGGACTTCAGTCTGGTGGCAATGGCCTGAAGCTTTGTCATATCGCCGGCGTCTGTACCAGTTATGCCCGGGCTGGCGGCTAGCCCCATGGCGTAATACTCCACGGTCTTGCTCTGCCCGCCGGCTTTGACGGTGAAGTAGCTGTAGGCGGCGTCGGTCACTTGCTCCGAATACTGGTAGTCAAGACCAGGGCGGCGGTGACTAATATGGACAAGGCGCGCTGCGCCGGACCGCGGCGGGACGAAATGGTCATTTGGGGCGATGCCCTCCGTTCAGGTATCATCTGATCCCTGTACCTTCGACGGGAATCGCCGACATTTAGTTCAGTGGTTTCGCCATCAAAGTGTTGCGGAAGCGCACGCCCCAGACGTCCTTCTCAGAAGTACCGTAGGCCTTGTAGCCGCGGTTTTCGTAGAAACTGCGGGCCGTGATGCTGGATTCCAAGCGCATCTCGGGCAGTCCCGCGGCGCGGGCTACTGCCTCCAGTTGGGCCAAGAGGAGAGAGCCGATGCCCTGCCCCTGCCAGTCCTTATGGGTGTAGAGCCGGTTCACCCAGCCATTCGGTGTGAGGTCGGCGAAGCCGAGAATGTGAGGCGAGCCCGGATCTGCCCGCTCGGCGACGAAAGCCGTGTTTTCAAGGAGGGACTGCGACCACTTGCCGGCGTCGCGGGTGACTGCCGCCCAGGCATCGAGCTGCTCCGGGGTGTAGTCGCCCGCGCAAACGGCGTGAATCGTCTCTCTGAACAGCTGCATGATCTCGCCGAGATCCTCCGGCCGGTAAGGCCTGATGTGCCAGGAGCCCTGAACTAACATCAAGGCGGCGCCACCGCTGGCTGTGGGTCGCTTCTTGTATCCAAGAACGCGACGATTCTCTGGAATTGCTCTTCGGCACTGTGCACATCCACCGGACTGAAGGCACAGCAGTCGTACCTGGCCTGTACGGACGATTCATCCTTGCGTATCCCTGCGACTATCTGACCGGTGGCATCTTTCCCGCTGGGTGCAGGTGTCAAATCAGCCAGCTCATCGAGACTGTCTGTCGTGTCCGGCTTCCGGGTCTCTGTGGCGACGACCGGTACCGGATGATTCCCTGGAACCAGTATCTCAGCCATCGGCCGAGCAACTCCTTTTCGGCAGGCGATTTGGTGGGTCAGCAGTACTCCGTTGTCATATCCTATTCCTGCCAGTTCCAGCCCATTTGACGGCCACCGAATCTACCACTGGTTTCTCTCTAGGTGCTGTTCCAGAGCCTCGAGATCGCAGGAGTGGACGACAAAATCGCCGGGGGCAAAAGCGCCGGGGTCCTTCAGCCCGTTGCCCGTGCCGACCAGCACTACGACCGCATCGGCCGGCATCTTGCCGGCGTCCCGGTACTGCAGCGCGGCGGCCAGTGCTCCGGCAGATTCGAACTGGATGAACAGGCCTTCTTCGGAGGCGATGAGACGCTGGGCCCCCTTCATTGCCTCGTCGCTGACGGCGGTGGCGCTGCCGTGACCCAAACGGGCCATGGTGCGGAGGACACGGCTGCCGCTGGGTGGTGAAGGGTTGGCGATGGCGTGGGCGTCGGTCTCGCCGTGGTCCAGGCGGGTGACTTTCCGCTCACCGCGGCGGAAGGCCCCGGCGATGGGGGCGCAACCGGCGGCCTGCACGGCGACCACCTCCGGATAGCCGGAGATGCCCTGGTAGGTGACCATTTCCTCCAGCGCCTTCAGGAGGCCGGACGTATGCCCGCCCGCGCTGGTGGCATTGAAGATGAAGAGGGGAGGGGCGGCGGCGCCGGTGCTCGCCCAGTCCACTCCCAGCTGGCGCAGGTCGCGCACGATCTCGTAAGCCGTGGTTTTCTGCCCCTCGACCCGGAAGGGGTCGTCCGAAACGGCGAAGTAAATTCCCAGTTCCTTGCCCAGGGCCAGGGCACGCTCATACAGCAGTCCGTAGTCCCCTTCCACGCGGGTCAAGCGTGGTTGGGTGATGGCGATGGCGAAGACTTTCTCCGGGCGCAGGTGGGCCGGGACCAGTACGTCGCAAGGGAGGCCGGCGCGCGCGGCGTAGGCCGCCACCGACGACGCCATGTTACCGCTGGACACAGTGCCCACGCGGCGCGCGCCCTTGCGCACGGCCCAACTCAGGGCCACTGCCGTACCGCGGTCCTTAAATGACCCGGTGGGGTTCGCGCCCTCGTTTTTCAGGTACAGGTTAGGCAGGCCCAGCTTGCGGCCCAGTCTTGTCAGCGGTACCAGCGGCGTCCCACCCTCGCCCAGCGAGATGCGCTCGGCGGGGGCGAAGGCCGGGAGGACGGCGGACAAGTCGCCCAGGATACCTTCCAGGGCGCGCCCCAGCGTGCGCCCCCGTCCCGCCAAGGCGGCCGCCGGGCTGATCTCGCCCGGCGCGTAGGCCACTTCCACCGGCTCGCCACATTTTGGGCAGGGATGGGCGGCGGCCTCCGGAGCGGACTCGTAATCGCAGGCTGTGCAGCGTATCTTCATTGGGCTTGTCCTTTCCTCTCTGTTCCCTCTCTGTTCTCTCTATCTTCTGTCTCCCTTTGGTCTTCTCTCTGGTCCGTCTCCCGGAATGGTCGGAGTCGTCGGAGCGCCATTGGGGGGTATCCGGTCGACCTAGCCGTCGCAAGTCAAACCGGGATACTTTCTTGGAGAACCCAGGGTGTCTTGGGTTTACCCGCATTCCCGGACGGTCCTTCAAGGGCGACCGTCGCCCATCAGCGAGCGGCGTGTGAGACAAAGCCTGCAACATTCCAGCAGGTACAGCACGTCATCCCAGAGCCTTTCGGTTTCCCAGAGTACTGGCAAGGGGCGCGGCCGGATGGATGGACCACTCGACGGCGCCCCTCCAGGGGCTCTGAGGAACCCCACGGGGTATTCAAAATACCCCCATGGGGTATACCGAAACCAGGCCGGGTAAACCCAAGACACTCCCGCCCTCCGCGAAAAGTGTCTGGAGTTGACTCTCGCGGTTTTTGGGCCCTATCGAGCCTATCCGCCCATCTTCACCTGGTGGAACTGCTTCTTCCCCTTGCGCAGCAGCAGGCGCCCATCGGTGAGGTCGGCTGTTTTGACCACCTGCGCCGCGTCGTGTACCTGGTCTTCGCCGAAGTAGAGCCCACCCTGGGTGATGAGGCGGCGGCCCTCGCTCTTCGACGGCGCGAGCCCGGTCAAGACCAGCAGGTCGAGGACGGGGATGCCCGCCTCCAGCGACGCCCGGGCCACCATGGTAGTGGGGATGGCGCTGTCGTCCTGGCCGGCCCCGAACAGGGCCTCGGCCGCGGCGCGCGCCTCCTCGGCCGCCTTCTGACCGTGGACGATCTTGGTGACCTCGAAGGCTAGCACCTTCTTGGCCTCGTTCACCTCGCGGTCACGCAGGGCGCCCAGGCGGCGCACCTCGCCCATGGCCAGGAAAGTGAACAGGGCCAGGAAGCGAGCCACATCGGCATCATCAACGTTTCGCCAGTACTGATAGAAGTCGAAAGGTGACGTCCGGTCGGCGGCCAACCACACCGCACCGGCTTCCGTCTTGCCCATCTTCTTGCCGCTGGCCGTGGCCAGGAGTGGGAAGGTGAGGACGTAGGCCTCGCCGCCCTCGATCCGGCGGATCAGGTCCGCGCCCGACAGCATATTGGACCACTGATCGTCCCCGCCCATCTGGAGGCGGCAGACGTACCGCCTAAAGAGGGTGAGGAAGTCGTATGACTGCAGGAGCATGTAGTTGAACTCAATGAAGGAAAGGCCGCGCTCCAGGCGGGTCTTGAAGCACTCCGCCGTGAGCATGCGGTTGACCGAAAAGTGGGCCCCCACTTCCCGGAGGAACTCGATGTAGTTCAAGGGGAGGAGCCAGTCGGCGTTATCCACCATCATCCCCTTGTCGTCCGCCGAGATATCGATGAACCGTCCGATCTGCTGGCGGATGCCGCGCTTGTTCTCCTCGATGGTCTCGGGAGTGAGAATGGGTCGCATCTCTTCCTTGCCGCTGGGGTCTCCGATCATGGTCGTGCCGCCGCCCACCACGGCGATGGGCCGGTGGCCGTGGCGCTGCATGTGGGCCAGGGCCATCAAGGGGAGCATGTGCCCCACGTGTAGGCTTGGCGCGGTGGCGTCGAAGCCCACGTAGACCGTAGCCTTCTCCCTGGTCAGATAGTTCACGAGCGGCTCCTCGTGGCTCATCTGCTGGATGAAGCCGCGTTCTCTGAAGACGTCGTAGACGGACATCGACGATTCACCCCCGCTTTCTAAGTTATCTGTGTGTTGGTGGCTTGTCCCGGCTGGGACGGGCTTGGCCCGGCGCAGCTTGGCTTCGCCTGGCATTGGCTTCGGCCGGCTGTTCTGGCCATGCGAATCTCCGGGCGACCAAGTTGCCCCTATTTTAACAGGTGTCGGTGGTTCATGCCATAGGCTGGACTCTGGCGATGGACGCCCGAAGCCCTCGGGGGCCTATGGTGGGAATCGGGGGTGGAATTCTTGTCAAGGGCGGATGCTGAAAGGTACAATTTTTGCCCACAAACGGGCTTGGGCCCTTCGGTTCTACCTTGGACCGAGCCAAGGACAGGGGCCAGAGTTAACATAAGTCTGGAAGAGAGCATTTCTTGCCCCTTTCGGCGTAGCTATTTGCATTTCTTGCATCACCTCAGGATAAACGCGTAGGCGTGGCATTCGGGGCGGTGGCTTCGGGTGACGTGAGGAACCGCTCCACCATGAAAGCGCCGGCCGCGTGGGCGGCCTTGAGCTGCAGGTCCTTGTTCTGGCGGCTGACCGGCAGGTAGACGACGTGCTGAAGCTGCAGGTAGGTCATGTAGCGTTCCACGTTGACGATGGCCGGCGGGGAACCCGTCCCCGACCCGCCGGCGCAGGCGATGCCGATGACCGGTTTACCCTTGAGAAGTGAGGCTTCCCGGCGCGGCCACTCGGCGCGGCGCAACCGGTCCAGGAAGATCTTCCCCAGTTCGGAGATGTCCCAGAAGTAGACCGGCGTGGCGAAAACGATGCCGTCGGCGGCGTGGAGCTTCGCGCGGATGGCCTGGAAATCGTCGTCTTCGATGATGCAGTCCTTCTCTTGGCGGCATTGGCCCCAGCCGCCGGGAGGGCACATCCGGCAGGGCGAGATCTTGTGCTCGCAGAGGTGGATGATTTCGGTCTCGGCTCCGGCGGCCGCGGCTCCGTCCAAGACTGATTGGGCCAGCGACGCGGTGAGCCCGGTAGGCCGGTTACTGGAGTGAACGGCAATGACTTTCACGGTAAATGAACCTCCTTGACCTGCGTAAGCGTTTCGCATCTCCGACAGGAACGTGGATGAGGACTAGCGGTGACCGGCGCAGGATTTTCGCCATCGCCGGGCCGCGTCCCTTTTCGTGTTTAACCGGCCGCCGGTGGGCGAGACTACGGAACGTACGACATCAACGAACGTACGGCATTAACTTCAAAGAAAGGTAGGTAACGCCGTGAAGGAGCAGAGCGAAAACTACCATGCGGAGGCCTTCCAGCCAAGCCCCGGATGGACTGAGCCGCGTTACGGTCCGGGTTACGGTCGAGGGTTCAGGCACGAGCACCCCCACAACCACACTGATACACAAGGGCAAACGTACACCCACAGCCATTGGCACGGCCACAACGCAAGGGGCGGAATGGGGCGCGAGCAGAACTTCCAGTTTCAGAGAGGCCCGTGGACCTATGGAGCCCCCTGGGGAGGGTGGGCCCCGGCGTGGACCGGCGGATGGGCACGGGGGAACTTTGGACCGGAGACCCATGAGCACGGCCACGGCCACATTCACGGTAGCGGCCCGGCCCGCGATCCTGGAGGCCACGGCCCTTACCCTTACTACGAGCAGGGTAGCCAGGGATGGCAGAAAGGGCCGGGTGGGTTCCGCGGCGGTATGATGCGCGGCATGAACCGGGGAGATATTCAGGCTCTCCGGTCGGACTTGGCCGACCTGAAACGACGGATCAAGCGGGTGGAGAAGAAGGTTCAGTAGTCGCCAAGATTTCGGTAGCCACAAGTGTAGAAGCAGAGAAGCGGGCGGCCGCCCTGATCCGGGACGGCCGCCCGCTTTCAGGCTGTCGACAAAGGTGTCGTTCTCCCCGGCATGAGTGCTTGGGAGCAGCCTATCCGGAAAGAATCCGCCTTCTTACTTAGGCACCCGTATTGCCGCAGATAAACGGCCCTCCGGGACACACGCCCTGGCTCACAGAAGTGTCCCGAGAAAGCAAGATAGTCGGAATTGTCACAATCCCCCGGGACGAAGCACGGAAGGAAGCCCGCAAACGTGGTCGGGGTGGGTCTTCAGGCCGCCGGCCGTTTCCGGTACAGGCCGGGTGGGCCGGCTGAGCTCGCCGGCTACCCTATCATCCCGCTGGCAGCGAACCTCTGGACGGCTTCGGCCATCCGCTCTTCGCTTTGCACCAGCGCCAGGCGAGCGTAGCCCTCGCCCCGCTCGCCGAAGCCGATACCCGGCACGATGACGATACCCGTCTTCTCCAGCAGGCGCAGGGCGAACCGCATGGAGTCGGGACGGCCAGCGGTCTCCGGAATCGGCGCCCAGCAGAACATGGTCGCCTTGGGTTTGGGCATCTTCCACCCGGCGGCGGCCAGCCCATCTACCAGGATATCGCGGCGCCGCTGGTAGGTGGCGGCGTTCTCCCGGACCCACTCCTGCGGCCCCTCGAGGGCGGCGATGGCGGCCTCCTGAACGGGCCGGAAGATGCCGAAATCCAGGTGCCCCTTGACCTCTCCCAGCGCCTTGATGACCTCGGGATTGCCCATAGCGTAACCGATACGGCAACCGGCCATATTGAAGGTCTTGGAGAGAGAGTTGAACTCGATGCCCACTTCCTTGGCGCCCGGAACCTGCAGGAAGCTTGGCGGACGGTAGCCATCAAAGGTTAGTTCGGAGTAAGCCGCGTCGTGGACGACGACCATTCGGCGACGGTGCGCGACCTCGACCACCCGCTGAAAAAAGGCCAGGTCGGCGGTGGCGGCCAGCGGGTTGGACGGGTAGTTGAGGAGGATGACCTTGGCGCGGCGCCAGATGTCCTCTGGGATGGCGTCGAAGTCGGGCAAGTAGCCGTTCTCCTCCGTTAGTGGGACGGGGTAGAGCACGGCGCCGGCCATCACCGGCCCGGCGCTGTAAATCGGGTAGCCAGGGTCCGGGACCAGGACGATATCGCCCGGGTTCGTGACCGCCAGGGCCAGGTGGGCCAGACCGTCCTGGGAGCCGCTGATTCCCAGTATCTCCGCGCCCGGATCAAGGTCGACGCCGAACCGCGCCTTGTACCACTTGGCGACGGCTTCGTGAAAACGGGGCTGGGCGGCCATGGGGTAACCGTAGAACCCAAGGTCGTGCACGGCCGCGCTGAGGCGCTCGATGACGTGGGGGGCCGGGGCGCGGTCGGGGCTGCCGATGCTGAGGTTGATGACGTCCACGCCGGCGGCGCGCGCCTTCCTTGAGGCGGCGTCCATCTCGGCAAAAACGCCGTTGGCCAAGGTCTTCAGGCGATCGGGCTTAACGAACGGTGATCTTGAGGGCGCTGTCAAGGACGATACCTCCGGCTGCTATGACTATTCCCGACTTTGCGGTGGAGTTCGCGCCGGCGGCGGCGATTTCCTGTGGCGGGGCTGAATACCGGAGTTGAACACCGGGGGTTGACGCTCTCCAGACGTGGTGGTATAGTACGAACCGATATATCGCGTAGTAATAAGATCAGAGAGCGGAAACCTAAGGGAAAGGGGGTGACGAGTGTGACCAAACTGGAAGCAATCCTGATGGGGCTACTGGCTGAGCGGAACCGGACCGGCTATGAACTGCTGAAAGTGATCTCCGCGTCGCCGTCCTTCGGAGTCAGGGCCACGGCCGGCTCGGTCTACCCAGCCCTGCAAAGGCTGGTGAAAGCCGGGCTTATCCTGGCCGCCGACGCTTCGAGCGGGGCGAGACCAGCTTCCAGCTACCGCTTGACTCAGAAAGGCGAGTCGGCTCTTGAAGGTTGGCTGCGGGAGCCGGTGGCCGTCGGAACAGCGGAGGAGACCGAAGACCTTCTGCTCCGGGTGCTCTTCTCGGATCGGATGCCCACGGACTACCTGCGCTCTCTTCTTTCCGCCTACTTGAGGGAGATGAAGGCTCAGGTAGCCAGCTTGGAAGCGTCGGCGGCGGCCTGGGTGGCGATGCCGCTACGCCAGCGGCTTTGCCTGGAAAACGGTCTCCGAAGCGCGCGGACGCAGGTGGAGTGGGCTGAGAGAGCCCTGACAGAGCTGGGAGAGTAACCCGGCCGGCGAGAGATGTCGGTGGTATGGGAGGGGAGTCCTGTGAAGCAGCAAGTAATGCAACAAATCCGCTGGTTTGCCTTTCGGCCGAACCGGGAGGTCTGGTGGTCGCTGGCCGTGGCGGCTGGGGGTATCGCCGCAGTTACGGCGGTTCTACGAGCCGTTGCCCCCGAGTCGCGCGGAAGCGCGGTGGCTTTCATGTACTCCATCTGGGTCGGGCTGGTGCTTGCCTATGTGGACCGGAAATCTGACCTGGCCGAAGTCGGTCTAACCGGACGGCGTCTGCTGCCGGGCGTCTTGGTTGCCAGTGCCGTGACGCTCCTGGGTGTAGCCGGCTCCTTGCGGGACCCGTCCATGGCCGGCGCCACCTTGACTATCCCGGAGGCTCCGCGGTTTCTGGCTATGGTGGTCACCACGATGGCGGCGGCCTTCGCCGAACAACTGGTGTTCGCCGGATACCTACAAATGAGATTCGAAGCGGCCTTCGGCCGTTTGGCCGGCATCCTGGCTTACGCGGTTCTGTTCACCGCTTTCCACGTCGCTTTGGTATGGCTGCCGGGAGCCGTGCCCCCCACCGGCGCGGGGATGAGGACCTTCGTGGTCGGGATCTTCGTCGCCACGTGCTTGGCGGCGCTGGTCTTCACCTACGTCCGCAACACTTGGGCCATGGCCATCGCGGCCGGCCTGAACGCCCTGGTGCTGAATCTTTACGTATTAAGCGTGCGCCCGCGGGACGTTCTGGTCGCCGACCCGAAGGCGCTGGGCACTGGGATACCGCTCATCCTTGGCTGGTTGTTCGCCATCTGGCTGACGGGGAAGATGATCCGCCGCGAGGTATGGCTCTGGCGCATCGTGCCTCTCCGGCGCCAGCTGTCCGCTGCGGAACAGCAGTGAGCAGCGGCCCGGCCCAACCCGACTGATTGCCGCGCGCCACCGCCGCGGGGTATAATCAATCCGGTCGGCCGGTCCAAGCTCATCGCAAAGGGGATAAGGGTAACCATGCTGTCTTGTGGTCTGGTGGGAATGCCTTTAGCAGGGAAGACCACGCTGTTCGAGCTCTTGACCACCGCGCAGGGCTCGGCCGACTCCCATACGCAGTTGGCCGCCGGCAAACGCCGGACCGAGACCAAGCTGGCCAATGTCCCGGACGGCCGGGTGGCGCACTTGTCTTCCCTCTTCCGGCCGAAGAAGACCACCTATGCCCAAATAGCTTTCACCGATATCCCAGGCCTGGGTTCCGCGGGAGGGGCCGGCGTAGTCGGAGGGGCCGGGGCCGGTGGCGGTAGCGGCGCCGGCGGAGGCGGGTCTAGGGCCGGAAGCGCGGCGGGGCGCAAGGCCAACCCCTTCCTCGAAGGCGTTCGCGAGGCCGATGCCCTGGTTTTCGTTCTGCGTGCTTTCAACAGCGGCAATCCCGCTGACGATTTAGCCGAGTTGGAAACAGAGTTGGTCATCTCCGACCTCGATCTGGCCGAGCGTCGTCTGGATAAGCTGGCCTCCCGCCGCAACCCGACTTCAGAAGAGGCGGCGGCGAAGACCGCCATAGAAGCCTGTATCACCCTGCTGAGCGATGGGACACCCCTCTACCGGGCGAAGGAACTGCCCAAGGGACTGCCCGGAGAGGGCTCGCCCGCCGAAGCGCGGATCCCCTTCCTCACCGCTAAACGGGTGATCTGGGTCGTGAACCTGGATGAGGACGGCTTGGCCTCCCATTCCTATCCAGGGCGGGACGAACTGCGCCGCACCGCCGAGGCCCAGCGCATTCCCCTGATCGAATTGGCCGCCGAACTAGAGCGCCAGATTCAGGCGCTCTCTGAAGAGGAAGCCGAGGTTTTCCGCAAAGAATACGGGATAACCACCAGTGGCCTCGAGCAGCTGGCTCGGGCGGCCTACGACCACCTGAACCTTCAGTCCTTCTTCACGGCGGGCGATGACGAGGTCAAGGCCTGGACCGTGCGACGCGGCGCCGGCGCGCGCGAGGCCGCCGGGAAGATCCACACCGACATTGAACGTGGCTTCATCCGCGCCGAGGTCCTCCCGTACGAGACGTTCCGTCAGCTGGCCGGTACCCTGCCGCCAGCGCCCGGCAACGCCGGCGAAAGAGTCATCACCCAGGCCAAGGAAAAAGGCCTGCTACGACTAGAGGGGAAGGACTACCCGGTAGCAGACGGCGATATTATCAACTTCCGCTTCGCGGTCTAGCCAGCGCTTCCCGGTTCATCTCACGAGGTCGGGGATGCCCGCCGGAGGCCGCTGTCATGGGAGGGTACGGCCTCCGGCGGCGGGTTTGGGTTGATTACATCCCCAGGTGAGAAGCGGGTTTGGCGACGTAAGCATTCATAGCCAGAAACACGAGGGCCACCGCGATCAGCCCGCCGGCTACCAGAATCCAGCGCCGGTCTTTCAGGGATTGGGTTTTGGCCCGGTCCACGAAGGGCACCGCCACTGCCAAGAGGCCGAGCAGTGTGGTGACGACCACCAATCCCTTGATCTGGAACCAGTTCTCGATGGAGTAGATCCACATGAAGACCCAGGGCGGCCGCGTGACCTCGATGCCCGCTACCGGGTAGGCGCCGATCTTCGGCGGGAACAGGACCGCTAGGGCGAGCACCAGACCAAAGACCGCGTATCCGTATCCGACCAGCTTCTTGATGTGGCGGTCGAAGGTGTGCCGTTTGGCCACCTTGGCATGGCTGTTCGCCAGAGTGACTGGAGCGCCGGCCGGTTCGCCCGTGGCGCCTTCGGGGGCTATCTCAGCCTTGGTCTTCCAGGGCAGTGGGGAGATGCCCAGCTTCTTGATGAGCAGCATGTGCGCGCCCAGGAACAGCAGAAGGATCAGGGGCAGTACGACGAAGTGCAGGGAAGCCACTCGCGTAAGGAGGGCAGAGCCGGCACCGAACTTGTCGCTGAAGAGGAACCCCAGCGGCCCGGCCAGCTTGGTGGCGGCCACCATATGTTCCAGCGCCTCGAAGGACTCCTGGTCCCATTTCAGCACTGTGCCGGTGAAGTAGAGGGCGCCCATCAGGCCCGCCAGGACCACGCCGATCAGCCAGTTGGCCTCGCGCGGGCGATGGTACGAGCCGGTAAAGAACACCCGCATCAAATGCAGTATGAGGGTTACGAAGACCACCTGCGCGGTCCAGTAGTGAATTCCCCGAAGGACGCTACCGAGGAAGGGCCGCATCGTCAGCGACCGCACGCTCCAGTTGGCCATCTCGGGTACTGGTGTGTAGAACTGGGTCATCAGGATACCGGTCACCGCCAGGATACCCACGCAGACCATGGTGATGCCGCCCAGCGTGTAGAAGAAGGTATTGGCATGGGCCGGGACCTCATAACGGAAAGTGTCAAGGGACAGCCGTTCGTTCAGCCATCCGCCTAGTCCACGGGACGCCGCCGCCTCGCCGAGAGGTTCCATCTGATGGCCCGCCCCCATAGGGTTGTCTTGGGGCATGTTGTGAGCTTCCATCACTTGCTCCCTCCTCTCAGGCTCTGGAGACGATCAGGCCACCGGCCAGCATCAAGAGGGCTGCCGCGATCAAAAGGCCATCCTCGGTCTTGGTCCCCTGGAAGTTCGGCTTCAAGGGGATGGTTGGCTCTGCCTGCACGGTCGTCGGCGAAGCGGTCGGCGCCGCCAGCGACTGTTGCAGCAGGCTGAGGGCCTTGTCCATGTCGGTCGCCAGTAGTCCCTGAGCCTGCTTGACCAAATCCATCTTTACGCCAGCCGGGTCATCGGACTCGATGGCATCGTTGACTTTGTCGGTCGCCAGATCCATGTCCTTATTCTGAATGGCCGCGATAGCCTGTTGGACCAGGGCTAAAGCGTCTTTGGGGTCGTCCCCGCCCCCATGGGCGAAAGCGGTCTGGACACCAGCGATCAGGATGACAGAAATGGTGATGACTCCGAGGATCTTGCTAATCCTGCGCATGATTTCACCCCTCACTCAGAATTTGAGTAATGTGTGGATGCAATGACAAGGGAATGAACGACAGCGGCATTAGGAGATGAAGAATAGGCTGCAACTCTGTCTCAATTCTAGGGGCTAAATGTCACCGCAGTGTAAACGCATCGCCAACGGCGGGTAAACATTTCAGACTAACGGCAGAGTAAACCAAAACGTGGTACCCTTCCCGAGCGCGCTCTCCACACCCACCGTCCCGCCATGGGCCTCGACCAACTCCTTGACCAATGCCAAGCCCAAACCGGTCCCACCCAGAGCGCGGGAACGTGATTTGTCCACGCGGTAGAACCTCTCCCAGATCCGGAACAGGTCCTCAGGGGGGATCCCTACACCCTTGTCTGAGACATCCACACGCGCCACCCGATCATCACGGCGAATCCGGATGTCGATCCGGCCTCCCGGCGGGGAATAGCGTACGGCGTTGTTCAACAGGTTGGCCAGGATCTGTTCCACCCGGTCGCGATCGGCCAGGACCATGATGGGAAAGATGTCCGTGGCAAGTTCGAGGTCGAGCCGGGCCGCCTCCACCTGCGGCGTCAGGCTGGCCATCACCCGACGGGCCAGTTCGTTCAAGTCCATCGCGGCACGCGCCAAGTGCATCTGCCCTGCGTCGAACTGTGCCAGGTCCAGGAGGTCGCCTGTCAGCCGGGCCAGCCGGTCGGCTTCGGAGCGGATGATCTCCAGGTAGTGTGCCTGTTGCTCGGGGCCCGCCGTACCATCAAGGATGGCTCGGCTGAAACCACGGATGGAAGTGAGAGGTGATCGCAGCTCGTGGGCCACACTGGCCAGGAAATCGCCTCTCATGGCCTCCTGGCGTTCGAGTTCAGCGGCCATGTGGTTGAAGGAAGCGGCCAGGCGGCCCACCTCGTCGGCCGAGGTTTCCGGCAGACGCACCCCGAAATTGCCGCGGGCTACTTCACGGGCCAGCCCCGCCAGCCGTATGAGGGGGCCGGCGATGCGCCACGAGTTCCAGTAAGTCAGCACGACCGCCAGAGCCAGAGCCAGAGCGGCAGATATCCAGATGATGCGGATGACCGCTTGGATGGTTTGGCGCAGGGCCAGAAAAGGCGCGTGGATGGAGACGGCGCCCACCGCTTGGCCGCCAGTTAGGATCGGTACCGCCACGGAGATGGTCTCCCCGGCATGCCCCGGGATCTGCCCGAACTTGGCCACCTGGTGGCCGGAACCGATGGCCTGCAGTTCCGAACTGGTAAACTCGTTACCGGACGGATGAGCCCACAGCTCCAGTTTAGCCGGCAAATCCGCCCCCACCGGGATCACGAGGAAAAGGATGCCACTGCTGTGCTCTTCGAGGCTCAGCTTCTGCTGGAGGGAGGATGCATCGATCCTGTCTTCCAGGAAACTCTGGAAAGCCGTCGCCGCCTGACTGCCGCTGGCCAACAGGTCCTGGGTGGTCGACCGAATGTAGTACCTCTCGATCATCCGCGAAACCAGGGTACCCAGGAGCAGGAAAGATAGGACCGTAACCAGAGCGTACGACGCCACCATGCGCCGGAAGAGGCCTCCCCGGAACGGGTTTCCCCGGAACGGGTTCCGGAATGGGATCCACCAGTTACGGCGCATTCTGGGGAACCTCGAACTTGTACCCTATCCCCCATACGGTTTTGAGGGCGCACTGGTCGCATACCTCCAGAAGCCTGGCACGCAGCCTCTGAATGTGCACATCGACCGTACGGCTGCCACCGAGGAAGTCGCTGCCCCAGACTGCTTCCATCAGTTGCTCCCTGGTGAACACCTGGTTCGGATGAGAGGCCAGGTAGTGAAGCAGTTCTAATTCCTTCGGCGGCATCTCCACTCTGTGGCCGTGAATGTACACCACGTACTGGCTCAAATCCACCGACAGGGGGCCTCTCGTCACCGCCGTCGACTTGGGCCTCTGCAGCCCCGACCGCCTGAGCACCGCGTGCACTCTGGCCACCAGTTCCGGCGGCTCAAACGGCTTGGCCAGATAGTCGTCGGCCCCCAGCTCCAAACCGAGGATGCGGTCGCTCGTTTGACCCTTGGCGGAAAGAATCAGGATTGGCAGGTTACTTCTCTGGCGTATTTCGCGGCAAACCTGCCACCCGTCCAAGCCGGGCAGCATGATGTCCAGGATGACCAGATCTGGTTGAGCTTCCTCCACCGCATCCAGTGCCGCGGGTCCGGTGTGGGCCGTGAGCACCTTGAAACCTTCATGCGATAGGTACAACTGGACTAACTCGAGGATGTGTGGGTCGTCATCGACTATCAGCACGACGGGGAACGTCCCGCCCGCTGACGGCGGTGTTCCAAAACCATCACGCATGACCTAACCTCCCATAGCAACCGGCCCACGGTAGATCGTCAGTGGTAAGCCCTTACACTCGTAGTCTGGCCAGTTATAGGGAAGTTGCTTGTTATGGGTGATCTGCCGGCGCCATCAAACCCATACGCCGGCGGCCACGCTGTACCTGCTAAATCCGCTGAAGCTGATCAGGCCGGCTCCATGTCTTCATGCCATCAGGCCTTTCCCGCAACCGATACGTCGTTCAACCGGATGTGCGGAGCCCGGAACCACGCGCCGTTGGAGTAGGCCCTGTTCTCCAAGCCGCCGAGGTGGTCGCGCATCAGTTCGTAGATGTTGCCGGCGATGGAAACGTCCTTGACGCGACCGCCCAGGCGGCCACCCTCGATCTTGAAAGCCATGGCGACCGGGTGCGAAAAAGCTCCGTCAAGGAGGTTACCTGTCCCACCGATGACCTCTTCGACATAGAGGCCCTCATCGATGTCGGCCAGGAGTTCCTCCAGGGACTGGTCGCCTGGTTCCAGAACCATGCCGGTGGAGAGTACACTGGGTGGGAAGAACGCGGTGTGACGGCGGCCGTGTCCCGTCGGCCGGACCCCCAGGTCGCCCGCGCTGGAAAGGTCATACATGAACCCCTGGAGCACGCCATTCTGAAGAATGGGGGTGCGTGCCGTCGGGATTCCCTCATCGTCGTAGCTGCTGCTGCCCGGTTCCCAGTCCAGGGTCGGGTCCTCGACCACGTTCACCCTGGCGTCCACTATGGGTTGCCCAACCCTATCAATGAAGGGGGAAACTTTGGCCCGCACGTTGCGGCCGCTCACACCTTCAACCAGGCGGTCCAGGAAAAGGCCGGCCCGCGCGGGTGATAGGACCACAGGCATCCGGCCCGGACGCACCGTGGTCAGCTCCCGGGACAGACGGAAATTCCGACAAAGCCTATCGAGGTTGGCCTCAAGATCGTCGTCGCGCCGGACTCCGTGGTGAAATTGCCACAGGTTGGCCACATCGTTCGGCCGTGTCCGGGAGGCCTCCACTTCCACCGCTAGCCCGGTGTCCTGGCGGACCGCATCCTGGCCGTTGCTGGTCAGGATATGGGTGCGGACCAGGGCTTTCTGGACGAAACCGTTGACCACGGCTTCCGGCTCAGCTTCCGCCACTCTCCCCAGCCATTCGGACCCCATGGTCACCAGGTCCGACGCACCCAGACCCGCAGTCACATCGTCCCAGGTCTTGACCACCGGTCCGGCCGCCCGCTCCGCGAAGTCAAAACGGACCTCCTGCCCCTCGGCCGCCGCCGCCACCGTCCTTTCGACCGCGTCCCCAAGGTCGGTCAGGTCGCTGGTGGCGTAGAAGCCGAGGCGCCCGCCCTTGATCACCCTTACGGCGACGGCCAGGCGCTGCGACGCCCCCACCGTGCGGACCTTGCCGGCGTTGAACTGTGCGCCCGTTTCCTCCGATTCGGAGAGGTAGACTTCGACTTGGTCGGCGCGTCTCCGTGCCAGTTCCAGCAGATGTTCCGCCATATCCACCGCCGAGTTCGCGGTCGCAAACCTTGTCATGTTCTGTCTCCCCCTCCCGTCTCAGCGCCCGCCGATGAGGACTTCGCGCACGCGCACGTGCGGCGCCCCCATGCCGACCGGTAGCCACATCTCCTGGCCCTTGCCGCAGCTCCCGCCGCTGGCTCCCCAGGTGAAATCGTCGGCCACGGCGTCGATGTTCGCCAGAGTGGTGAAAAGGTTACCGCCGAAGTTCACATCCCTCACCAGCTCAGCCACCTGGCCGTCGCGGATCATGTACGACCCGCCCGAGGCGAAGGCGAAGTTCTCCATGAAGGTCTGACCGCCCCCGGAGTACTTCGCGTAGACGCCCAACTTGATGTCGGCAAGCATGTCTTCGAGGTGGTGTGGGCCGGGTAAGATGCGGGTGTTGGTCATGCGGACGATGGGCGGATACCGGTAGAAGGTGGCGCGGGCGTTGCCCGTTGGCCGCTCGCCCATCCGTCCGGCCGTCTCCCGGCTATGGAGCCGCCCTACCAATACACCCTCGCGGACCAGGTCGGTGTCGCCGCAGCGCACACCCTCGTCATCGTACTTCATGTTTCCGCGCAGGCCGGGAGCAGCCGCGCCGCCGTCGGTGATATTCAAGAACTCGCGGCCGAAGCGGCGCCCCAGGGTCATCATCTCCTGGGCCTTCGGACTGTCGGCGAGGAAGTCCGATTCGGAGAGGTGGCCGAAGGCTTCGTGTACGAATAGGCCGGCCATACGCGGTCCAAGGATAACCGTGTACACCCCGCCCTTCACCGGGGGCGCGGCCAGAAGAGCGTGGGCCCGCCCCGCGACCTCCAAAGCCACGTCCTCACGCCCCTCAGCCAGGCCGACGTCCAGACCGCAGGCGATACCGTCGCCCGCCGACTGCACTTCCGAACCATCGCGGGCTGTGGCGCTCAGCCCGAGAACGGCGTAGGGGTGCTCCTGGTAGATGAAGCTGCCCTCGGAGCTGGCGTAGTAGCAGGCGCAGAAGCGGTCGGAGAAAGACGTCCGGGCGTCAGTGACGGACGGTTGAGCCAAGATGAGATCGCTGTATCCTTTCGCCAGGGCCTTTTTTGCGGACAGGTTCACCTGGCGGAAGTCGCGAACGATGGGCGCCGGGACCACGTCCACCACCGGCTCCACTGGCGCCAGGGCCACATCGCCACTGGGCACCGACTGGGCACACGCGTAAGCCTCATCCACTCGCGCCGGCAAGTCTTCCAGGCTGTTGAAGGATGCTGTACCCCAGCGCCCCCCGGCGAGGCACCGCACGATGCCCCCGCAGTCCCGGCCCGTGGTCGCCGCCTCCAGGCGGCCGCCTCGGTACCGTACGTCTGTGGTCTCGATGAGTTCCAGCCGGATGTCGGTGAAGTCGGCCCGGCTGGTTCTCAGAGCCTCAGTCATCCTATCCCGGTAATCGGCCTGCGACAAAGTCATGATCGTCCCTCCGGTTGGCAGTCGGTCAAGGAAGCCGGTCAAGAAACGGCCTGTGGAGACGGGAGTCATCTAAGGGAAGGGCTGTCCGCCAAGGGGTTCGTCGCGGACACCAATTCTCCTTGTCCGGCGCGAGGCCACCGGCCCGTGCGGTGCCGCGCTTAGGGTCCGCCGGCCGGCCTCGGCCTGTTGCGGCGAGCGGAAACACCCTGGTCTACCAGGGAGGACTTCCCGCATCTTCCTCGAACTCCAGCCCTTGGCGCAAATACTACGCCACAGTGCCTCCGGAAGAAGAGGCGCGTCCTGGGGGGTAAAGGGTCTTGTACACGGGCAAAGCACGCCCGCCGTATTCCGCCATGCGATCGACCTTGATGAGGCTCGTCTTGGCGTCCACCGCCGTCCTTCTCGTTTTGACGCTGGCCGTCTCACCGGTCGCCGCCTACCCTTCTTACGGCTGGCATGAGCCGGCCGACGGCAGTGTCGATTCGCCCCACTTCAAGGTCCTCTACAAGCTGACCGGCGACGAGGCCGCCTCCGCCGCCTACGCCAAAGAGGTCAGTGGCTCGCTGGAGGCTGCCTACGCCAAGTTCGTCACCTCCTACGGCTACCTGAAGCCGCACGACCCGAAAATCCACGTCTACCTGTACTGGGACGCACCCAGTGTCGGTGGCAAGACCCCCAGCCTCTGGACCACCCAGGAAGGCGAGATCGACATCAACGCCAAGATGAGCCCGCAGAATAACCTCAGCGTCGTGACGGCCCACGAGCTGTTCCACGTCCTGCAGCGCGGCTACTACGAGTTTGAGTGGGCACCCAAATGGGTGATCGAAGGGACGGCCGTCACCGCCTCCTACCTGGCCAACCGCGCCACCTCCGTTTCCGCGGCCTCCGACCCCCTGGCCTCGTACTGGAAAGACCAGTTCGGGACATTCATATCCGGCCGTCTGGACCCTCTCTTCGGCCAGCAGTACACCTCCGGCTCTTTCTGGGCCTACCTCAGCCAGAGGTACGGTGGCGAGCAGTTCCTCCACCGTTTCTTCACCCAGGGCCACGACCTATCCTGGACCGAGGCCGCCGCGGCCGCGGCGCGTGCCGGCGGGGCGCCGTCGAGTACGACTTTCGACCGTCTCTACCTGGAGTTTGCCCTGGCGGCCTACGCGGGTAAGGTGGATGTCCTGAGTTTCGTCTCGAACCTGGAGTACGGGCTGACCGATGCCACCCTCGTCTGGAACGGGTGGGCAGAAGCCCTCAGTAGCGGGGCGGTCACCCTGACCCTCTCCCGTCATGGGAACGTAGTCGAGCGGGCGGTGCCTTTCAAGGTTGCCCGTTACGGCGTCATGGGCATCCGCCTACACCTCGACAGTGAGGCGCCCGTCACCCTCGAAGTCACCGACTCCACTTCGTCCCTGCTTCCATACGTTCTGATCACCGGGGCGGACGGGAAGGTGGTCGGAGCGCCACTTGCGGGGGGCAAGGTGACTCTGTCGGGCCTGCCGCGCGGCACCAACGGCTGGCTGGTCCTGACGCGCGTGGTACGGACGGGGACCGGTCGCTTCACGGCCAAGGCCTCGCCTGCCGCGACCGGCGCCTCGCCCGTCAACCTGGTGCCTTTCGACCAGCTGGTCGCTGGTCTTCCGGCCGCTCCCGCCGCAGCCAGCGGCGGGTCTCGTTAGGAGGTGGGTGCGATCAACCGCACCTTCATCTGCCTGCGCCGGGCAACCCTGACACGGCGGAAGGCGGGCCTCCTACTTGTGGCGGCCCTGCTGGCGATGGTTATCCTGGGCGCCGCGGTCCCCGCGCATCCGGTGGCGGCCGCCGCCGACCAGGACCAGAGCTTCGACACCCAACACTTCACCGTGAGATACACTCTCTCCGGCTCCAATGCGGCGACGGAGGATTTTGCCCGCCGCGTCGGGCAACTGGCGGAGAAGGCCTACGCTGCTTTCGTGACCGACGGTGGGATGCGCCCGCCCCGCGACCCTCGCCCGGAAGTCCGGATCGTCGTGGACGATCCGGCCACCGGTGGCACCCAGGCCACCGACATGGCGACCGGTGATGTGACGATCAAGATCAACTACCGGATGCAGTCTTCCATGGACCTGGCGGGTACGGTGGCCCACGAGGTTTTCCACGCGGTGCAGTTCGCCTACATGAACTCCGACCAACAGCCCGATTGGGCGATTGAGGGCACGGCTCCCCTGGCCGCCTTCCTGGCGAACCAGGACGTGCCCACCGCGGTCTCGGAGTTTCAGAACACGGCCTATCTCTATTTGAATGTCCCTCGCCTTCAGCAGCTCACTTCCATCGACTACGCCGCATCGGCTTTCTGGGCCTACATGCAACAACGTTACGGAGGCATGGCCTATCTAAAGAACCTGCTTGAGGCGGCGGCGAACTACGAGTGGGAAGAGGCCGCGGCGCGGGCGGCCATCCAGGGCGGCGCCCCGGCGGGCAGCACCTTTGAGTCGCTATTCCTGGAATTCGCGTTGGCCATGGGCACGGGCCAGGTCGACATCTTGAAGTCCAAGCCGGCGGAGGAAGTCGCATCCACGATCTATAGTGACGTGTTTCCGGGTCCGTCGTGGGACGGGACCAAGAAGGAATTCGCCACAGGGGCTCCCTACATGGAGGCCGATCGTGACGGCCAGTCTATCAGCCGGAACAAGCCACTACAGGTCCCCCAGTACGCCGTCGGTGGGACTTTGGTGAGTTTCCCTTCGGCGGACCCCGTGACCATAAAGGTGGGGCGGGATGTAGCTTCTTTGAGGCCCTTCCTGCTCGAAGAGATGAATGACGGCAGTCTCGCGGGAGCGCCCTTCCCCTCCAACGGGGAATTGACGCTGCTCCATCCGCCTGCCCGCCTCGCCCGTATCCTGCTGCCGAGGGTGGTTGAGGCCGGGACCGGCTGGTACAACTTGAGCGTGGCGCCGGCAGCCGCGGGCGCGGCGGACACGGCTCTGTACTCCGTTGCCGACCTGACAAAGTCGCTCACGGACGACCGGGCCTTGGACAGGGCCACCCCGGTCAAGCCGGCGTCAAGCGGAGCTACAGGATGGGGTCAGCCGCCGGCACAGCCTCCGACCATACCTCCAACGGCACCTCCGAGCGTACCCCCAACCATACCTCCCACCGTACCTCCGACAACGCTTCCGAGCACACCGCCCGTCACCGGTGGAACGAACCCGCCCGGAGGATATCCCGGTGGGACGCCTGGAACAACGGGAACGTTCCAGGGCTTCCCAAACCTGCCTGTCCAGCTGCATCCGCCGGTGAACATCACTTTCTCGGACATCGGCGGACACTGGGCGGCGGGTACCATCAACCAGTTAGTGCAATTGGGCGTGACCAAGGGGTTTGAAGACGGCACGTTCAAGCCGCAGGCAACCATCACCAGGGCCCAATTCATCACCTTCGTGGTCCGCAGTTTCGACATTGCCCCCATGCCTGCCTGGGTAGCCTCCTTCGGCGATGTTCCCACCAACCACTGGGTTTCCGGCTACGTGGAGACCGCCGTCTACTTCGGAGTGCTGAAGCCCGACGAGTACCCGGGGCGCAACTTCGGCCCCGACGTACCCATCACGCGGCTCGAGATGGCCACCATCGCCGTGCGGGCTCTGGGCCTCGAGCAGACGGCCCTGGCGCGGGCATCCGTGCCCCTCGGGTTTGCCGACGCCGGCGACGTCCCGGCCAACCGGGTTGGGCACATCGCGACAGCGGTGGACCGGCAGATCTTCGGCGGATATCAGGAGGGAGCCGGGCTTCCCACCTTCAAGCCCAACCGTACGGCCACGCGCGCCGAAGCTTCCGCGGTCATCATCCGTCTCCTGAAAGCGGCCGGCAGGTTGCAGTAGTTAGCACCTGGCCGGCGCCGGCTCAGGCTGGTATGCTACATGTGTGGGCCGCCGGGCCCTGATGGGAGGACCATATGCCGCCTGACGTCCGCTTCCACGGGAAAGGCCCCTACGGCGTGGCCGTCGTCCACGGTGGCCCGGGGGCCCCTGGGAGCGTGGCGGCCATCGCCCGGGAACTGGCCCGCGACGGGACCGGCGTCCTGGAACCCCTTCAGACCAGGACGTCCCTGGACGGCCAGGTACAGGAACTGCGAGATGTCTTAGGGACGCACGCCACGCCGCCGGCTGTACTGATCGGACACTCTTGGGGGGCTTGGCTGGCCCTCATCTTCGCCAGCCGCCATCCGGAGGCTGTGAGCCGGCTCGTCCTGGTGTCCAGCGGTCCATTCGAGGAGAGATACGTCCCGGACCTTGAGAGGAGACGCCTGGAACGTCTCGACCCGGCGGAGCGGGCCGAGTTTCTGGACCTGCTCCGAACAGCCGGCGCCGAAGACTCTTTGTTCGCCAGGTTGGGCCAGCTTGCCTCGAAGGCGGATAGTTACGACGAAGTCAAGGTCGAGACGGACCCCGCGGATGCCATCGCGGTGGACGGGCGGATGTTTCAGTCCGTTTGGACTGAGGCGGCCTCCATGAGGCGAACGGGTGCCCTCCTTGAACACGCCGGTCGCCTCGCCTGTCCCGTCCTTGCCATCCACGGCGACCATGACCCCCATCCGGAGGCGGGCGTGGACGAGCCCCTAAAGGCGGTCGTGGGGGACTTCAGGTTTGTGCTCTTGGAGCGGTGCGGGCACTACCCGTGGAGGGAGCGCCACGCCAGGGACCGGTTCTACCAGGTGCTGAGGGAATTTGCGGCGCGGGGTGCGGTCTAGCCGCACTTCCCTAACGTGATCTCGGCCCCTTCACACCGGCTGGTAGTCCGGTGGGGGAGGAGGCGGGGGCGGAGGGTTCTGAGCTTCCGACGGACTTGCTCCGACCTCATCGTGCCGCGGGTACTTGTCCAGTTCCTTCTCCAGCTTCTTCAATCCCATCTTGCCTATGGTCTTGACCACACCTGTGCGGAACGAGTCATAGTCCTCGAAGCCGAACTGCTTGGCCAGCACCAGTTCCATGTCCTCGCGGTAACGCTGTTCCTCCACTAGCTGACACCCCTTTCAACGCAATATCCCCGCTAGTCTACCCAACCTGCCGCCGGAGTACCTATGTAACAGCGGCAAGGAGCGAGGGCACAGCGGTCAGGATTGGGAGGCGGTCGGCCATGACCAAGGGGAGACCGGCCCCGGCGGCCGTGCGTCGCTGGAACGGTTGGGGGCTAGTCGGGACCGAATACCCCGTACCGCCGGGCGCGGCCAGATTCCTCGCCGGTCGCATCACCGCCCATGTCATCGCCGGTAAGGGGGACGACACGGAGTCCCGCCGCTCCCCCCTTGACGAAAGCGGCGCACCCCTACCGGAACCGGACCATGATCAAGTGGCACGCGCCATCCCGCCTTCCCGTCTCCCATGGCACCCCGCGGTCTCGACGGACCCTTCCCTCCGGCTCAGCCACGCGCTGGGCCAGAGTCTTCCCGACTGGATTCGTCTCCGCGCGGGCCAGATTCCGGTGGCACCGGATGGTGTGGCCTTTCCGACCGACGACGAAGAAGTCCGGGGCCTGCTCGCCTACGCCCGTGAGGCCGGGGCGGCCGTCATACCCTACGGAGGCGGGACCAGCGTGGTGGGCCAGTTGGAGATCGCGCGCGACCTCGGTCGACCGGTGCTGTCGGTAGATACGGGGAAGATGGAGGCGCTCCATTCCTTGGACGCCACCGGCCACCTTGCTACTTTCGGCGCCGGGGCCAAGGGGCCGGACATTGAAGCCGAGCTAGGGGGGAGGGGGTTCACTTTGGGCCACTTCCCTCAATCGTTCGAGCTCTCGTCCATCGGCGGTTGGGTGGCGACGCGCTCGGCGGGACAAGAGTCGCTCCTCTACGGGCGGATCGAGGACCTCTTCGCGGGAGGCCGCGTCGAGACTCCCGCCGGAACGCTGGTCCTGCCGGCCACGCCCGCTTCGGCCGCCGGTCCCGACCTGCGGCAGTTGGTCCTGGGATCGGAAGGGCGCCTCGGTGTCTTGACCGAGGCGGTGGTCCGCATCCGGCCCGCTCCGACCGTAAACATGTACGGCGCCGCCTTTTTCCCCGACTTCGACTCTGGTCTGGCCGCGCTGCGCGAAATCGCCCAGGGCGGCGGGGGTGGTGGTGCCGGTGGCGGGCGCGGCGGCGGAATTGGGGGCGGTAGTCTCTGCCTGCTCCGTCTGGATTCGGCGGAGGAGACGGCCACCACCCTGGCGCTGGCGGGTCACGGCCGCCTCATCCGGCAGTACGAACGGTGGCTGGCATGGCGAGGCGCCACTCAAGGGAAGTGCCTCCTCATCTTCGGGGCAGCCGGGGGGCGGCGGCCGGTACGGAGGACTATGGGCGAGGTGTTCGACGCCTGCCGGGCCCACCGGGCGGTGGGCGCCGTAACCCTTTTGGCTCGCGAGTGGGTGAAGAACCGCTTCCGCACTCCGTACTTGCGTAACACCCTGTGGGAAATGGGTTACGCCGTCGATACGCTGGAGACCGCGGTAACCTGGTCGAAGGTGGGGAGCCTCCTTTCCCACCTTGAAGTCACCCTTTCGCATGCGCTGGCCGACAAGGGTGAAGGAGTCCACGCCTTCGCCCACATCTCGCATGTCTATCGCGACGGCGCCAACATCTACGTGACCTACATCTTCCGGCGGGGGTGGTCCCCAGCGGAGTCGCTGCGGCGGTGGAAAACCGTGAAGGAGGCCGCCTGCCGGATCATCGTGGAGGCGGGAGGGACCATCAGCCACCAGCACGGGGTCGGCCTCGACCACAAGGCCTACCTGGCGGCCGAAAAGGGGGAGTTGGGGCTGGCGGCGTTGCGGGGGGCGCTCGGGGTCTTCGATCCGGCTGGGATGATGAACCCCGGTAAGCTGGTGTGATGATGTCCTGGGCCGACGATAGGGAGCGGATCTTCGGCCGGGGCGGGGCGGCGGAAGCCGGCTGCCGGTGGGACCTTATCGTCATTGGGGGCGGCATCACTGGGGCCGGGCTACTCCGCGAGGCTAGTGCCTTGGGGTACCGTACGCTGCTCCTCGAGCAAAGGGATTTCGCGTTCGGCGCCTCCAGCCGCTCGGGGAAGCTGGTGCACGGCGGACTGCGTTATCTAAAGCAAGGTCAGTTTGGTGTGACCTGGCATTCGGTGCGCGAGCGGGAGCGGCTCTGCCGGGATGAGCCGGACCTCGTGAAGCGACACGACGTTCTCCTAGCGGTAGGCCGGGGCGACCCGTCGGGGCGAGCGGCGTTAGCATTGGGCCTTGCTCTCTATGATCTGATGGGAAAGACCGTGGGCCGCCGTCGTGGCGGCGGGCCCGTCCGCGTCCGCGTCACCGCCCGCGGCCGCGTCACCGCCGGCGCCACCGCCACCGACTTCCAGGCCCACCGCTATCTGGGAAAAGACGAGCTGTCAGCCCTTCTCCCCCAGATGCGGCGCGACGGTCTCGTCGGGGGGTTCCGGTACGGGGATGCCCAAACCGATGATGCGGCCCTGGTGCTGCGGGTTTTGCGCCAGGGTCTGGCGATAGGAGCGAAGGCGGCGGCGGCAACCCCCAGACCCGCAACAGCGACGGCGGTGTCGACGGCCCTGAACTACGCGCAGGTAGTCCGCCTATCTGACAAAGGCGTGGCCGTCCGGGACGAGCTTACGGGGAGGAGCGCTGAGGTCCGGGCGAAAGTAGTGATCAATGCCACCGGCCCTTGGGCGGACGGGGTGCGCGCCAAGTTCCGCCGGCCCCTCTTTCCGCGGCTCCGCCCCTTGCGCGGCAGCCATCTGGTGTTCGCCGCCGACCGTTTCCCACTGGCCTGGGCCGTCAACCTCTGGCACCCCTCCGACGGCCGGCCGCTTTATGCTTTTCCGTGGCAAGGGGCGATAGTCGTCGGCACTACCGACCTTGATCACGACCGCCCTCTAGCGGAGGAGGCGCGCATCTCACCGCGGGAGGTAGATTACCTGCTTTCCGCGTTACGAGCCTACTTTCCGGCCATAGACCTGGCCGAGGGCGACCTAGTCTCCACCTTCGCCGGAGTCCGGCCGGTGGTCGGTACCGGGAAGAAGGACCCGTGGCGCGAATCGCGGGAGCACGTGGTTTGGAACGAGGATGGGCTGATCACCGTGACGGGCGGCAAGCTGACCACTTTCCGGCTACTGGCGCGCGACGCCTTGCGGGTGGCCCGGCCGGCGCTGGGTGAACCCAGTTACGCGGGGTCAACCAGTCGAACCGGTCCAGCAGCCGGGGCGGCTGACCCAGTCGGCCCGGCCGATCCGATCGACCCGACCAGCGCGGAAACCGACGAGACGCAGCAGCTATGCTATGCGGTCCATCACCTTGACGACCTGATGCTCAGGCGCACCAGGCTGGGGCTCCTCCAGACCGCGGGCGGCAGGCACCTGCTTCCTCAGATCCGCTCTCGCTTTCAAGCTACTCTGGGTTGGGACGACCGGCGCTGGGAGGACGAGGAGCGTCGCTACCTTGCGATATGGAAGGCCTACTATAGCCCTAGTAGCCTCTAGACCGCCGGCTGCCCTTGGTCCGGCGCTTGAACCCCTGCCTTCAGGCGCCGCAAGATATACCACGCTACCAGGATGAGCGGGACCGCGGTGATCTGCGTCAGTGTGAGAAACCCGACGCCGAGTCGGTCATTGACGTAGTGGATGATGTACAAGGGGTTATCGCGCAAGGTTTCTTCGACCGCGGCCCGCAGGATGGAATACCAAAGAACGAAGGTCCACAACACATATCCGTTCGGGAGACCGCCGCGCCGGAATTGACGGTAAGCGATGATGAGTAGGATCACGCCCAGGAGAGAGCCGTAGAGCTGCGTCGGGTGTCGCCCGAAGGAGAAGGCGGTCTGGCGCCCCAAGGACTCGCCATTGATGAGGTTACCGATACGTACCAGGATGATCCCCACGGACAAGCCCGGGACAAACAAGTCGCCCAGCCAGTTGAAATCCACTTTATAGCGGCGGGTGAAGAACCACACCACCAACGCTCCGCCCATCAAGGCCCCGTAGAACGACAACCCGCCATGATCCGTGCGCGGGATTTCCGCCGGGTACATGGCATAGAAGTCCCAGTTCGTCACGACGTAAATGAGCCGTGCTCCGATGAGCCCGGCCAGGAGGGTGAAGGGGATGATCGTCAGGACCACATCTTCAGTGACGCCGCCGCGCGGCTGCGTCTTCATAACGATGCGGAACATGATGAGGAGGCCGATGACGATCGAGAGCCCCATCAGGAAGCCGTACCACCGGACTTCGATCGCGCCGATTCGGAACATGGTTGGGTCCATACATACCTCCGAAACCTATCGACATTCCCTAGTATAGCCCACAACGACAGGGCCAGTGAACCACAGAATAATGGAGAACTCGTGAGCTATCAGGTCGGGGCTCACTTCTGTCCGGGGAGCAGGCGTTTCACGCGGGCGACCAGATCTTCCAGGTCGAAGGGTTTGCTTATCAGCATCTGGTACGTGCCCGGAGGCGGGTAATCCCGTTCGTGAGGGACCGCCCCTGTCACCACGATTACCGGCACGTTCTTCAAAGCGGGGTCGGCACGGAGCCGGGTGATGAAGTCCCTCCCGTTGAGTTCCGGCATATAAAGGTCGACCAAGATGAGGTCGGGAGCGGGCGGCCGGGAGGCGGTGGCCAAGGCCTCCTTGCCGTCGCCTGCGGTAACGACGTCAAATCCCTCGTCCGCAAGCACCTGCTCAAGCACCATCGTGATGGTTACCTCGTCATCTGCCACCAGGATTCGGGCCAAGGCCGGGGAGCCTCCCCTTGGTTTTTGGAAATCCTGAGGGAAAAGTCCTCGTACCTATTCGCTTGAGCAGCCTGAACTCCTTTGCGCCGTTGGCCTGAAGTCGCATGGGGCGCGGCGGCGGTACTTTCTGGTGGTCAAAGGTCCTCGTGGCGCGGTCCACCCTTGTCACCTTCGCCGCTTCCACCGCTTCCGCCCCTTCCGCTGTCTTCGCCTCTTGCACCGCTCGCACCGCTCCCGCGGTTACCCCCGTCCATGGCCGCCACAGGCACAGTGTGGCTGTTCAAGAGGTACTGATGGAAGAAGTACTCGGCAATACCGATGGCCACGGCGGCCACGAGGCTCATCACCATGCTCATGGCCGACGACGACGGGCTCGGGGTCAGGGTCCCGGGCATGACGGTCCCGGACCGGAGGATTAGAAAGGCGACGGCGGCGTCGGCGATGGCGGCCACCCAGTTGCCGAAATAGCGGAGCATGACCAGATCGCCGAGGATATAGAGGGCCGCCGTAATAACCAGGCCGAGCCATAGGGCACGGGTGATGGTCGCTCCTCCAGCCCACCAGGTGGTCACGGCCACGATAGCCGTGATGAAGACGTACTTGTAGACCAGGGCCAAGACATGTCTCAAGAAACCCACCTCCGCGCTCTAGATTGTGGCGGGTAAGGTAACGTTATCCCGGCGAGGTTTTTGGCGACCGATGCAGGAGAATACTGGACGGACGGCCAATGATCGTAGCGAACACCAGTTCGCTACGAGGCTAGGGGAGAGGGATTTGTCGATCGAAGGGGATGTGGTCAAGGGGGCCGCGGACCACGGCGGCGGTCGCGAGGTGCGCGTGACACGAGAACAGGCCAGGCGGTATCTGGTGGGCCGGGACCTCCTCGCCCGCCGGCGGCCGAGTAGCGCCCCGGCTGTGGTGGAAGCCGTGCGGAAACTGGAATACGTCCAGATAGATCCGGTTTTCGTGGTTGAGCGGAATCACCATCTGGTGCTGTGGTCACGGCTGGATGGTTACCGCCCCGACGATTTGGATGAAGCGCTTTACGGGTGTCCGGACCTAATCGAGGTAATGGGGTTCGTCCGGATGATTGTTCCGACCGAGGATTTCCCCCTCTTCCGCCCAGCCTTCGACCGCGTCCGGGCCGAGAACGAGAGGCGGTTCGCCGCGCTGGCTCCCTTGATGGAGCAGGTGCGGGAGCGCATCAGGGGCGAGGGACCTCTGTCGTCGGCCGAAATCGAGGACGACGGGCGCGTGGATAGCTGGTGGCGGGCCTCCGCCAGGGCGGCCAACCAGGCGCTGAACCTTCTGTGGTATACAGGGCAAGTGGCTGTGTCGGGGCGGCGGAATAACCGCCAGTACTTCGACCTGCCTGAAAGGGTTGTCCCCGCCGCCATTCTGGAGAAGCGGCCGGCCGATCCGGAACGGGAGTTGACCCTGAAGTACCTCGACGCCTACGGGCTCGGTCTACCGGCGGATGTGCAGTATGGGTGGTTCCACGCCCCGTCGGCCCGCCGGACGGAAATAAGCGAGCAGTTGGTTGAGGAAGGCCTGGCCGTGCGCGTGGTGCTGGAAGGGGCGAAGAGGCCGTACTACGCCCCGAAGGCGGAGGAGGAGGCTTTGGTGGCGGCCGCGTCCCCGAGCGCCGTGCCGGCATCGCCTTTCACCGGCGCCCACGGCCCCTTGGTGCGATTCCTGGCCCCCCTGGACAACCTGCTGGCCAGCCGCCGGCGGCTGTCGGAGGTCTTTGGGTTCGATTACACCTGGGAGATATACCTGAAGCCCGAAAAGCGCAAGTACGGTGCCTACACCATGGTGGTGCTCTACGGCGACCGGTTGGTGGGGCGGTTCTCGCCTTCGCTGGACCGGGCCAACGGCGTGTTGAACGTGGAGGGGTTCTGGCTGGAGGACCAGTTCGAACCTACCCCCGGCCACGCCCCCGACCATGCCATTGACCATGCCTTCTCTTTTACGGAAGGCCTGCTGGAAGAGCTGAAGAAGTTCGCGCGTTTTCACGGCGCCGGGGTGGTGCGCTTCACCGGCCCGAGGCCGCCGGTCCTTAAGACCCTGGGGGACAAAATCAAAACCTAAAACTTCACGCCTGGACCCCATCATCGGGGCACCCGGATTGGACTACCGGCATATGTTCTAGCAGGTATGTCCCTCCGGGAGGCGATCTCATGGGCAGAGCTTACGGGGCCGTTCCATCTCGGCCCGACCCTCGCGACCACAAGGTACACCGGTATATGGCCGTGGCCCCCGAAACCATGCCGGCGTCGTTTCAATCCACGCCCCTGGTGCCCATCTATGACCAGGACGGCTACGGGATGTGCGTCGCCTTCACCCTTGCCGAGGTGAAAGAGGCGGAAGAGGCGGTGGACAAGGGTTCACAGACCCGCTTCTCACCGGCCTTCATCTATGGTAACCGGGGGATTTTCGACGCCAAGGGCGAAGGAATGTCCCCGCGCGACGCGTTAAAGCAGTTACGGAAGGGCGGTGTCTGCCCATGGTCGATGTACTCGATTCTGGGCGACTACCGCACCTGCCACAAAGGCATTACGAAAGCCATGCGCCGCGCGGCCACCCCTCACGTCATCCAGGCTTTTGCCAGGGCCACCACGCCCGACGAATTGAAATCCGCCATCTACCACACGGGGCCATGCATGCTCTGCATCCCGGTTTATGACAGCTTCGAGAGTGTAGGCAATAGCGGCGTGGTGCCGATGGTCAAGTCGGGTGAGCGCCTTCTCGGATACCACGCTACCATGGTGTATGGCTGGACTGCGGACGGCTACTGGAACGTCCAGAACTCCTGGGGGAAGACCTGGGGGAATGGCGGGCGCTGCTTAATCCCCTTGGATTACTTTACCCTTTCCACCAGCGCTTCTGAGGATCAGAGGATGGAAGGCTGGACCATCGTCGATAGACTTGCAGAGTAGGTCTTGACTCAATCGGACGATATTGGAAGAGATTCAGTATCCGATAAGCAATCAACTCCTTTGTCCGTCGTGTAACGAGGGACAACTGACCCCTGAATGCCATTCCGCCCGTGATTTTCGCCAAGGCGCGGTAGCAACCACAGGTGGAGTCAATCCCAGATACCTTTCGCGAATTGACAGGGTATCTTGGGTTTACCCCCCTTCGCGGAACCATACCCCGGGGGGGTATTGGAAAGCCCTTTCGGACCTTTGCTGCCGACTGTCGGAACCCACCGTCCCCCGGACTGTCGCGCTATCCGGGAACGCGAACCTGGACCCGTGCTTTCTAGCAGCAGAAAGGAAAGCAAGGTCGCGTGATCCTCACCTCGAGAGACCTGCCGCCTCCTCGTGAAAGTCGGCTCAATGGGCGGGGGTAAACC
>JAJYWN010000062.1 GCA_021791495.1 Bacillota bacterium
GCCCGGAACTGGCTTGCCCGCTACAGGAACGCCTGGAACGGGACTACCTGGTACGGGTACGCCGGGAACCGGCATGCCCGGCACAGGAATGCCTGGAACTGGGATGCCTGGCACCGGGATGCCCGGAACTGGCTTGCCCGCTACAGGAACGCCTGGAACGGGACTACCTGGTACGGGTACGCCGGGAACCGGCATGCCCGGCACGGGAATGCCTGGAACTGGGATGCCTGGCACCGGGATGCCCGGGACTGGCTTACCTGGTACAGGAACGCCTGGAACTGAACTACCTGGTACGGGTACGCCGGGAACCGGCATGCCCGGCACGGGAATGCCTGGAACTGGGATGCCTGGCACCGGGACGCCCGGGACTGGCCTATCTGGTACAGGAATGCCTGGAACGGGACTACCTGGTACGGGTACGCCGGAAACCGGCATGCCCGGTACGGGAATGCCTGGAACTGGGATGCCTGGCACCGGGATGCCCGGGACTGGCTCACCTGGTACAGGAACGCCTGGAACTGAACTACCTGGTACGGGCACACCGGGAACCGGCATGCCTGGTACAGGAACGCTTGGAACGGGACCACAGCCGCCCATGGAACAACCGCCAATGCAACAACCACCGTTCTGACGTCCGGAAGTTGCCAATCGAGGATGAGACAAGCAAAGACCAGGGGACTTGACTTCCCCTGGTCTTTGCGGTTGATGACGAAACCTGGCCGGGTATTTGGCCCTTGCTGTGTTCGGACATTTTGCTTTCTAGAGCGTTCTCTCTTCAGGCACTTTTGCTTCTTCTATACCCGAGGTATTTTTGCTATAATTCGTTCGTGCTTTGTCATCTACTCGTTCGTGGCGTGCGCGAGGTTAGCGTTCGCCCGGAAAGGGGGTCTAGCTGCATGGCCGTACAGGAGATTCACCGGCCGCAGAATGCCGGACAGCTTGCTGTCGGTTCCATCATTACCACGATCCATTCACTGCCTCGTCCAACGACTTTCATGTTGTGCGCGGGTTCATCTGAAGGCGAAACTGAGCTCACCGCGTTTGACGGCGCCCTTCTAAAGGCCGGTATCGCCAACGTCAATCTGCTACGCGTTTCGAGCATCTTACCTCCTGGCGCGAAGCACCATGAGAAGCTGGACATCCCGCCGGGTTCGCTGGTCCCCACTGCGTACGGTAGCATCACCAGCGACGTGCCCGGCCAGACAATTTCGGCCTGCATCGGCGTGGGTCTCTCCGCCGACACCTATGGCGTCATCATGGAGTTCTCCGGGGTGTGCGGCGCTAAGCAGGCCGAGGACACTATCAAGGCAATGATCAAGGAGGCCTTCACCAAGCGCAACCTTCCGTTGGTCAAGACGATGGTGAAGTCGGTCGAACACAAGGTCGAGAAGATCGGCTGTGTTTTCGCCGCCGTGCCGCTTTGGTACTAGAGGCCCTATGAAGGTGAGTGCTAGCATATATGCTATCACTCAACCCGACAGGCGCTGATTAAGCACACGACACCGGCATTGCGTTGACAGGCCCCGGCCTTCGGGCCGGGGCTTTTTGCAGCCACGAAAGCAGGGGTTACCCCTCACCGCCGAGAACAGGCCTGCGACAACGATTGGCGCCGCCGCCTGGGAAAGTTAGTAAAGGACACGAAAGGGGTGGGCGCATGGCCGACCGAAAGACTGAGGAATGGGCTGCTGAGGAGCAGACCCCGAACCTACGCCTGTCGCTTCGGGTCAAGGAAGTCCTGCACCGGGAGAAGACGCCTTACCAAGAGATGGCCGTCTACGACACCTTCGAATGCGGTAGGACCCTATTCCTTGATGGCACAGTTCAAACGACCGAGGCCGACGAGTTCACCTACCATGAGGCCTTGGTCCACGTCCCCCTCTTCGCCCATCCGGACCCGCGCCGCGTGCTCATCGTCGGTGGCGGCGACGGCGGCCCGGTGCGTGAGGTCTTGAAACATCCCAGCGTGGAGGAAGTACACCTGGTGGAAATCGACCGGCGCGTGTTCGAAGTGGCGCGCCAGTACCTTCCCTTTAATAACAGCTGGTACGGTACCGATCCGCGCGCCAAGGTCATGTTCCTCGACGGCATCAAGTATGTCTCTGATCTGACCGGCCAGATCGCGGCCGGCAAGGCCAAACCGTACGACGTGGCCATCGTCGATTCCACTGACCCCGTTGGTCCGGCGGTGGGCTTATTTACCTCGAACTTCTACGCCGCCGTCCGGCGCGTGCTGAGCCCTGACGGGCTGATGGTCGCCCAGAGCGAATCCCCCTTCGTGCACCGCCACGTCATCAAACGGGTAGTCGACGCCATGTCCGAGGCCTGGCCGGTCTGCCGCCTGTACCTGGGCCCCATGCCGACTTACCCCAGTGGGTATTGGTCCTACACCATCGGCTCCAATGGCGGCGACCCAAGTCATCCGGCGCGCCCAGTCCCCGCGGGTTTCCAGGCGAGGCTATACACTTCGGAGTGGCACCGCGCGGCCTTCGCCCTGCCACCTTTCGTCCAAGAGCTAATGCCCGGCGATGCCGCACGGAGCGCCGGTCGATAGAAGGAGGGTATCAAGTCATGACCTTCACTCAGGGCAAGGCCAGTGATACTCCCTTCGTTCCGGCCACGCGGCCCTTTCTGGCTGCGGCGGGTGAGGCCGGGAATGCACCGCGGGCGATACTGCTCGGCTTGCCCTTTGACGGTACGGTCTGGTTCCGGCGCGGGACCTGGAAAGGGCCCGACGCCGTGCGCGAGATGTCGGACAGTCTGGAGACCTATAGCCCGCGGCTTGACCGGGCGCTGGACGACCGTGCGGAGGCCTTGTTCGCGGACTTAGGAAACATCTGGCCCGACGCGCAAGGACCGTCCGGGGCCGGCGATTTCTCCGAAGAGGTCGTCGCCCGGTACCTGGAAAAGGTCGAAAGCGCCGCTGCCGGCCTGTTCCGCTCCGGCGCCCTGCCGTTTGCCATCGGTGGCGAGCACCTTGTCACCCTCCCTCTGGTGCGCGCGGCGGCAGCCCAGTTCCCCGGCCTGACTGTGATGGACTTCGACGCCCACACCGACCTCCGCGACGATATGGAGGGGCGGCGCCTGTCGCACGCCACCGTGATGCGGCGTATCCTTGAGGTCATTGCCCCCGGTGACCTGCATCAGTTCGGCATCAGGTCCGGTACCAGGGCCGAATTCGAGCTGGCCCGGCGCGGGGTCGGGTCGTTCTACGAAACCGTAGGCGAGAACCCAAAAAACGCGCTTCCAAGGTTATGGGGACGGCCGGTCTACCTTACCATTGATATTGATGTGCTGGACCCGGCCTACGCGCCGGGGACCGGTAGCCCGGAGCCGGGCGGCTGTACGCCGGCTGAGCTGTTCGAGGCACTCTACCTCGTCGCCGAGGAGCACCGGCGCGGCAAACTGCGGGTGGTGGGTGTCGACGTGGTCGAGGTCCACCCCGACCTTGACCCGACGGGGATCACGGCCATCATCGCTGCCAAGGTGGTGCGGGAGGCCTTACTCGGCTTGGCTTGAGAGCTGTCGGGCCCGGACGAAGTGCCAGGCCCGACGAGAATGCGGCGCCGCGACACCGGCACGTCTCCCAGGACCGTGGACTAAGGGTCTATGAGGGAAGGGGCTGGCCCGATGCGCGCCAACGGCTGTCCTTACGGCACTCACCGTGTGTTGGAACCCCAAGGAGTTCAGGGCGTATTGCCCCAAGCAGCTTGGAAGCTGGACAACTCCATGGGCCCTGGGGATTTCTACGATAACGAGGTCCTCATCGACCTTCAAACTCTGAACGTGGATGCCGCCAGCTTTACACAGCTGGAACGGCAGGCAGTCGCGGAGTTGGGCGGCGGGCAGGCCGCGGCGCCACGACCTGACTCCGAAACAGTGGCCACCCGCGTCGGCGAACTTATCTTGGACATCGTGGCCCGCCGCGGGAAGATGCATAACCCGGCGACAGGGTCCGGCGGCATGCTGATTGGCACCGTGCGGGAGGTCGAGCCGCGCTCGGCCCATTTCCACGACCTACAACCGGGCGACCACATCGCCACCCTGGTCTCCCTATCCCTGACCCCACTGCGCCTGGACCGTATCCGTCGCGTCTACCTGGATACCGATCAGGTGGATGTGGACGGCCAGGCGATCCTCTTCGAGAGCGGCATCTACGCACGCCTTCCGGCGCCCGACGATATCCCGGAGAAGCTGGCTCTGGCGGTTCTGGACGTGGCGGGGGCCCCGGCTCAGACTGCCAAACTGGTGGGACCAGGTGACACCGTGGTCATCCTGGGCGCCGGCGGGAAGTCAGGTCTGCTCTGCACCTACGAAGCGCGGCGGCGGGCCGGGCCGGACGGGCTGGTGATTGGCGTGACCGGCAGTGAGGCCAGCTTCAGGCGCTTTGAGGGCTTCATTGCCGCCTGCGACCGTGTGGGCGCTCCCACCTCCACCTCCACCTCCACCCCCGCCCCCACACGCGCCCACGCCCACACCATTGCCCCCGCCCCCGTCGTCGCCGTCCGCGCCGACGCCACCCATCCCCTTGAAGTCCAGACCGCCGTCCGCCGCTTAACCGGAGGTCGCCCGGCCTGCGACTTGGCCGACGTCACCATTAACTGCGTCAACGTCCCCGGCACCGAAATGGCCGCCATCATGGCCACGCGCCGCGGCGGAACGGTGTACTTCTTCAGCATGGCCACGAGCTTCACGGCGGCGGCGCTGGGCGCCGAAGGCATTGGCCATGATGTGACCATGATGATTGGGAACGGATATACCGAAGGCCACGCCGAACTGGCTTTAAACCTGCTCCGCGAGGCGCCGGTTTTGCGCCGATTGTTCGAGGATGTATTTGTGGGTTCACTGGAAAGAGGCAAGGCAGAATAGGTCGCTCCCGGCGTACCTTGAAAACGAAAAAAAGCGAGAACGAAGTATTGCGAAAACTGGTAAGATGAGAAGGCAAAAGGGCTCGAATATCGAACCTGCAAATGGGTTTCAGGCCGCAGATGAATGGCCGAAAACTGTCCGATACACAGCACATGAACCGAGGGGGCGGACCGGTGTCACCAGAGCCGGGAGGAAAGGACCAAAACGAGAGCAACGGACTCAAAGAAGGCGCCAAGGGGACGATGACCGACGACGAAGTCCCGCTGGCGCCTTGGCAGAGAGACTGGCACAAGATTCCCCTGTGGCAGCACGTCACCGAAGACGAGTGGAAAGACTGGCATTGGCAGATCCGAAACCGTCTGGTAACCGTCGAGCAGTTGAAGCAGGTGGTGCCCCTCACCGCGGATGAGGAGGAGGGGATCCGGCGGTGCCTTGGCTCACTCCGCATGGCCATCACCCCTTACTACGCCACCCTGATCGACCCCGAGAATCTGAACTGCCCCATTCGTAAGCAAGCCATCCCGACCGTGGCGGAGCTGCATAGCGGCCCCTACGACATGGAAGACCCCCTATTCGAGGACGTCGACTCGCCCGTTCCGGGACTCACGCACCGCTACCCCGACCGTGTTCTCTTCCTGGTCACCGACCAGTGCTCCATGTATTGCCGCCATTGCACAAGGCGACGCGTGGCCGGCCAAACCGACCATATGCGCCACCCGGCGGAGATCGACGCCGCCATCGCCTACATCCGGGCCACGCCGGAGGTGCGCGACGTGTTGGTGTCGGGCGGCGACCCGTTGACCCTTGATGATGATGTGTTAGAGAGCATCATTGCCCGGCTGCGCGCCATTCCGCATGTAGAGATCATTCGCATCGGCACGCGCATCCCGGTGGTCAGCCCGCAGCGGGTAACCGAGGGGCTCTGCAATATGCTGCGAAAGTACCATCCGGTGTGGGTGAACACCCATTTCAACAGTCCGCGCGAACTGACGCCGGCGGCGGCGCGGGCGTGCGCCATGCTGGCCGACGCGGGCATCCCGCTGGGCAACCAGAGCGTGCTCTTGCGCGGGGTGAACGATCATCCGGCCACCATGCGCGAGCTGGTGCACGGGCTGATGCGGTGCCGGGTGAGGCCTTATTACCTGTACCAGTGCGACCTGTCGCGCGGACTCTCGCACTTCCGCACGTCGGTAGCACGGGGCGTCGAGATCATCGAGAACCTGCGCGGACACACGACGGGTTTGGCCGTGCCGACCTACGTCATCGACGTGCCGGGCGGCGGCGGCAAGGTTCCGGTGGGGCCCGAATACCTCATTTCTCAAGGCGCCAACAAGGTAGTGCTGCGCAACTACGAGGGTGTCATTTCGGTCTACCACGAGCCCGAGGATTACCGGCCCGGGCCGCAGCCGCCGGGGATTTCGCTGGGTGCGGTAGAAGCGGTGGCCGCGGTGGCGACGACAGCCGCCGGAGCCGGCAGACCACCGGGTAACGGCTCGAAGGCAGCCGGCGTAGCTGGCCTGATGGCCGGCAGCGAGATCAGCATCGACCCGCCGGGGCTGGCGCGCGGGAAGCGGCGCCGGCCGCCGAAGAAGCAGCCGCCTAAGGCCTAGGGCTTCCGGCGCGGACTGAAGGCCCGAGCCCGAATCCATGCACCTCCTTCTGGGGGGCTCCGAGACCTGTTTTTCGCCAATTCCTAGCGGGCCGAGGACCTAGCTCGCCAGGATTTGGCGAAAATCGTCCCTTGAGACTTCCCATAGACATATGGCGAGACCCTTGCTGGACCCAACGGCTGTGGGGGTTGAAGGTGGTGACGCCGCGCCATGTCCATTCTTGAACTCATTCTGGGCGGAGGGTACAAGAGTGTGGCCGTCGTGGGAATGGCCAAGAACACGGGAAAGACGACTACCTTAAATCACATGATCAAGGAGGCGGCCGCATCTGGAGGAGGCCAAGTGATGCTCGGCCTCATTACCGCCGGCCGTGACGGTGAGAAGACCGACATCCTCACAAACCTGCCCAAACCCGTCATCGTCGCCCCGACCGGGGCGCTGTTCGCCACGGCGGAGCAGGTCCTGCCACGCTGCGAGGCACGGCTGGAGCTGGTGGAGGACACAGCGTACATTACCCAGCTAGGGCGGGTGTCCATCTACCGGGTGGAGGAAGCCGGGGCGGTGGAATTGGTCGGCCCCGATACGGCCGGCCAGCTACGGCACATCATCCGGCGGATGCGGGACCTGGGCGCGGCCCTGGTGCTGGCCGACGGCGCCTTCGACCGCCGCGCCTCAGCCAGTCCAGCCATCGTTGAGGCTGCTATCCTGGCAACGGGGGCAGCCTTGTCGCCGGACATGGCCACGACTATCGCCTGGACGTCCATGGTCGCCCGACTCCTTCAACTGCGGCGCCCAGCGGATCGGCGCCTGGAGGCGGCGGCCCGCAAGGTCATAGCGGAGCGGCGAGTGGCCGTCATCGACACCGAATACCGCACTCGTTACCTTGACGTCGGCACCGCCCTCGGAAATGCGGACAAGGTGACCCGAGCGGTAGCCGCCACCCGGACCATAGAGGGGGCAGAGTGTCTGGCTTTGGCTTGCGGTCGGTCGGTAACAGGCGAGATATTGACCGCGCTGACCAGCAAGGCGGCGGACGGCAGGAAAGTCGAGCTAGTAGTAGGTGATGGCACCCGCCTCTTCGTGGAGCCGGAGGAGTGGCGTCGCTTCACCGCCGCCGGCGGCCGCGTCACCGTGCTGAACCCCA
This sequence comes from Bacillota bacterium, assembly GCA_021791495.1. Lineage (GTDB taxonomy): Bacteria > Bacillota > Sulfobacillia > JAJYWN01 > JAJYWN01 > JAJYWN01. Next base: position 7,621 of record JAJYWN010000062.1, read on the forward strand.
TCCGTCTCTTGGCCGTAACTGTGAACCCCTACTCGCCAGTCGGCCCATCCTACAACCCCGCCGACTTCCTCGCCAAGGTGGGCCGCGCCGTGACACCCATCCCCGCCTTCGACCTGGGGCGCGGACCTTGAATACTCCGGACCTTTACCAAGGGTGCCAGACCATCCCTACCAGGACCCCGAAAAAGCCCAGCACGACCCCAAAAGCGGAATACGTGAAGACGGGCTGGAGCGTCCAAGCCACGACCAGGTCGAGTTGGAGTGGGATTCCGACCGCGCGCATGGCAACCATAACGGCGCCGACGTAGATGGCGAGGCTGATGGCGTTCACCGCCACGAGCAAGGCGAGCAGGGTTCGCGTATCACGGCTGCCGTGGACCACCAAGACCCCCGCGAGAGTCATCAGAGCATAGAGGAAGTAGGCTGAAACCTTGAAAGGAGCGAAGCCGGAGAAGTCAACACTGACGAGGATCATCAGAAACCCCGACGCGACGGTGACTAAGAGCAGCCAGAGCCTCGACCTTAGCAGGGAGGCCGCCATCATGGATGAAACCAGGGCAGCCTCCGCGTCCAAGGCGCTCACGTCAGGATCATGGGCGAAAGGGGCAATAGCCGCGCCGGTAGCCCTCTTGGAATCAGGGCTCATATCAGGCAAAGCGGCACCCCCTCGCCCATCGGACACCACCATAGCAGCAGGGAACTCATTTATCGGCCGTCACGGTCACTGGGAACTTCGGCCGCACGCCGGGCATCAGCACCAGGGCCCGCCCCCGGAGGCGCCAGCGGCCGGCGGCGCGCCGATTGCCACTGTCGCCCACCACCGCCGCGAAATAGGGGTCCAGGACCAGGTCGTACTTGAAAGCCGTGGTCTTTCCGGCCTCCAGAGCAGCATCGGCGAGCGAATTGGGGTTGGTCACCACGAACTTGTCGCCCCGGTACAGGCTGAAGGACAGTTCCTCCAGGTCCAGGGTAATGGCCGCATCGTTGTGCACTTCGACCGACACCGAAAGCCGGCTGGCGGCTTGGTCCCAAACCACGTCGACCAGGGTGAACCGGAGTGACCGGACGGCGGTCGTGCTCTCGACAAACCGATCCAGGGTCACCCAGGCGCACCATGCCAATGCCGCCGTCAGCGCTATCGCCGCACCCCAGAAGGACCACGTCGCTATCCGGGCCCTGGTCCATGTGGTGCGGGCGGGCGCGCGGGCGGGCGGCTTGAGGCCGGCCCCGCCCCCAGTCTCCAGTGTCACGACAGTTTCCCGCGCAACCTCGGATCCAGCGTGTCGCGCAGCCCGTCGCCGATAAGGTTGACGGACAGCACACTCGCCATAATAGCGAGGCCCGGGAAGGTCGCCGCCCACCAGCAGACCCGGATGAAAGCCCGTGACTCCGACAGCATCAAACCCCATTCGGGTGTCGGCGGTTGCGCGCCCAGCCCCAGGTAGCCCAGGGACGCGGCCGACAGAATGGAACCGCCGACGCCGAGGGTGGTGAACACGATGATGGGCGCCAGGACGTTTCCAAGGATATGGCGGAACATGATGCGCGCGTCGGTGGCGCCGGCGGCCTTGGCGGCAGTGACGAAATCGGTCTCCTTGATGGAGAGAACGGTGCTCCGCACCAGGCGCGCCCAGCGCGGCGTGTTACCGATACCAACCGCCACCATGACGTTCATTAACCCCGGGCCAAGCCAGATGATGATCACCAACGCCAGTAGCAGTCCGGGGAAGGCCAGCATGATATCGACCAACCCGCTGATGACGGCGTCCACCCAACCGCCCGCGAAGCCAGAGATGAGGCCCAAGACCACACCGGCGCCCCCGCCGATGGCCACGGAGACGAACCCGACGATCAGCGACAGCCTGGACCCAAAGAGCAGGCGCGAGAGCACATCCCGCCCCAGCTGGTCGGTGCCCAGGATATGCTTGGCGCTGGGCGGCACTAACTGCTCGTTCCTGCTGATGGCGATTGGGTCATACGGCGCGATCCAGGGGGCGAAGATGGCGCCGGCGGCGAGAAACGCCACGATGACGGTGCCGATCACCACACCCTTGATCTTGAAGAGCCGCTTCAGCGTGCTCTGCGCACCGGATTGTTCCCCTTCCGCCGCTTCCACTGGTGCTTCCATTACCGCCATTGGTTACACCTCCCGCCCCGGCTCACTTATACCTGATCCGCGGATCCAGCAGCCCGTAGCAGATATCCACCAGAAGGTTCGCCAGCACGTATGACACCGCCATCATCAGAACCGTTACCTGTACCACCGGATAGTCCTTTTCGTTGATGGCGTCGACGGCGATGCGTCCCAGCCCGGGGCGGCCGAAGACGTTTTCCACGATGACCGAGCCACCCAGCATGTGTCCTAGAGAAAGCCCCACCACAGTGATGACGGGGATCATGGCGTTACGCATGGCATGCTTGAAGACCACCAGGCGCTCGGCCAACCCCTTGGACCGGGCGGTGACGATATACTCCTGACGCATCACCTCAAGCAGGCTTGACCGGGTCAGCCGGGCCACCATGGCTGCCCCGCCGATACCCATGGTGAAGGCGGGCAGGACCAGGTGTTTCCATGAACCGGCGCCGATGGGCGGCAGCCACCCCAGTTTCAGGCCGAAGAGGAGCATCAGCATCAGTCCCAACCAGAAGCTGGGGGCACACACGCCACCCACGGCCAAGATCATCGAAATAGTGTCGATCCAGGTGTGCTCTTTGACGGCGGCGATCACCCCCAGCACCACCCCCAGGACGATGCTGATGGCCATGCCGGCCAGACTCAGTTCGATGGTGTAGGGCGCGTTCTTTGCGATCATGGTCATGACTGTGCGCTTCGTGCGCCAGGAGGTGCCGAAGTCACCGTGCAATGCGTTCCAGACGAATCGTCCAAACTGGATGTACAACGGCCGGTCCAACCCCAACTGGTGCCGCAGGGCCTCGATCTCCGCGTCGGTCAGGGCGCCCTCTATCGTCGGGGCCGTTCCGGTCTGGTGCTGCATCACCAGTTCCCTGACCGGGTCGACCGGAAGGAAATGGAGCACCAGGAAGACCAGGAGAGAAACCCCTAGTAGGACAGGAACGGCCAGCAGTAGCTTTCGGACGATGTATCCTCTCATGGTCCCTCGAGACCCCCTATCGGATCTTCGGCGGCAGGTTGAATCGGTGCCGGCTGGGCCCGCAGGTCCAAAACATGGCATGCCCCATCGGAAGAGGCATGCCATGTTCTGCGACCCACATCACTCCGTGGTTACTTCGTGGTCACAGGCTTTGTCAGGATCAGCAAGGGGTTGCCGTTGGCGTCAAACTTGAAACCGGTAACCTTCTTCTTGTTAATGGCCCAGACGTAGGTGTCCTCATGGGAAGGAATCCACCAGCCGTTGCTCATGATGTACTTCTGGGCGTCAATGTAGAGCTGCTTGCGGTCTTCGGCGGGCATGGCCTCGTTGCGGCCCTTGTCCAGCATCTGGTCCAGATTCTGGTCGGCGATCTTGGTACGGTTGAACCGTGAGCCGCCGGTGATCTGCGACGAGTGGAAGGCGCTCCACAAGACGCCCGGGTCGGTGCCGGAGAGGCCGAGTCGGGCGACTTCGTATTCGTTATCCGCCATCCTTTTTACGGTCGCTTCATAGGCCATGGACTCTAGGATGGCGTCGAACCCCACGGCACGCCATTGGGTTACCGCGACTTCGTGGTTCTTGCCTGCGGTGGTCACCAGGCGGATCTTGAGCGTCTTCCCGTTCTTTTCGCGGATACCGGTCTTTGGGTTGACGATCCAGCCGGCTTCGTCCAAGAGCTTCTTGGCCTTCTCGGGGTCGTACTTGTATTCCGTCTTGGAATCGGCCCAGAAAGCGACGTTGCCGGAGGCCAGGGCCGAGTTGGCCGCGGGGTTCACACCGAAGAAGGCGAGCTGGCTGAGTTCTTCCCGGTTAAGGGCGTAGATCATGGCCAGGCGGACGTTCTTCTCGTTCGTGGGCGACCGGGTGACGTTCGGCATGTAGCCCTGCGGCAGGCCGCCTGACAGGTACCGCATGATCTGGAAGTCGGCGCTCTTTTCCAGCCGCGGGACTTCGATATTCGGCGGCTGGAAGATCATGTCGACTTCGCCTTTCTCCAAGGCCACGATGCGCGAGGTTTCTTCCGGGATGATCTTAAAGACGATCTTGTCGTAGGTCGGAGGCGCCAGGAAGTCGGGCGCTTTATACTCTTTGTTCTTTAGAAGGACCAGAGTGTTCTCATCCGGCCAAGGTGACTGCACCGTGTACGGTCCATAAGCCACCGGATTCATGGTATACTCGGTGCCTTTGGCCTTAATGGCGTTGAGCGAGTTGGGAGAAGCCCAAGTCCCCGTAAAGTGGTTGATGATGCGGTTGTACGGGTTCTTGAAAGTAACCTTGAAAGTCAGGTCGTCGACCTTCGCGTAATCCTTGACGGTCTCGAGGTTCCGGACCTGGAGCGACGCGGTCTTCGGGTCCTTGATGCGATCGAAGTTCCCAATCATCAAGTCCGTATTGATCGGCGTCCCATCCGATAGTTTCAAGCCCTTTTTCAGCTTGATAGTAATCTCGGTCATTTCTTTATTGACCGTCCAGCCTTCCGCGAGCCCCGGTTTGAAGTTGCCCGGTTCCACTTCATAGATCAGGGGCTCATAGATGGACGCGTCGGGCATGGCGTCCCAACGTGAAGCATGAACCGCTGGGTCAAGGCTGCTGAATTTCGCATACCACCCGATGTTGAGAACTTTCCCTTCCTTATTGGCCGTTCCCGATTTTCCGCACCCGGAAACGGCTAGGCCTACCAGAACGACGACGAGCGCCAAGGCCAACCAACGATTGCGCGGCAACCTGGTATTCCCTCCCTAGTCGGAGAATTGGGACTTGATTCTACTTTCCGACCAGGAATCCTTTCCCAAGTAAACGAATTCCAGATTGTGATTTCATGCGGGTTAGCAGCATTTTCAGCAGATGAAAGGAGCCGGAAAAAGGATGTCTGGGCGGATCGTCGTCAGGGCCGGATTGTTAATCGATGGCAACGGCAACGCATGGAAAAACCGCAGTGTGGTGGTAAAGAGTAGGAGCATCGAAGGGGTAGTGGAGTCGGAAGACTGTCACGTCCTCCCGGGCGATGAGGTCATCGACGCCTCCGCCTACACCGTGATGCCCGGCCTCATCGACTGCCACGTCCACACGCGCAGCTCGGGTGACCCGAAGGACCGGGGGTTCGATTCCACCCAGACCAGCATTCCCACCTTCGCCTACCGTGCGCTCCTCAACGCCCATAAGGATCTGGAGGCCGGCTTCACCACCATCCGCGACATGGCCAGCATCGGGTACGTGGACATCTCGCTGCGCGATACCTTCGAGCGCGGCGATTTCCCGGGCCCGCGGATGCGCGTGGTCGGCTACGGTCTGACCCAATGGGGCGGGCACATGCACCACTTCCTGCGACCGGGGCTCGACATGGTGGAGAGCACCGGAGTGGTGAATAACCCGGCCGAGGCCCAGTCTGCCGCCCGCTACCAGATCGGACGCGGCGCCGACGGTATCAAGTTCAACTCGGGCGTGGGCAAGTTGGTGGACGGCAAGATCGTGATGGAGCAGGAGATGGACTACGACCTGATGGCGGTGGCGGTCAAGGAGGCGCGCAAGGTCGGTGCCTGGAGCGCAACCCACTGCCACGGTGGACGGGGTGCCACCGACGCTATCCTGGCGGGCGTGACGTCTATCGAGCACGGCCATTGGCTGACCGACGAGCACTTCGATCTGATGTTGAGGAACGGTACCATCTTCGTCCCGACCATGTGCCCGAACGAAAAGCGGTACGAGCGCGGGAAAGACCGGACGGGGAGCGGGCCGGAGTTTTGGGAGTGGCTGGAGCGGGAGACGGAGGACAAGATCGACACGCTGGCCCGGGCCATGAAGGCCGGGGTGCCCATCGCGGCGGGGAGCGACGCCGGGACCAACTACAACTTCCACGGCGAGAACGCGCGGGAGATGGAGTTCCTGGTCATGCGGGGCATGCCGCCGATGATGGCTATCGTGGCGGGGACGAAGATCGCCGCCATGACGGCGAAGCTGGACCACAAGATCGGGACCCTGGACGCCGGCAAGTGGGCGGACGTCATCGTGGTGAACGGTAATCCGGTGGAAAACATCAAGGTCTTGAACGATAAGGCCAACATCCTTCTCATCATGAAGGACGGCAAGGTTACGATCGAGCGCGGACCGTCCCTGCGGTCGGTGGTGCCAGCCGAGGCTACGGCCGCGGCGGCCAGCGCGGGGTCCGGCACGGGCTGGGGCGCCGCGGAAGGGGGGCGCGTCTAATGTCGAGTTCCTCCGGTTCTTCCATCTCCAGCCCCAGCTCCAACGGCGCCCGGCTAGTCATCAAGGCCGGTCTGCTCATCGACGGCAACGGCGGGCAGGCGCGCGACCAGGTGGTCGTGGTGAACGGAAGAAACATCGAGGGCGTTTACCCCTTGAACCCTTTCCAGCCGCGCCCCGACGACAAGGTGATCGACGCTGCCCAATATACCGTCATGCCGGGCCTCATCGACTGCCACGTGCACACCCGCAGCACGGGCGACCCGCGCGATCAGCGGACGGCGTACACGACTAGCGTGCCGGATTTCGCCTATCGGTCCTTAAGGAACGCCCAGAAAGACTTGGAGGCCGGGTACACCACACTACGGGATATGGCCAGCATCAATTATGTCGATGTGGCCCTTCGGGACGCCATCGAGCGTGGCGATTTCAAGGGGCCGCGGCTGCGCGTATCGGGCTGGGGCTTGACGCAGTGGGGCGGGCACATGCACCGCTTTATGCGGCCGGGGCTGGACATGGTCGAGAGCAAGGGCGTCGTCAATAACCCGGGCGAGGCGCAATCGGCGGCCCGCTATAACATCGGGCGGGGCGTGGACGGCCTCAAGTTCAACACGGGCGGCGGCGTGCTGGACGATAACGGGAAAATGGTGATCCATCAGGAAATGGATTACGCGATGCTGCGGGCGGCGGTCAAGGAAGCCGAGAAGGTGGGTGCCTGGACCGCTACCCACTGCCACGGGGGGCAGGGGGCGACTGATGCGATACTGGCGGGGGTATTCTCGATCGAGCACGGGCACTGGCTGACGGACGAGCAGTTCGCGCAGATGTTGGAGCGGGGCACTATCTTCGTCCCGACCTTGTGCGCGAACGAGAACCGCTACCGGCTGGGGCCGGCGGCGGTAGACCACGACGAGAAGGCGTGGCGGTGGCTGGAGATCGTCATGGAAGACAAGACAGACACGGTCAAGAAGGCCATGAAAGCGGGGGTGCCTGTGGCGGCGGGGAGCGACGCCGGAATGGTGCACACCTACCACGGCGAGTGTGCGCGGGAAATGGAGTACCTGGTCAGGCGGGCCATGACGCCCATGCAGGCCATCGTGGCCAGCACGAAGACGGCGGCCATGGCGACGAAGCTGGACCATAAGACCGGGACGCTGGACGCTGGTAAGTGGGCGGACGTCATCGTGGTGAAGGGTAACCCCTTGGACGATATCAGTATCCTGACCGATAAGAACAACATCTTGCTGGTCATGAAAGACGGCAAAGTGATGGTTGAGCGGGGGCCGAAGCTGGCGGCGTAAAACATGGCGGCCACCGCCGTATCGCGACATCGCCGCCCCTTGGACCGTCGCCGCTCCTTGGACCAGCGTCGGCCGTTGGAGCGCCGCAGCCCCTTGAGCAGGTAAATGAGTGAATCATCGGAGGTGTAGACATCAATGGTCAAGATCCATCCTCATGCGCCACAGACAGTATCGGCCGAGACCCTGGCCCGCCTGAAGAAGATCGCCCCAGCTACACTGGGGCACATGATCGCCACCGGATTCATCGATACCGCCATCCGGCCGCTCACCGGGACGCAGCGCATTCGCTTCGCCGGCCCGGCCACCACTCTTCAGCCCTACGTCGGCGCGGGCCACATCGCCATCGACGAATGCCAGCCAGGTGATGTCCTGGTCATCGCGTGCGGTGGCGAAACCCAGTTGGGGACCTGGGGCGAGATGACCTCCCTGGGCGCCAAGATGCGGGGCGTCGGCGCCGTCATCATCGACGGGGCAGTCACCGACGTCTACGAGATCGTCGAGATGGGGCTACCGGTCTACAGCCGCTCCGTCACCGCCCTGCTGGGAACGCCCGAGGACAAGAAGGGGTGGGACGGCGAGATCAACGGCACCGTGGTCTGCGGTGGCGTGACGGTCCATGCCGGCGACATCGTCCTTGGCGACGAGAACGGCATCGTGGTCATCCCACCCGAGAAGGTCCTGGAGCTGCTGGAAGTCGCCGAGCCACGCCAGGCCAGGGAGCCGTTCACGCGGGCGAACCTGCTGTCGGGCAAACCGCTGACGGAGGTCTCGTCTAGCAGGGCGAAGCCGGAGATCGTCAGGCTAGCGGAGTAATGGATAGGGCTTCACAGGGCAACCTGCTTGGAAGGGCTTCTCGGGGGAGGCTTCTCAGGAGAGGGCTCCCAACCTGGGGGCCCTTCCGTTTCTCGCCACGGGTGGTTTGTCAGCAGAGGTGGTTCGTCTGTGGCAAAATGCCACCGTCAACTTCTCTTGACACCTCGGCGACCGTCTCTGTCAAATCTCTTATTCACCCCCCCGCCGCCGGTAAGTCTGAGCCTCCTGCACCGACCCGGAACACCGAAGGTTGCACAAGGGCATGTCGCCGTGGGAGATGATGGCGCAGCTAAGCCCTTTCCCCAAGCGTCGCGAAGTTCGTTGTTCCCCAACCAGCCTCTTCCGGCCCACCCGTAAGCCTTATCTTCCGCTCTGGAGCGTCCTTCCAAAGGGGGGGTGCATGGGAAATCTGACACCCCGAAGCCAACAGGTATCAAAAGGATTTGACACCCCCCTCGTCGGCACCTAATGGTGCGCGTCCGATCCGTGGGATTGGACTTCCATGCCCGCTGCCAGTCCGCTCGGGTCAGGCCCGCTCGGGTCAGGCCGGCCCGACCCGACCCGACCCGGCCATTGCCATTAACCACGACAGTGCTACTGTCACCTCAAATGACAGTAGAGTTGGGTGATGTGCATCACGCGTTTGGCCAGTTCTGCCTGTAAGTCCCAGGTGTCGTCGACCAGGTAAGAGCTGACGAGGCGCCGCCGCGTGTTCTGTCGGAGGAGAGGCCACCGGGCTTCCCGGCGCAGCCCCTTGAACTCCTTAATAATCGCCTGGAGTTCCGAGACAGAGCCTTCGCCGGGCACGCCCGCCTTCCGGCCGGCCAGCTCTTCCTGAAGGAGTTCCAGAACGGCGTCAACCTCGGTGATGAATTGTTGGGCAGTCACCCGCGCCATTCGGTTTCTGCGTGCCTCCCCACCGGTCCCGGAGCCCTCAGGTCACTACCCAGTGAGCCTTATGCGGACCCCTCAAGACAGCTACGGAAAGGCCAGCCCGCAATCCTGCTGCGAGCTGGCCTTTTAATCTACTTGTTTCTCTCTGGCTCGTTTCCTTACTGGAACTGGCTCGGAACGTAGGTTTTCAGGTCCCGCCCCGATTCCCATCTCTACCTCAGATGGCAGGCCACCCAATGGTCCGGCGCGCACTCGCGCCACTCCGGCTCCTTCGTCTTGCAGACGTCTTGGGCCAGCCAGCACCGCGTGTGAAAGCGGCAGCCCGACGGCGGCTTGACCGGGCTGGGCACATCGCCTTCCAGGACGATGCGCTGCCGCACCAGGGTGGGTTTGGCGACCGGCACGGCCGACAAGAGCGCCTCGGTGTAGGGGTGACGCGCATTCTTGAAAAGCTCTTCCTCGCTGGTCATTTCCACGATCTTGCCCAGGTACATGACGCCGATGCGGTCGCTGATGTGCTTGACCACCGAAAGGTTATGGGCTACGAACAGGTAAGTCAGGTTGAAATCCTCCTGGAGTTCCTCCAGGAGGTTCAGGATCTGCGACTGGATGGAAACGTCCAGCGCCGACACCGGCTCGTCGCAGACGATGAGCTTGGGATGCAGGGCCAGGGCGCGCGCGATGCCGATGCGCTGGCGCTGCCCGCCGCTGAACTCGTGAGGATAGCGGTTGATGTGGTAGGAGGCCAGCCCGACGACGTCGAGCAGGTCGCGCACCCGCTCCTCCTTCTTCTTCCCCGTGGCCACGCCGTGGATTTCGAGCGGCTCGCCGACGATGTCGCCCACGGTCATGCGCGGGTTCAAGGAAGCGTAGGGATCCTGGAAGATGACCTGCATCTCACGGCGCAGGCGGCGCATTTCCTCCTTGCTCAGCGCCCCCACGTCGCGCCCCTCGAAGTAGACCTTCCCGGACGTGGGCTCCTCCAGCTGGAGGATGGTCCGGCCCATGGTGGTCTTGCCGCAGCCCGACTCGCCTACCAGGCCGAACGTCTCGCCCTTCCGGATGAAGAAGGAGACGCCGTCCACCGCCTTTACATATCCGACCACCCGTGACAGCACGCCGCCCGTGATGGGGAAGTACTTGACCAGGTTTTGGACGTCGACAAGGTTCTCGCCCGCCGCGGTCACCGTGGTGGCGCCCGCGGTGGCAGCGCCAGCACCCGCGCGGGTAACGGCACGGGGGTCAGGTGTCTTCAAGGCGCCAACGCTCACGACGCCACCTCCTTCGTCAGGCCCTCTTGCGCTCTCAGCCAGCAAGCGACGTAGCGCGTCGGCGCCACCTGAGTGAAGACCGGCTCCTTCTCCTTGCACAGGTCCGTGGCCTGCGGGCAGCGCGGGTTGAAGCGGCACCCCTTCGGCATGTGCAGCGGGTTCGGGACGATACCGTTGATCACGTGGAGCTTACCCTTGCCGGTGTCGAGCTGAGGAATGGATTTCAGGAGCCCGTCGGTGTAGGGGTGGAGTGGGTTCTCGAAGATGCTGACCACGTCGCCCTCTTCCACGATCTTGCCGGCGTACATGACCACCACGCGCTGGGCCATCTCGGCGATGACGCCAAGGTCGTGGGTGATGAGCATGATGGCCATGCCCATTTCCTGTTTCAGGCGTTTCATCAGCTCCAGGACTTGGGCCTGGATGGTGACGTCGAGAGCCGTGGTCGGCTCGTCGGCGATGAGGAGCTTGGGGTTACAGGAAAGGGCCATGGCGATCATGCCGCGCTGCCGCATGCCGCCCGAGAGCTGGTGCGGGTACTCGTTTACGCGCCGCTCGGGGAGGGGGATACCCACCAGCCGCAGCATGTCGACGGCCTTGGCCATGGCGTCCTGGCGGTTCAGCCCCTGGTGCAGACGGATGGCTTCGGAAATCTGGTCCCCGATGGTATAGACGGGGTTCAAGGAAGTCATCGGCTCCTGGAAGATCATTGACATGTGGTTACCGCGGATCTTCCGCATGTCGGCCTCGCTCTTATCGAGGACGCTTTCCCCTTCGAACAGGATCTGGCCGCCCACGATCCGCCCCGGCGGGTTCGGGATCAGCCGCATGACCGAGAGGGAAGTCACGCTTTTGCCGCAGCCGGACTCACCGACGATGCCGAGGGTCTCCCCCTTATCCACGTGGTACGTCACGCCATCGACCGCCGGTACGACGCCTTCCGCAGTGTAGAAATACGTCTTCAGGTCTTTTACCTCGAGGAGGCGCTCAGCCACTTGCCAAGACTCCTTTCCGACTGGCAGTAAGTCCCAGTGTTAGAGGTTCTACATTCGGGCCGACCGGGCGTTCTCCTGCCGCTTCTCGGGGTCAGACGGACAGGCTGGTGTGGAACTCCTTCCCATCCCGCCGGCACAAGGTTTGGACCAACTGACGACCGGTCATGGCGCCGGAGGGCAGGCCGCCGCCCGGCTGGACCCATTGCCCGGCCAGGTACAGCCCGTCCAGGCCTTCCAGAGTCTTGGGCATTCGCAAGGTGACGGACTTGGGCGTCGGTAACCACCCCTCGAACGAACCGCGCCAGTTCCACGTGTAACGTTCGAAGGTCGTCGGGGAGGCGACGTCGGTGACGGCGATGGCCGCCTTGAAACCGGGGAAGCGGGCTTCCAGGATGTCCGCCACGTCGGCGGCCGCCTGCTTCTTCGCCGCCAGGTAGCGCGCGCGGTCCTTGGCCAGCTCCTTCCAATGCTCATAGGGCGCCTGCAGCATGACCTGCACCACGGTGGAGCCGGCGGGGGCGAAGGTGGGGTCGAAGTTGTAGATGCGATACATGATCTGCCGGTGCGGGGCGCCGGCGATGACCCGTTCCTCAGGCAGCTGCAGGGCGACGTACGACGCGACCAAGGGGTGGTCGGCGAACTCGCGCCTCACCCCATAGCTCAGCAAGATAATGGGCTCGAAAATGGGGCACGAGTCGAAGAAACCCTTTTGCCTGGCACTGCCGTGGGTGCCGTCGAGAAGCTGGTAGATCAAGGAGTGGAGGTCGCCGGCGCCGACCACATAGTCGGCGCGGTGTTCGGTGCCACCCGCCAGGCGCAGCCCCACCGCCTTTCCGCCCTCCACCAGCACCTTTTCCACCCGCGTTCCCAGGTGGATGCGGCATCCAAGCTCCCTGGCCCGCTGCTCCAGCGCCCCGGCCAGCTTCAGCGACCCGCCCACGGGGTAGCCCGCGTTTTTCGCCGCCAGCCAGGCATAGGTCATGAACACGCCGACTATCGAAAACTCCGGCATGTCCCAGGAGGCCTCGAAGGCCCAGCGCAGGAACGGGTTCTTGAAGCGTTGCGCGTACTGGTGGATGGTCAGGCGGCCGTACTTGATGAAGACGGGTACCCAGGTGAGGAGCCAGCTCGGGCGGCGCATGACAGACATGTCCGTAAGATTGCCGATGGAGTCGGGGCGCCCGAACTTCTCCACCAACGCGATGAAACGGTCAATTTCCCCACGGTCCTCGGGGGCGACGCGCAGCATTTCAGCGCGCAGGCGCTGGAGGTCGCTGTAGAAAGTGAGGCGGCGGCCGTCGCGCCCTTCGGCGACTTGAAAGACCTCGCTGTCGACGAAGGTCTGGCCCCGGAGGACGCCCAGTTCGCGCCAGAGGTGTCCCATGGCCGAATCGGGGTTGGATCCGACCAGCCAGTGGATACAGCCGTCGAACGTGTAGCCTTGGCGCTCCCAGGCGGTACACAGCCCGCCCACCATATCGTGCTGCTCGAAAATGTCAACTTCGTAGCCGTTCATACGTGCATAGCAGCCCACCGACAGGCCGGCGAAGCCGGCGCCGATGATGGCGATCCTTTTGGCTGTGGAGTTGGCGGGGTTTGTGGCGCTTGCAGTGTGTGCGGTGCTTGAAGTCGCGCTCGAAGTCGTCAACGGGGATTTCCACTCCCTTGAAGATCGGCGGGTCAGCTCTGTCCCTGATCTCATGCAACGCACCTAATTGTTCCATCTTGTCGGCCAGACCCCCTGCCCGCGTCGGCCAAACCCCGTTGAAATCCCCTGCGCTGGCGCCCACTCAGGGATTAGCCTGTAACTCCACTCATATCTCAGAAGGGGAGAGGGGTGAACATCCATGCCACCGGAGCCGAAAGGTCCGCTCGGACCGCCTGAGCTGCCTGAGCTGCTTGACCCGCCTGACTTGCCCAGCCAGCCCGACCTGACCGGCCCGCCTGACTGGCTCGACCTGGACCAGCGCCTTATTGCCCAAGCCCGCGCCTCAGCGGCGCGCGTCGCCGGCGAGGTCCAAGCCTTCATCGACCGGCATACCACCGTTTCCATCGAGCGGGCGGTAATACGGCTACTGGGCGTCGATGGAGTCACAGAGGACGAGTGGCCGTTGCCCAATGCCGTGGTGGAGAACATTCAGGTGGGCGCGCCAGATGTCCTCAGGGGCGCCGACGAAAACGCGGGCCTGGCTCGCGGGGCTGCCTACTGGCTGGCCAATGCCGTCCTTCATTTCGGTGACAGCCCCCAGGAGATCGCCGAGGCGGTGGGGCGCGGCGCCTTCGACCTCACCGAGATCCCTCAACACGATGACGGCGCCATCCGTTGGACGGCCTTGGAGCTGGCCGTTCCGGCGATGGAGCAGATCGCGGCGAACCGGCGGCGGCGGGAGCGGGCGCTGGCAATCAACGGCCTGGATGGGCGGTGGGCGCCCACTGGGGCCGACCAAGGTCGCTGCCATCGCCACAAACCCCTGCTCTATGTCATCGTCGCCACTGGAGACATCCGGGAGGATGTGGTCCAGGCCCAGGCCGCCGTCAGGCAGGGCGCCGATATCGTCGCCGTCATCCGCAGCACCGGCCAGAGCCTCTTCGACTATGTACCCTACGGCGAAGTGCGCGGCGGTTTCGGCGGCACCTACGCCACGCAGGAGAACTTCCGCATCATGCGGCGCGCGCTGGACGAGGTGGGGGCTGAGCTGGGGGGTGGGGCGGGTGGCGGCGGGGGTGGCGGCCGCGTGGCCGGTGGCGCGCGCTACCCCCTGCAAGTTAACTACTGCTCCGGCCTGTGCATGCCCGAAATCGCCGCCATGGGCGCGCTGGAGAGGCTGGACATGATGCTAAACGACGCCATGTACGGGATACTCTTCCGCGACATAAATATGCAGCGGACCTTTGTGGACCAGCACTTTTCGCGGGCGCTAAACGCATGCGCAGGCATAATTATCAATACCGGCGAGGACAACTACACCACCGTCGACGACCCCATCCGCGCCGCCCACACCGTGCTGGCCAGCCAGTTCATTAATGAGCAGTTCGCCCACCGCGCCGGCCTGCCCGATGAGCAGATCGGGCTGGGTCACGCCTTCCAGATCGACCCCGAGCTGGAGGACGGCCTGCTCCTTGAGATCGCGCAGGCGCAGATGACCCGCCAGATTTTCCCGCGCTCGCCGCTGAAGTACATGCCCCCCACACGCCACATCACGGGGAACATCTTCCGCGCCTACCTGATGCAGGCCATGTTCAACCTTGTCGGCGTCCTGACTGGTCAGGACATCCAACTCCTCGGCATGCTGACGGAGGCGACGCATACCCCCTTCATGCAGGACCGTTGGCTGGCGGTGGACGGCGCCCGCTACGTGATGGGGACGGCCCGGCACCTGCGCGAAGAAGTGCTGTTCCGGCGGGGTGGGGCGGTGGAGCGGCGCGCGCAGCAAGTCCTGGGGGAGGCGGCGGCGCTGCTGAAGGAGGTGGAGGCCACCGGCCTCATGGCGGCGCTGGAAAAGGGGGTCTTCGCGGGAGTGCGGCGGCGGATCGACGGCGGCAAGGGGGCCGACGGCGTGATCAGGAAGGCGCCGGATTACTTCAATCCCATCCTTGAGGTGGCGGCGCCGTTCACGGCGGTCGGGGGAAAGGGGGGGGTGCAGCAGGGGGGAGTCAAGAGTCTTTGACACCTTGGAGCACCGGGCATTCAAATTCCTCATACACCTCCCTCCACCGCCCCCGGCTGTCGAGAGTGTGGACTGGCGCCAGGTGTCGGGGGAGGAAGCTGTCATGGGAAAAGCGCAGCTCCCGCCACCGCGAAATGGCGGGGGATGGGACACTGCCCGGCAACCTCCCTTGCGGCCATACTCCCAGAGCACTTTTCCCCTCCGGTGGTGCCGTCTCCAAGGGGGGGTGCATAAGGAATTTGACAGTTCAGAGCGCCAAGGTGTCGGCGAAATGTGACACCCCCGTTGACTAGCACTTGCAGGCGCCCGGCGCTGGCGGAGAAGGAGGCGCGCGGAGCACGTGCCGGCAGCGAAGGAGGCGGGGGCAGCAGCGAAGGAGGCGGGGGCAGCAGCGAAGGAGGCGGGGACGGCGAAGATGCAGGTAAGGACGGCGGAGAAGATGGCGGAAATCAGACCCTACGGTGATACCCCTAACGACGGGCGGGTCCAGCTTTCCTTTACCCTACCATTGGCCGCCGGCGCGGCGGCGGCCGAGGCGGCCCGCCTGCTAGCACGGAAGATGGGCCTGCAGGAGCCGCAGGTAGCCTTCATGCAGGACCTTTACGCGGGTGCGGGTAGCCGAGCCGCTGCCTCGGGTGCCGCGATCGGCTTCAGCTTTCTCATCCTCTACGGCCGCTGCGTCCACACCATCGACCCGGCGGCCATCGAAGTCCCGCCGGCCGCGGACGTCCACGAAATGGACTTCTATGAGATCAATGACTTCATCGCCCGCCGCATCGGCCGCCGCGTTGTCGTCGTCGGCGCGTGCACCGGCAGCGACGCCCACACGCTTGGGCTGGATGCCATTATGAATATGAAAGGCTACACCGGCCGCCCCGGACTCGAGAGATATCCCTGGTTCGAGGCCATTAACCTCGGAAGCCAGGTCCCCAACGAAACCTTGGTGGCGAAGGCCATCGACGCCGGCGCCGACGCGATCCTGGTGTCTCAAGTGGTGACGCAGAAAGACGTCCACGTCCCGAACCTGACGCAGTTGGTGGACCTCCTGGAAGCCGAAGGGATACGCGACGACGTGATCTTGATCTGCGGTGGCCCGCGCGTCAGCCATGAACTGGCCGTCGAGCTTGGGTACGATGCCGGATTCGGCCCCGGAACGTTACCGCCCACCGTGGCCGCCTACATTGCCCAAGAAATGGTACGCCGGGGATTGGCGGCACAGTGTCAGCCAAAGCAAGGAATTGCAGGCAGAGCCGAGAACTAATGGACGAATCGTTTTCCTAGCCCATATGGCGTCAGAGCGTCCATTAACAGCCAAAACGTCCAGCTAAACCGGTGAAGCCCGATGATTCCTCTCAGTCAAATCATCGAAGACAGCCGCCTATGTGAACTGGACCGGGCCCTCCGGCTATCGACGGCCCTGGTCGGCGCATTGGCGCATCTGCACGCCACGGGCTGCTCACCGACATCCTTCGACCTCTCCACCATCATGTGGGACGAGCGGGAAAGAGCCGAGTTTGTTCTGGTGAGGGAGTGGCGCGGGGACCAAGGAGATCACGCGGACGACATGCGCGCGGATGCCGCCGGACAAACCATCGACGCCGCCGGCGGTGCCGCCGCACCGGGCGCCGCCGCCCCCGCCGACTCCGTCGCTCCCGCCGACTCCGTCGCTCCCGCCGGCTCCATCGCCCCCGCCGGCTCCGCCGCACCCGTGGCGGACGCCTTGACTGGCGGCGAGACCCAGGTCCAGGCGGACCTGGCCGACCTCGGCCGCCTCCTGTACCACCTCCTGACCGGCCGCGCCTGGGAACCAGGTGCGCCCCAGCCGCGCCGCCTGAACAGCCAAATCCCTATTAAGCTGCAGATTTGTGTCCTGAGGGCCCTGGGCGACCCGGGCGCCGGCGGCGCTTACGCATCCTCCGCCGCCATGCTCCAAGAATTGCGGCAGGTGGGCCACCGCCCCCAAGCCTATTACACGGCGCGGACTGGCCTGCAACCCGGCGATATGGCCCAGCGCCTCAGGGCGGCGGCCGGCACGAGCGGCACGGCCGACACGGCCGACCCGCACGACCCGCACCACCTCCCGGCCCTGAAGGGTACGAAGGAAGAGCGGCTGGCCGCCAGTGCCGCCAACGGCGGCGGCACCGGCAACCGCGGCGGCGGCCGCAACGGCAACCGCGGTGCCGGCGGCAGCGCCATGACGCTGCCTCCGCCGCCCGCGCCGCTCGGCCCCATTCCGGCCTTCCTGCGCCAACTGGCCTTCTTCATTCCCGCGCTGGCGGTCATCGCCGTCGCCGCCGGTCTCCTTGGCGGCTTCATCTCCCTCGGCCCACCGCCGAACCGCGGCGAACTGACCGTGTACTCCATCCCGTCGGCGGCCCGCGTCTTCGTCGACCAGACCTATATCGGCCAGACACCCATTTCCCGGCACCAGCTGGCGCCGGGCGACCATCAGGTCTTGATCAAGGCCGACGATTACTACGATTACCAGTCGTCCTACTCTCTGCAGGCCGGCAAGGAGACCGTCGTGTCGGCCGGCCTCGCGCCCATGCCTGGTAGCATCATGGTACAGTCCGAACCCAGCGGCGCGCAGATCTTCCTTGACGGCATCCTCCTGAAAGACCAGGTCACGCCCTATCTGGTGGCGGACGTGCCCCCCGGCCAGCATAAAGTCAAGCTCCGCAAGGCCGGCCATGAAGACCTGGAGAGCGCGGTCACCGTGAAACCGCACGACCAGACACTCTTGATGCGGGCCCTGACGGCCATCCGCGCCACCGGCAGCCCCGGCGGCCCCGTGGAGGAAGAGCCCATCGAGGTCGGCTATAACGAGACCCGCGGCCCCGGCTTCCAGCCATACGACCTGAAACCGAATACGACGAAGCGCTTCCCGGTCTCCCAGGCGAAGAACATCGGCTTCCGCGTGTTGTCCGCCAGTTTTGGGCTAGAGCGTGGCACCGTGGTGCCGTCGGTGATTTGGGTTGTGTACCCCGACGGGACGCGGAACACGATCTGGGACTTGGAGTACGCCATGGATTCGGTGCGCTTCCTGGACGGCGGCGGCCAGTTCGAAATCGCCCCCGGCGTGTACACCATCTACGTCCAACTGACCTTTGGTGGGCGCAAGCAGACCCTCTCGACGAAAGTCGTGGTGGAAACTGACTAGGAGCAAATATTTGGAGCGTGCAGGAAATCGGCGAGCCAGGGCGAATACGTCCCCGGTTTTTTGGTACCCGAAGGAAAATACTTAGCCAATACAGGCACCTAAACAACGGTTTCCCCCACGGGAGGTATCAGGCTCATGGCCCAGGCGGGTCAAGCGCGCGACCCCAGAACCGCACCAACAGATGTAGCCTACGAAATACTCGTCCAGAACGGTGCGCCCATGCACTATAAGGACCTGTTGGCCGAGGTCCTGCGGCAGAAAGGAATGGAGTCGGCCGGCGATACCGGCCGCATCGTCGCCGGCATCTTAACCGACATCAACCTTGATAGCCGCTTCGTCCACGTGGGTCAGGGCCAGTGGGCCCTGCGCCGCTGGGCACCCAAGCAGCCGGAGACCAAAGTGCCGTCCCTGGTCCCGGTGGGACGGGACCTGCGGCGCCGCAAGGATTTCGCCTTGGTGGTCGAAGACGAGGACGATGACGACAAGGATGACGCCGGCGCGGCCAACGCGGACGGCGCCGACGACGACGAAGACGAAGACGAAGAGGGCTGGGAAGCGGAAGTCGAACCCGAGCCCAGCCCCGACGACTCCGGAGACGATCCGGAGTCCGACTCCGACTCCGACTCCGACTCCGACTCCGACGCCGATTCGGACGCGGATGCGGATGCGGATACCGACGCGGACTCTGATTCCGATTTGGACGACGACCCCGAGGTCTAGTCCCCAGCTGCGGCATCTGGGCGAAGTCCCAAAGCGCCTTTCGCCAAAGACCTCGGAAATCTGACATTTTCCAAGAGGGATTCTCCCTGTCCAGGCGAATATGGACGTTGTTTTGGGGGAGATCATTTGCGGATAGACCAATTGGGACAGGACGTAACAAGACTAAGACGAGAGAGGACTCACCTCACCTCGTAAGACTGAGAGCCCAGCGTCGGGACGCTGGGCTCCGTCACTTTTTTTAGGGCTTGTTGCGGGGACGATAAGAACGGTTTCGGGGCGGGCACAGGTTTTCATAGCGCTCTGGCGCTCTCTGGGAGGTTTCCATGGCCAAGTTCATTTTTGTGACCGGCGGCGTTGTATCCGGCTTGGGGAAAGGAATTACGGCGGCGTCCATCGGCCGCCTGCTAAAGAGCCGGGGCTACCGGTTGGGAGTCATGAAGATCGACCCCTATATTAACGTCGACCCCGGCACCATGAGTCCCTTGCAGCACGGGGAAGTCTTCGTCACCGACGATGGCGCCGAAACCGACCTCGACCTTGGCCATTATGAGCGTTTCATCGACCTGGAGCTGAGCAAGGACAACAACATGACCACCGGTCAGGTGTACGGTTCGGTCATCGCCAAGGAGCGGCGCGGTGATTTCCTTGGCGGCACGGTGCAGGTCATCCCCCATATCACGAACGAGATTAAGGACCGCATCCGCAAGGTCGCCGACGAGAACGACGTCGACGTGGTATTGGTCGAGATCGGCGGCACGGTGGGTGACATTGAGGGCCTGCCCTACATCGAGGCCATCCGGCAGCTGCGCACCGACGTGGGGCCGGAGAACGTCTTGTACGTACACGTCACCTATGTCCCTTATATCAGCGCCGCCGGGGAACTGAAGACCAAGCCCACCCAGCACAGCGTGCATGAGCTGCGCGGCCTGGGCATCAGCCCGCACATCATCGTCTGCCGCACGGAGCGCCCGCTGCCAAAAGAGATGAAGGAGAAGATTGCCCTCTTCTGCGACGTCAAGCCCGAGGCGGTCATCGAGAACAGCGACGCGGCCAGTCTGTACGAGGTGCCGCTTCTCCTCGACAAGGAAGGCCTGACCGACCTGGTGCTGCGGCTGCTGGGCATGCCGAAGGGCGGTCCGGACCTTAAGGAGTGGCGCGAGATCGTCCGGCGCGCCAAGGCCCCGACGCACGAGGTCACCATCGCCCTGGTCGGGAAGTATGTGGCCCTGCACGACGCCTACCTGTCCGTGGGCGAGGGGCTGGCTCACGCTGGGATTTTCCACGACGCGCGGGTGAACGTCCGGTGGGTGAACTCCGAGGAGCTTGAGGAAGTCGAGGCGGACTTGGGTCCGGCCGCGGCGCGCGCCCGGCTGGCCGCCGCCCTGGAAGGGGCCGACGGTGTCCTGGTGCCGGGCGGGTTTGGCGCGCGCGGGGTCGAGGGCATGGTGACGGCGGTGGAGTACGCGCGTACGCGGAAGGTACCTTATCTGGGCATTTGCCTTGGCCTGCAGGTGGCCGTCATCGAGTACGCCCGCAATGTGCTGGGCCTGAAGCAGGCGAATACGACGGAGATCGACCTCACGGCGGCGGACCCGGTCATCGACCTCATGGTGGAGCAGAAGAGCGTGGAAGCCATGGGCGGGACCATGCGGCTGGGGCGCTACCTGTGCCGGCTGACCCCGGGGACGCTGTCGGCCAAGGCTTACGACGCCGGCGCGGTCTGGGAGCGCCACCGCCACCGCTTCGAGTTCAACAATCGGTACCGCGACCGGCTTACGGCGGCGGGTATGGTCGTCGCCGGCGTCTACCAGGAAAAGGACCTGGTGGAGATCATCGAGCTGCGGCCGGACGATCACCCCTGGTTCGTCGCCACCCAGTTCCACTTCGAGTTCAAGAGCCGGCCGAACCGGCCCCATCCCCTGTTCAGGGACTTCATCGGGGCGGCGCTGAAGCACAAGGCGGAGAGGTAGCGTACCGTTCCGCCAGACCTACCCAAACCTACGCTAAGCCCCCGGTCCTCCAGAAGCTGATGGGCATCTGCTAACGCGTCAGGTCGTCTGTCGCCCAGAAGCTTGTCTCATCATACTATGTAGAGACGCCACCAGAGTGGTGATACAGGGACGGGGTGGTCTGATGAGTTGGCATTTCCGAAAGCCATCGGGGTCCAGTCCTTTCAGTCGACGCGTGACAGCCAGCACCGGGGTTACCCAGATCATGGGTACGAACCGGGCCCCAGGCATACGCCGGGCCGTCGAAACAGGCCGTACGTCAGGTTCTGGCTGTGGCTGCCCAGGCTGTGGGCCGCGCATCCGGCGGTTCATTGATGCAGGCCTGATCAACCCCAACCGTATCGTCGGTAATAAGCACCAGTAGGAGGGCCAACCAGGATTTGGCATGGCTATGAGTTAACATAAAGGCAGGAAAGAAGCCTCGCGTCAAGAAAACCGCAGCTACAACAATAGAAGAATTCCTCCCCGCTCCCTCCCGCCTGAGCCGGCCACCCCCAAGGCCGGCTCCTTTTCGTCTGGAACCGTGGAAGACACTTTGGCAATTGTCGAATTCTCTGAGCCACTAAAAGGATTGACCGTGCACCCGCCTAATACAAGCCCAGGTGCCTCGGCATAACTATGGAAGCCGCAGTCGCCGGCGTGGACCCGCCTTGCGGCCTGACCCTTGTCTGATGGTCCGACCCTTGGGGGTAGCTGCCTTGATGAAGAACCTCCGCGCCGCCATGGCGGCCAACCGCCGCGTCGTGATCGCCGGCATTCTGGCCTTGGTCGCCCTCTCCGTGGTTGTCGCCCTTTTTTACCAGGGCGGAGGCGGGGTCGCCGGGGCGGGGTGGGTCCGGGGAGCGCGAAACGTCATCGGACTCATCTACCTTGATGGCGTGCTGACTTCCGGCGCCGGGTACTCCAGCTTGACCGAGTCTTACACCGGGTCGGACGATATCGTCGCCTTCCTGCGCGAGGCCACGCAAGACCCGGCGGTGCGCGCCGTCGTGCTGAGGGTGAACAGTCCGGGCGGCAGCGCCGCGGCGGCGCAGGAAATTTCTCAAGAAATAAAGGAGTTCCGCGACGCCGGCAAGGTCATCGTCACTTCTATGGGCGACGTGGGCGCCTCGGGCGCCTACTGGATCGCGGCGCAGACGGACCGCATTTTCGCTGTGCCCGCCACCATGACCGGCAGCATCGGTGTGATCATGGAGACGTACGACCTGGCCGGGCTTTACGGTAAGCTGGGCATCAGTCCGGAAACCATCAAGAGTGGCCCCTTCAAGGACATTGGCACTTCGTCACGCCCCATGACTCCGGAAGAGCAGAAGATCATGCAGGCCATGGTGGACGACATCTTCGACCAGTTCGTGGGCGTGGTGGCCGAAGGGCGGAAGATGACAAGGGCGGCGGTCCTTCCGTTGGCCGACGGGCGCGTGTTCACGGGGCGGCAGGCGATGGCGGCGGGGCTGGTCGACGAAATGGGCAACCTACCCGCGGCGGTGAGGAAGACGGCGGAGTTGGCCGGCATCGCAGGCTCCTACCGAGTGAAAGAGTATGGGGCGTTGTCGCCTTGGCAGCTGCTTCTGAGGGAAATCGGGGCGGCGGCGCGGAGCCTGGGGGCAGCGGCGGGGAATCTGGGCGCGGCAGCGGGGAGTCTGAGCGGGGCCGCGCGCGGGCTGGGTGTCCTACAGACGCTTCCCATTAGCATTCCGGGCGGGCGGTGAGTGGAGTTTGACGGAGAGACCAGAAGATCAAAGGCCGGAAAACCGGAGACCAGACGGCCACGAGGCGCAAATGCCAAGTGGCATCGCTACACCGTTGTCGGACGGTCCCGTCCCGCCCTCCGCCTCCGCCGCCCCTGCTTCCGGGTCCACGTCACCCTCTTCATTCTTAGATAACCTATACGGCGCGCTCTTCACGCCGCGCCGCGCCTTCGCCGACCTTGCTGCCGACCCGCCGCTGGGCCAAGCCGTCATCCTCTTCGTCATCATCGATGTGGTCGGCGCGGCGACCATGAGTTCTCGGCTTTTGACCGGTTTGGGGGCAGGTGGGCGCGGCATCCTGGCGCCGGTCGGGCTCATCGTTTCGCTGCTGGTCTTTTCGTTCTTCCTCTGGTTCTTGTCCGCGGCCGTGCTTAACCTGCTGGCCGAGTTCTTGGGCGGCCGCGGGCGGGGGGCGACTCTTTTTGTCCTGCTGGCCTTCGCCGAAGCGCCGGCCCTGCTCACCGGCCCCATTCGCATTCTGCGCACCACGTTCTTGGGGCCCATCGCCGTCCTCGCATCCATCGCCGTCTACCTCTGGACCCTATGGCTCACCGTGGAGGCGGTGGGGGCGTCTCACCAGCTATCCTTCAAACGGTCCCTCCTCGCCGTCGTCCTGCCTCTGTTGGCGGTGCTGGCGTTCTTGGTCGTCGTCGTCATCGCCGCGGGCGCCGCCTTGACCTTGCCATTCTTCCGGGGGACGCCGTACATTCCCAGGATCTAGGGGGCGCCGTCCAGTCCGCCGCAGGGCATCGTTCGAGCGATACTCAACACGAAGGCGCATACGCCGGCGCGGGTGGCATGGTAGGATTGGAGGAATGGACCTTTGTCGAATGATCCGTCATTTAGACCGCCACCCTTCTGTGGTCGTGGACCGGTGCGCGCAACCCTGGTTGGTACGGACTAAGTTAACCGGAATCGACCGTTACGGTAAACGACTTCCTTCGCGGAGTGGGCAAGTATCGACTCCCGCCCCAGTTTCGGGAATAGAACGGGTCGACGGTGGGCGGAGAGACGGCCCGACGGGGCTGACAGGGGTGGGACGGTCTAGAAAACGGAACGTTCGACAAACATACGTTCCTCGAATGTGACCAAAATGCCCGCCCCGCGCCTACTCCACTCCCAGCAGCTCCATCAAGGCCACGGCGTACACCTTCGTCGTCTTGATGAGGTCGTCCACGTGGATGCGCTCGTCGATGGCGTGGTGGAAGTTCAGCACCCCGAAACCGAACAGGACAGTCGGAATATCGTGCTTGGCCACGAACTGCGAGGCGCCGGTGGGCGATGGCACGCCGGTGATGTTCGGCTCGACGCCGAAGACCTTCTTGACCGCGCGCCGGATGCCCTGGATGATGGGGCTATTCTCCTCCAGCACATAGGGCGGCGTGTCCGCGATAACCTCGAAGGTGATGTTGTGTTCGGGGTAATCGCGGTTGAAGGTGTCGACAGCGTCCCGCATCTCCTTGACGGCCGCCTTCGGGTCGTGTCCGGGCGGGATGCGGCGGTTCATGATGACCTCGGCCGTCTTGGCCTGGTGATGCGAGGCCCCCCGGTAGCCACAGTCTATCGCGTTCACGCGCATCCGCGGCTGCCCGTGCCCTTCGAGCGGTACCTCCATAGCGTTCACCCGGTCCATCATGGGACGCAGCCGGTCGATGAACAGGAGGGCCGCCTCCACCGCCCCCAGGCCCACCTTCGGCGTGAGAACGTGGTAGTTGTGGCCGGTGAAAGTGAACCGGTAAGCCTGCTGGCCGGCCATGGCGCGGATGATATTGTTCTCCTTCATGGAAGTGAAGAAGGACCTTCCAAGGGGGGTGAAGTCGGTGGTGCACCCGTACAATGCCATATCAAAGTCCATGGGATAGTGCTTGGCGATGTACTGCATTCCCTTGGCGCCGCCCGTTTCCTCGTCGGCGTCGAAGATGACGGTCAGCTTTCCGCCCAGCTTCACGCCGGCCGCCTGCAGGGCTTCCAGCCCTTTCAATAGCGCCACACCCGGCGACTTGTGGTCGCAGGCGCCGCGCCCGTAGATGAAGCCGTCCACGATGTTGCCGGAAAAGGCGCCGCCGCTGGCCTCGCTCCACTTTTCCAGCAACTCGCCGGTGAAAGGGTTGATCCAGGGGCCGACGATTTCGGGGTGGGTGTCCATGTGAGCGTTGAAGAGGAGCTTGGGGCCCGGTTCGACGTCCCGCTGGGTGCCTGGCCGGCCGGCGCGTTTGTTGCTCTCGCTCTCCAAGGTGGCGATGAGGCTCGGCCGCCCGTCCACTTCCACCCGCTCGATGGAAAAACCCAGCTTCTTCAGGTAGCCGGTGTAGAAGTCGGACATGGCGCCTTCGCCGGCGGAAGTGGGGTCGAAGGATGGGTTCACGCTCTTGGTGCGGATGGCAGTCTGGAGTGTAGAGATGATTTCTTCGCGGTGGTCGTCGACGTAAGACAGGACTTTCTGGACGGTATCACTGGCAGGCACTTTCAGTTCTCCCTCCCGAACGAGATTAGGCAAGATGAGCAAGCTCTCTGCTCTTCGGTTTCAGAAGGCTTGGTCGGAGCATCTACAAGGCCGGGTGACGCCGGTGCCAGCCGGTCGCCTGCTGGTAGGCGTGGGCCACACGCAAAAGCAGGCCTTCTTCCCAGGGGCGCCCGGCTATCTGGAGACCGATGGGAAGTTCGACCGCGGTGCCCCCACTGCCCCCGCTGCCCCCGCTGCCCTCGCCACCCTCGGTTCCCGTACTACTCACCTCGTCCGTCCCGAACCCGCACGGTACGGACAGGACCGGGTAGCCGGTCAGGGGATACGGGCAACTCCGCCGCAGCGCCGGCGCGATGTCCCGCCCCGGCGCCTCGGCCGAGAAGGGGCGGGCGACAGTGGACATGGTCGGGCCCAGCAGTAGGTCGACGCCGCCGGCGAACACCCGCGCCAGCGAGTCGGCGAAGTGCCGCCGCAGCTCCTGCGCCTCCAAGTAATCCACAGCTGGGATCCTCAGACCGGCGCGCAGCCGCTCCAACGTGGCCGGCGAGTAGCCCGGAGCCCGGCGCCGCAGCGCGTCCTGGTGGTGGGCCGCCGCCTCCGCGCCGACGATAACGCTCCAGGCCTTGACCGCGTCGTCCAGCCGCGGGACCTCGATCTCGCGGACCTCCAGGCCCAAGCCCTTGAGGACCTCGACGGCCTCCCAGACCGCCCGCCGCACCGGTTCGGCCGTGGGCGCCTCGAAATCACGCACTAAAACCCCAGCACGCAGCCCTTTCAGACTGGGGACGCTCCCCGAGCTCCCCGTGCTCCCCGTGCTTCCCTCGCTCCCCGCCGCGCCTCCCGTGGAGCCCCCGGCGGCCGCCCTGCCCAGCGCCGCCCGCACATAGTCCACCGGCGCGCCCCGGTCCATCACCGGGTCGTCGGGGTCGTACTCGGCGATCTCGTTCAAGACGACCGCCACGTCGGCCGCCGTCCTGGCCAGCACCCCTACGTGGTCGCAGCTACCCGACAGCAGGACCAGCCCACTACGGCTCAGCAGCCCGAAAGTGGGTTTCAGCCCCACCAGCCCGCAAAACGCGGCCGGCGCGCGGGTGGAGGCGCCGGTCTCCGTACCTATCGAGAAGAAAGCCTGTCCAGCCGCCACCGAAGCGGCCGACCCCTTGCTGGAACCACCCGTGGAGCGCGCCACGTCCCAAGGGCTACACGTGACCCCAAAGTCCGGATGGTCGTCGGCGTAGGCAAACTCGCGCAGCGTGGTCTTGCCCATCAGCACCCCGCCCGCGTCCAGAACGTGGTCCGCCACGAAAGCGTTCTCCCCCGGCAGGGGCCGCCGGTCGAAGGCGCGGCTGCCGCAGGTGGTGGGTAGCCCCCGGACGTCGAACAGGTCCTTGACGGTGAAGGGGACGCCGCACAAGGGTGACAAGGAGCTGGCCTGTTTCACGCGCGCCCCCAGCTTGAACTGGGCCTCCGCGCGCCGCGCCGCCGCCCGCGCCTCGTCTAGGGTGATCTGCATGTAGGCGTGCAACGTCGGCTCCTGGCGCAGCAGCCGCTCCTCCGCCAGCCTCTCCACCTCGACCGGCGAGACCTCCCGCTTACGGTAAAGCTCCGTCAGCTCCAGAATGCTCAGCCACAGGAGCTCCTCGCGGTCTTCTCCCCGGCTCTCTGGGCCTTGACTCCTGCGTCTTTCTTCTTTCTCTCCGGCCATGTCGGCCCAGTCTCCTTCTGTTTTCGCGCGGCCGCGGTGTCGTCCTCCCAGCTCGACGGCCCCCCCGCGGCCGACTGCCCCAGAGCCGTGCGGGTGAACTCTCAGCGCGCCTGTGATGGTCGATGCTATCACCTGTGATAGCACCCGAGTGCATAGGCGTCAATAAGTTACTCCCGACCGCCGCCGGTCGAACAAGGCGCGCGCCGCAGGCGATCGGACGCGCCGCCCCGGCTACCTTCCCGCCTCGGCCGCCCGGCTGAGCAGCGCCTCCGCCCGCTTGGTGTTAAACACGCCACAGACGCACTGGCGTCCCAGCTCCACGGCGGCTTCCGCCACAGGGCGCCGCCCCGCGCGCACGTCCTCGATCATCTGTAGCACAAGGTTACGAGCCACCAGCCCGTGCCCGCACATGGTGGTAACGGCCAGAACTGACGGTGGCGGCAGCCGCGCCGTATCGCCCCACACCCCGAAAGACTGGTTGGTGGTGTGTGGCGCCAGCCCGACCTCGCCCGCCAGGCGGGCCACCTCCCCGCACAGCCCCGAGACAACGATGCTGAGGCCGATCCCCGAATCCTTGATGGCCTGGAGAGCGCGCGCCACCGTCGCGGCGTCGGTGAACACGGCATGGAAGATGCCGGACTGCCCGCAAACCTTGGCGATCTTCTTCGGGTCGGTGGTGAGGCTGGTCCCGTTTCGGAGATCGCCCATATTCACGGGGTTGAAGGCCAGCAGGGTCTCGGCCAGCTGCTGGAATTTAGGGGTTGAGTCGTCGCGGTTCACGCCCTTGGCCGCCATGGCGAGGATTACGAAATCACCAGCTAGGTCTGGCGGGCTGCCTGCCCGGTGCAGTGTGTGGGTCATCGCGCCGTCACTCCTCCTTAAAGGAGGGGCGGCCCAGCCCCACGTTGGTCTTGCCATTGGGGTAGGGGGTGATGCCGAGCGCCCGTGCCACCTTGGTCTGGGGCGTCGAGCCGTCGGTGTCCACCCGCGCCGCCACCGAAACGCTGAAGACGGTTTCAAGGGAGGGGGCCAAGGCCAACACAGCCTGAAGGACGGTGGCGGCCGACTCCTCGGGGACGTCGCCTTCGACGATGGCTGAGAGGACGCGCTCGCCCAGCACTTCCTCTTTGAGGCGGCCCGTCGCCGGATCGGCCATGATCTGGGTCACCGGGTTGGCCGGCTCGAACTTCACGCCCAGGCCGGCCATGGCGCGCGCCACCCTCTCGACCTCGCGGAAGGTCGTCCCCACGCCGGGGCGGCCGATCTCAATGGCCAGGCCGATGCGCCCGCGGCGGTAGCGTCCGGTGACATCGTTGGTCTTCATTTCCTCCGTCCCACGGCCCGGGATGTCGGTGCCGACGTGGACTACGAGGGGGTCGGAGAAGGCCGAGCGCAAGACGCGCGGCCAGGCGGACGGCGTGGTCTTGAAGGCGCCGGTGGGGCAGACGTCGGCGCGCAGGCAAACGCCGCACTCGACGCATTGGTCGGTGTTAACCTTGGAAGTCAGGCCGGTCGCCTCGTCGAGGGCGATGGCCCCGACCGGGCAGTAGGGGATGCAGGCGCCGCATCCGGTGCAAAGCTCTTGGTCGATCTCCGTCACAGGTTGGCCCCCAATATCACAAGAGTCTTGGTGCGCAGCGAGAAGGACTGCAGTGACTCTCATCCCTTCGCAATTCTCGTGCCACGGCCGGGGCCCTGCTAAGCGACGACGCGTCTGCCAATAGGGATCATTTCCAGCGGCGGAAATGGGATCACAAAGCGCGAGGGCGGGTGTCGGCGCTCCCGTTATGCTCCCATTCAGCCCTGCGGTGGGGGTATCCGCCGCCATTGGGTCGCGGGAGTCAATTCGGGATACTCTTCCGCGATCAACAGGGTATCTTGGGTTTACCCCAGGCTTACCCCAAGATATTGTGCCGGCTGTCACGAGGAGGCGGGGCGTCTCTGGAGCGAGGGGCGGAGGGCCTTGCCTTCCTTGCCGCTGCTAGAGAGCATGAGTCCACTTTCGCGTTGGCGGACGGACGGACAATCCGGGGCATGAGTGGGTTCCGACGGGGCCCGGGTAGGTTTCGACGGTCGGCAGCAGAGGCTCAAAAGGGTTTCCATGTACCCCATGGGGTATTACCAATACCCCCCTAGGGTATGGCTCCACGGCAGGGGGTAAACCCAAGATACCTTGCTGTCGAACGAAAAGTGTCTGGAGTTTACTGCACCCCCCAACCGCTTGGGTGGCGTTGGGAGTAGCGCTACCGGGGAGCACCGGCCGCGGTCTGGCGCCCCGCGCCCGCCGTCCCTCTTTGCGCCGCATCCTTTCCGTCGCGCGTCGCATCCTAAACCTTGCATCTTAGCCAAAGGCAGGAACGCAGCGCTGTCACGTCCAAGTAACATCGGGCTCTGCGATCACCGGAGTAAGCGCAAGGATAGTGCAAGGTATGACCGCAGGTTACCAGACCAATAGCAGGCAATTGACAATGCAGACAGAGGAGGAAACCCCGTTGTCATCCGCAACTGAAGCTGCCGCCGCCGCGTGCCCCGTGGCGCCAACCAGGGCCGTCGGCATTACCGACACCACCTTCCGCGATGGCCACCAATCCCTGCTCGCCACGCGTATGAAGATCGAGGACCTCCTTGAGATCGCGCCGGAAATGGACAAGGTCGGCTTCCACTCCATGGAGGTGTGGGGCGGGGCGACCTTTGACAGCTGCATCCGCTTCCTGAACGAGGACCCGTGGGAGCGCCTGCGCCGCTTGAAGAAAGCCTTGCCGCACACCCCCACCCAGATGCTCCTGCGCGGCCAGAACCTGGTGGGGTATAAGCACTACGCCGACGACATCGTCGAAGCCTTCGTCAAGAAGATGCGCGATAACGGCATGGACATCATGCGCGTCTTCGACGCCCTCTCCGACCGCCGGAACATGGCCAAGGCGATGGAGGTGGCGAAGAAGGTCGGCCTCCACGTCCAGGCCAGCGTGGTCTACACCACCAGCCCGGTCCACAGTAACGAAGGGATGGCCGAGGACGCGCGCCTGCTGGCCGAGATGGGCGCCGACTCCATTTGCGTGAAGGACATGGCCGGCATCATGAACCCTTACGACGGTTACGACCTGGCGCGGCGCGTGAAGGCCGCCGTCCCGGACCTCCCGCTCCAGTGGCACGCCCACTACACCAGCGGCATGGCGTCGATGGTCTACATCAAGGCCATCGAGGCGGGGGTCGACGTGGTGGACACCGCCGTCTCGTCGATGTCCATGAGCACCAGTCAGCCACCGACGGAGACCATCATCGCCTTGTTAAAGGGAACGCCGTGGGACACCGGGCTGGACCTGGCAAGGCTGACGGACATCGCCGCCTTCTTCACCAAGGTGCGGAAGAAGTACGCCGCCTTCGACGTCGGGATGACCTTGGACACGAACGTCCTGCAATACCAGATCCCCGGCGGCATGATTTCGAACTTCACCAGCCAGCTGGCGCAGCAGAACGCCCTGCACCGCCTGAAGGAAGTGCTGGAAGAAGTGCCGCGCGTGCGGGAGGACCTTGGCTATCCGCCGCTGGTCACCCCGACCAGCCAGATCGTGGGGTCGCAGGCGGCCATGAACGTGCTGGCCGGGCGCTATAAGGTTATTTCGAACGAAGTGAAAGCCTATCTACACGGCGAATACGGGCAGCCGCCGGCGCCGATGAACAAGGAGTTGCAGAAGCAGGTCCTGGGCGATGGCGGCGAGGCCATCACCTGCCGGCCCGCCGACCTCATCCCGCCGGGGTATGCGGAAGCCAAGGCCGGCGCGGCGCCCTACATGATCCAGGAAGAGGATGTCCTCACCTACGCCTTGTTCCCGCCTAACGCCACGAAGTTCTTCCAGGAGCGGCTGGCGGCCTCGGCTAAGGTCGACTCCAAGCTGCTGGAGGAGTCGAAGAAGAACAGCCCGCTGCCGTATCATCCGGTGTAAGCAGCGTCGTCAAAGCCCTGGTGGGGCTAGTCCAGCCGGGTCAGTTTCAACTCCCGAATCTTGTCAAAAATAGCGGTATTGGCGCCCTGAAGCAGGGGTGCCTTTCCGTTCCTTATCTGGACTTTTGCCGCCGGCT
Organism: Bacillota bacterium; assembly: GCA_021791495.1. GTDB lineage: Bacteria > Bacillota > Sulfobacillia > JAJYWN01 > JAJYWN01 > JAJYWN01. Next base: position 38,762 of record JAJYWN010000062.1, read on the forward strand.
GCCACCCATCATCTATGCGCAGCTCCGCGGCGAATGCACCGTTCCACGGTGACCAGAGGACCAGGCTCACAGTGGCAATGGTCGCATCATAGGTCAGAGCACCGCAATCTTTCATATTAGTCATGTCATATAGCAGGTGCGATCCGGTACCATAGCTAGCTGGAGCCTCTCCTACGGCGGAACCGGCGGCTACAGACTCTCCCGCAGAGACTGCCGGCCTGACGGCAGCTTCCGGTTCGGGGGCGACTTTCTTTACCGATAAGGAAACAGTCGCGGCCCTCCTAGCCTTGGCAATCTTCTTCCCGAGGCTACTCCCGAATACCGCAGCCCTAGCGCATAGGAACTCTAGGACATCTACCTGCCGATTCTCAAGAGAATCGCTGATCAACCTCAGTATTGAGTCAGTCATCCGGGATTGGTGGAACTGCCGTCTGGGTGATTCCCAATTACGAACGGATTGCCGAGTCGTTCCCAGAAGGCGGGCGAAGTCAATCGCGGAAAGCCCGAGTCTTCCCCTCAGTGATCGGATCTCTTGCGGGGACATGAAGTCCCTGGCGTGGAAATCCTCATAGGCTTTGTGCCATCGCTCAAGCTCCTTGTACATGACGTTCCAGTTGCCACACTTGTCACAGACTTCAACAACAGCGTTTTCAACAACGAAAGGATTTCCTTCGACGGCTGTTTCGTATTTAGGGAATATAGTCGTCCTCATGATTCCCTTTTCGCACTGGTCGCAAGGGTACCCGGACTGTTCCTCGGCCGTCACGTTCAATCACCACCCTCCCGTCCCTCGATGTAGTGTTTCGCACTGATAACCTGGTAGATCCGCTGGCCACCAAGGAGCACAATCTTTCCACAAGTGTAGAACGCGCAACCTCCGGTGTCTGGTCCCCGAACGACATATCGAAGCCCATCGAGGGCTTGCCCGTCTGTCTCGGCTTTGACCACGCGTCTGGCGTTAGTGAGGCATGTGCGGACATCATCGTAGGTGAAGTCGCCGTCGGCAACACGTTCGATCACATGCCCGGTATAGGCGATTCTGAAGTCACTAGCGAGGGCTCTGATGACCTGCAGCCGGTCTTCCTTCTCGGGTCCGGAGAGGGTGACGATCATGCCACACCTCAAGGCCCCCCAAGTTCTTCCATGTAACGTTACTGTACACTTTTACGACTGCGGACGTCAAATACTTAACACTTCCGGACCCCTACAGGACTTTTCGGTACAGCACGAAGCTCCTCGTCACCTGGCAGCCCATGCGCTCGTAGAAGGCCACATTGCGCCCGCCGGCCCACCCGAACCACAGGTACCGGCTGCCGCGCGCCCGCGCCCGCTGGACCATGTTCCAGAAGATGACCGCCCCGATGCCGCGGTTCCGGAGGTCGGGTCGGACGCCGAAGGGGCCGAATCGCCCCGGCATCCCGCGCGGCGGGTCGTTGTAGGTGTTCTCCCACTGGGCGCAGCCGACGATCTCAAGGTTAGGGGCGCCGCCGGCCGCCGTCGCGCCGCCGCCGCCGGCCACCGCCGAGTCATCCATGGTCGCCACCACGATTTCCAGGTTCTCGTGCTGGAGCCCGTCCCGCACCGACGGCGCCCAATCGGGAAAATGCTTCTCCACAAAATCCAGCAGCGGCAAGGTGTCCTCCACCTGGAAACCCCGCACTTCGATGCCCTCCAGCGACAGCATGGCCTCGCGCTCCCGCACCCAGGCCGGCGTCGCCGCCCGCTCCAAGGCGCGCCCCATCGCCACCGGCGCCGCCACCCTTGTGAAACCGTTCATTGCCAAGAAAGAGTGGGTATCGACGTAGTCCACGTCCACTCCGGGGGTCACATAATAAGGAACATATCCGCCACACCGCAGCTCCCGGCAGCCGTGGCCCCGTAGATACTCGATGGCCACACTGAGCAGGGCCGTGGCCACCCCGTGCCGCCGCTGCTGCGGCTCGACGAAGAAGACGTTGAGGTAACCCCGGCCCGGCTCCAGGCCCAGCGTGCCAAGGGGGAACCGCCGCACGACCACCTGCAGGAAGCCGAGGTTCCCGAGGTACGCGAGCCCCGGGATGCTGATGAAGGTCAGCGCGCTGGTCTCGCTGGCGACGATGGAGAACAGCACCGCCCACCAGCATCCTCGAAACGGCG